>JAAUOP010000049.1 GCA_012034805.1 Synechococcales cyanobacterium CRU_2_2 | reverse complement strand
TTAACTGAAACTGGGGAAGGCTTTCGAGGAAACACTGACCTAAAGGTCAATATTTTGTACATGTATTTTTCTTGGTGTGCGTAATCTTCTCCGTATAACGATCCGCTTAGTGGCTTATGGCGCAAGGTGTTTGACTCGACAGATGCGATAGAGATATGGCTTTTTGGGGTGATGAGGTCAATGCTAAAAAGTATTTTTCTGCTCTTATAGATAGACTTACTGAGCGGTAGTGCTCTGTAAAACTTATAAAATAACTAGGCGTCAGTCATGGGGATTTTGGCATCCATATCAAAATGTAAATTGTCTCCGGTTACGTGAATATCACGACTTTTACACCGGACGACAGCCGATTTTGGATGCTTGGCAAACAATACGCACGCAGGGTCTACGCCAAATGGCTTAAGTAGACTGTGACGCAGCTAGGTTGAGTCTGTTGTCGAGCCCGTTTCGGCGAACCACAGATGACCCATTACAGATGACCCATTGATGACAATTTTGTTCTGGTTCGCTAATATTGGGTCGTGTGAGGAGCGAACCAGATGCAGGGTGCTGAGACGAAACACGGTCAGTCGTCAGTGCCCTCTTCTGAAACCCAAGCGCCCGGAACAATGGCCCAATCCCCATCGCTTCATGGGCTGGCCGTAAAGTTCCGATAAAATTGCGGGCAGTGATTTTTATTTCCGCGTAGTTCTGCTGAAACTGATTCTGCCGGAATCGATACTGTCAATATTAGTTCTGCTAGGACGACTGGAACACCTTCCTTCTGGTCTATTTTGGCTTGCTAGTGGGCGCAGAATGCCATGAGCACTATTTCGTGGGCGCTGGATGTCTGATTGGGAGACAATGTACCAAAGGGATGGGTATCACAGGGATGAGCATCAAAAGGATAAGCGCCAGAGGGATTACTGCCAGTGTTCACCAACCCTGCAATCATGCTCGACTCTTCATCACAGTGCCGGGCTCGGCGACTCAACCTGCTCACGCTGGTGCTCATGCTTTGGGCATTGCTGGTGATGCTGACGCTTAAGCTGTTAGTCGGCGGGGCAACTCATTCCGTTAGCATCCTGGCCACGGCGATGCATACGCTGCTGTGTACATTCAGTACCTTGATTACCTTGCAGGGCTACCGCTTTCCCCAGTATCCTCGCCAATTCCCTCCGGCTCATGGCCTGATCGAGGTTGCCATGAGCTTTTTGTTTTGGGCGTTGTTGGGCTCGGGAGGGCTGGGTATTTTGTGGGTCGGCCTGCTGCGCTGGCAGGGGAGCGGCGGTGCTACGGTCTCCCTGGCGCTAGTGCAGCTGGTGGGGTTGATGGGACTGGTGAGTTTTTGCTTTGCCTTTGTGGAGCGCTATATGGCCGGGGTGACTCGGAGTGCGGCACTGTCGGGCAATGCAACGTTGGTTTTGCAGGAAGCTTGGCTGAATTTGCTGGTGCTGTGCAGTTTACTGCTAGTTCGCTATGGCTATGGTCAGTTGGATGGCATCTTGGTTCCCTGTGTTTTGCTTTTTGTGGTGCTCAATGCTTGGGGTTGGCTGAGTCGTCAACTGCCGCAGATGTTTCGCCCCCAGGCGATCGCCCCGGAGGCGATCGCCCACATCGTCCAGCGCACAGAGGGCGTGCTTCGCTGCCATCCTCCCCGGAGTCGCGGCCTGGTAGGACGCCAGGTTCACATCGAGGTACAAGTCTTACTCCACCCGGAATTTGAGGCACTCTCCAGCGCCGTTCGCCAAAGTATCGAAACTTCGCTGCGCCATCACTACGGTTCGGTGGAGGTGGCCGTTGAGCTGCTGAATGCGTCGGGCAAACCGATTCTGGTGCCAGTGGCTCCGCGAGGAGACCGTCAGGCGCTAGATTTTTTGGACTGGAATTAAGGAACCTTGGTAAGGAATCTTGGCCCAGATGGACGGGCCTAGAAAAACCGGCTTATCAGCCGAAACAGAATTTGAAACAGTAGGGCGATCGCCACAGCGGTAAGTCCGGCAAGGCCGACGAGGATGAGCAATTTCACTAGGTCTCGACTCAAAATCCGCGTGAGCACCGGTACTAGGCCCACAATCACCAAAGAAATTCCCGCAATAATCCAGAGGTCAGCGCCCTCGATAACGCGGCGGTATTGCAACGCCATGAGGCCCATCAGGAGAATGAGCCAACTGCCGGTGCTAACGAACGATGTGCCGACAAAACTGGCGATCGCGATCGCCAAAATCCCCCCTTCTGCCCCTGTGAACGCCGCATGACCGAGGAGTTCCCGGAGCGAAAAGGGAGCCCGAGACGGCGAGCCTAGCGGACGAGGAGGCGCAGCCTGGGGGGCCGAGACCGGGGACGGCCTGGGAACGGGCGGCGAGCTGGGAACGGGCGGCGGCGGGCCGGAAAGTGCCGGGACTGGAGGTGCTGGCTGGGGAGGTCGGGTTCTGGCGGATGAGGATTGTGATTGTGGCGGAGTCGGGAGGGGAGGAGGTGTCAGGCCCAGGCTTGCCCCTTCTAGGGCCGCTGTGACTTCCTGGGCAGAGGTGAAGCGATCGCGCGGAGTTGGGCGCAACATTTTCTCCAGAACATCCGCCAAATCCTGGGCAATATTCACCCGATTGCGATATTCCCATTGGCCGCTAAAGCTGTCGTAGAGATCGGCGGGTTCCTTACCCGTTAGTAGCACCAGCGTCGTCACGCCGAGGGCATACAAGTCCGTAGCCGGATAAACGGCCCCACCCTGCATTTGCTCGGGTGGGGCATAGCCAGGGGAATAGATGCCCGTGGAGCTGTTAGCAACCTTACCTGCGCTTTGGGTCACCTGTTTGACCGCCCCAAAATCCAGCAGGTAAATCTTGCCCTGGCGATCGCGCATGATATTCGACGGCTTAATATCCCGATGAATCGTGTCCCGCCCATGGACAAAGCTCAAAATCCCGAGCACCTCCAGCAAAATCTTGCGTACATCGGCCTCCGCCAAAGGCCCAGTTTTTTCCAGCTCCTGTTCGAGGGATTGACCGTCAATATACTCCTGAACTAGATAAAAAAGCTCTTGCATCTGGCCGGGCTGTAAACTCGGCACCTGGAGTGGAAAAAACGCCAGCAAATCCGGAATCTGGCGATGGGCATTGCCGAGTTGTTCTAGGGCTTCGGCCTCGCGTTCAAACAGGCCCTGAGCCATGTCCAGCTGGGCGGGGCTGAGCTTGCCATCGGGCTGAAAAATTTTGACCACGCAGGTGCGCAGGGTCGGGGAAAAGCGATCGATCGCCAAATAAGCCGCTCCAAAGCCGCCCCTGCCCAAGAGTCGCTGGGGCAAATAACGCCCAGCCAAAATCATGGGCATGCCACAGGCCGTACAAAATTTTTGGTTCACCGTCTTGATCGCTTTGACGTCGGTCAAGTCCGGAAAAACATTCAGCGGACGCGGACAGCCGGGGCGGGTGCAGTGAAGCTCCATGGATCTCTTGCAAGAGGATTATTAGATAGGTTTTGGCGCTGTAGGTTGGGTTGAGGGTTGCCGACACCCAACGCTACGTTTGTTCTGTCAAAACCCAACGCCGCTAGACAAAGCTTTGGCCCTGTTGGGTTTCATGCTCCAACCCAACCTACATTTGTTCTGCCGTGTGATTCAACTCCCATTCCTTAGGCTCCTCCTTGCCTGACCCGGTCGAGGCTCTGGCCGCAGCGGCTTCGAGGTTCGACAGTTTTGTCTTCGCTTTCTCGGAGGCGGCCTCAGACCGGGCCTCAGAACCCGCCGCATAGAGATCAAACCCCTCGCGGTAGAGACCATTGGCAAAGCTGGGCAAAATCTCTTGGCTAAAGACTTCTGCGGCCTTCGATCGATAGCGGTTGGGGTTATAAATCACCGAGAGTGTGCGGCAGATGGTCATGTCATCCAGTTTGGCTTGGTGGAGCAGCTTCATATCGAGCTCCTTTTCGATCGCCAAAGTCGATAGAAAAGCCACTCCCAAACCCGACTGCACCGCGTTTTTAATCGCTTCGATCGAATTGAGCTCCATTTCAATCCGTAACCGCCGGGTTTCGACGCCACAGCGGGTCAGCACCTGGTCAATCACCTTGCGGATCGTCGATTGAGCATCCAGGGCAATAAAGTTAAGCTTGTAAAGATCTTCTCGCTGCACCATGTCCACCTGGGCCAAAGGATGACTACTGGGCAAAACCAGCACGAGTTCATCCTCTGCGTAGGGAACGGTTACCAGAGAATCCTGCAACTCTACGGGCACCTCACCCCCGATAATTGCTAAATCAATCTGCCCATTGGCAACGCTCCAGGAGGTGCGGCGGGTGGAGTGCACATGAAGTTGGACAGCCACGTCCGAATAGCGCTTGCGAAACAAACCAATCATGCGTGGCAGCAGATAGGTGCCCGTGGTTTGGCTGGCCCCAATGATCAGCGTACCCCCCTGGAGGTTTTGTAAGTCTTCAATGGCGCGGCAGGTTTCCTGGCAGAGGCTGAGAATTTTTCACCATAACTGAGCAGCAGATGCCCCGCCTCCGTCAATTGGGCTCGCCTGCCACCGCGATCGAACAACGGCACATCCAGCTGTCGTTCTAGGTTTTGCACCTGGAGACTGACCGCAGGCTGAGAGACATACAGGCTGTCGGCAGCTCGCTTGAAGCTACCCTCGGCGCGATCGCCTTCAAAATGCGTAACTGGTCGAGCGTAAATGGGAGATCAGACATAAATCAGCTCAGCCGCTCAAAAACGAATACTTCAAATTTGAACCACCCATTCGAACCACATTTTTCGGTGCCACAGCATAAACTCTTATGCTTAGATCGGGAACGATAACACCATGGCACCCCCATGACCGCCCCGACTATGAATATATGCCCTTGAGGGCAGCCCACGTTGCAAATCTAGAATAAATGTTAAGTACAGAGATGAACTGGGAGGTCGTCCAAGATTTCCTGAACGTGTCCGGAATCAAGGGCGTTTCGTTAATCGATGGAGAGTCACGCCCTTATTTTCAGGACATCGAGACGGTACTGAATATTCAACAGCGTGACTCTGTATCCCAAGGCGTTTGGGAGATTCTGAAGACCATCCCAGAGACTTTTTATGCATTTGAATTTCAGTTTCTGGGCACTCAGGCCTATATTCACAAGATCCATCCAGGGCTGATCTTGCTGGTGCTTACCCAAGACTCGCTCATCTATCCGGACTATTGCGAGGCGTTTACTCGGTTGAAAGCAGAATTTGAGGCGAATACGGAAGCCACGCTCGAATCCTTCCGCAAGTTACTGGTCGCTCGCACCCCCGTGACGGTGTCTAAGGGAAAGGCGATCGCCCAAGCCATGGTTGAGGAGATCACGGAACAAAACGGTCAGGGCGGCGCAGTGTTCACCACAGCTCCTCGAATTGCGATACCCCATCAACCTTTGCCCGCCATGGCTGTTCCACCGCTGCGTCCGCTGCAGCCCGCTGCCCCGGAACCCGTTCACCCGGAATCCGTTGCCCCAGAACCCGTTGCTCAGCCAGCTGCTCGGCGCAGGCCCGAGCTAGAAGATACACTGCACGACTTGTTTCCTGAGGAAGAAACTTCAGGCAATGCCCCCCAACCGGCTCCCACCTCCACAACATCTGGCAAGCGCCCTCCGACTCCTGTGCAGTCTTCTGCCCCCTCGCAGGCTGAAAATCCCTTCGCTCGGGGGAGGGGGAGGGCGATTGGGAGCATGGCTGCGCCACCGGATGCGATCGCCCCGGACACCTTTGTTGACCTTTCAGGAGTTGGCCGTTTAGAGACCGAGAAACCTCAGGAAGACAATCCTCACGCCACCTCCCAGCTAGCCCCTCAGTCTCAACCCATACCCCAATTCCAGCCTCGATCTCAGCCCGCTTCCACCGGTGCCCAGCAACCGCTGACCGATTGGCTGGCCGCGCTGAACTGCTTAGGCCAATGCGCCATCCATTACCTCGGCCGCGCTGTCGTCGCCAACTATTGGCGGGCGAGTCGCCCCAATTCCGATTGGGTGGGCCGCTTCGAGATTGAACGTTCTGGCCAGATTAAGCCCCACCGCGACTTTGCCCTTGCTCACGCCGCCACGTCCCAGCAGCAGGCGCTCTTGCAGGACTGGGCCGAGCGGTTTGCCGAGCGCTGTGGCCGCGTCATCCGAGACTTTCCCCAACTTGCCGAGACCCAGGGACTTTCCCCAGAACAGCGTCAGCTTTTGGGGCTTTAGGTTCGTTGCTGTGAATCGGTTCGTTGCTGTGAATCGGTTCGTTGTTGGGAATCGGTTCGTTGTTGGGAATTTATTTAGGCATCGGCTGAATCTGAGGGTGAGCATTCGATCGTGAAACAGATTCGGCTAGAGCCCATCGGGCAAACCATGGCGGTGGAAGAGCACGCAACCTTGCTCTCGGTTTTGCTCCATCAGGATTTAGAGGTTTTGAAGGAATGCGGCGGGCGGGGCATGTGTGCGACCTGCCATGTTTTTGTCAAAGATGGCATGTCTTCCCTCTCGCGCATGTCGCGCCGGGAGCAGCGTACCCTAGAAGTCATTACCTCTTGTCGAGCCAATTCCCGCTTGGCTTGCCAGACTCGGGTTCAGGGCGATGGCATCGTCATCGAACTGCTACCCGGCATGTATGTCAACTCAATTCAGGACATCGAGCTGCTGATCGGTCGGCGAGCAGACCAAAACCTTCTCCATCCGGTTACTGGGAAAATTCTTGTCGAAGCGGGAAAACTAGTGACACGCTCGATGCTGAAGCAGCTTAAGAGTGTTAATTTCGAGGTGGCTCACTACTTTGAGCACACCCATGGCGTGTAGCCCATATCCCACGGTGTACCACCGACAGTATGAATCAGTCATTCCATCTAACGGTTTAAGATCATGGCGATCGCATCCCTCACCCCACCTCAGACAAAGCTCAAATTCCCACAGAAGCATAACCACTTTGGCTATAGCGACTTTTTTCGTCTCGATCGCGATCGCGGCACCTTGGTTGACTGGAATGGCAGCCAGAACTTCCTCACGAGCGAAGATTTTATTATCGGCTTGATCGAAGGCCTAGAAGACGAAGTGGGTGAAGCCTCCGCTGCCGTGATGTACACCGTAGGTTGCGAGTGGGGTAAGCGCGATTCCCTTGTGTTTGAAAAGTGGTTCGAAACGGAATTTGGCCGTAGCATCCGTCAGGTGAATCTGATGTTTTTGCTAGAAACCTGGTGGTGGCCGTTTGTCAGCCAAGGTTGGGGGCGCTGGGACGTGGATGTGAGCGATCGCCAACAGGGCTTCATGTTCATTAATCTCTACGACTCTGCCCTGGCCCGCACCCTCGGCGACGTCGGTAAACCCGTCTGCCACCTCTATGCGGGACTGTTCGCAGGCTTCTTTACGGAATTGGTCAAAAAACAGCTCAGTTGTATCGAAATCCAATGCTATTCCATGGGCGAAAACTACTGCAAGTTTCTCCTGGGCGGGCAAGACCGGATTAACGCTGCCTCCTTCTGGTTGAGTCACGGCGCAACGGCCAGGGATATCACCCAGCGCCTCCGGGATGGAGAATAACGAGACAGAACCGCAGTCACTGGAGAATTCGCCATGAGCCCTTCCTTCGCGACATCCTTGAATGTCTTAGTGCCCCCCCAACCGCAACCCGCGAACGGGCCATCAAAGCCCCAGGCTTGGAAGCGTTTGAGCGTGGGTCAGTTTTTTGAGGGTGTTCACTGGGGCCAGACCGCCGACGCTATCCAGGACGCTGGCTTGGTAGCCGCGAGAACCGCAGTTTCGGTGGATGCCCTAAGTTACCGGCTGAGCGTGGGTCAGTTTTTTGGCGCAATCCCCTGGCAGGGGGCTCAGGCGGACGGACAGGCCCAGGCTATCTCCACGAATGCACCCGATGGTCTCAGGGAGGTTATCCCCACAGAACTGCCCGACCTCGATGCCTTTGCCGATAGCGCAGCTCATGCCAACGCCGAGCTGACCCTAGATGATATTTTTGGTTCGTTTGCTGACTTTTAGCCCGGGCCAAGCTCGGCCCATGTAGTCCTTTCTCTTGCCTAGGCATTTCCTTGACGTTCCCCCCGTATTCTCCTGAGAGAGGCTCCCTCTGATGTACCTGACGATCGAAGCGTTTTTTGATGAGGCGGACAAGCGCTATCTGACCGGCGATGAGCTGAAAATACTCGGTCGCTACACGTTGTCGTTGCCCCAGCGGTTGGCGATGTATCGGCAGATTCGGGAGCAAGAATTGGAGATCTTTCAGGCGATCGCCGATCAACTGGAAGCCAAACTTCCCCAAGAAACTCAGGAAAACCTAGAGCGCAGCCTCAAGACCGGTATTGCATCGCTGCGACAGTGCGCCATGGCGATGCTGGTCAACGATGTCGGATTGATCGACGACCAGCGCCGCTGGCTGCTAGCCACCCAGGCCAATTACGATTGTCGAGCGCTCGATGTGTTGTTGTTTAGCCTATTGCACCAGCAGCTAGAGCGGCGACTCACGCCCAAACAGTTCAAGTTTTTTGGCTTGTTTTATCAGCCCTTCCAGACCCTCTAGTGCTTCTCAATGCTTCCAGACCCTTGATTTCGTCCAGGCTTGGCCCTAACCCGATTTCGCCCCTGCCATTCACCCCAAAACCATGATTTCTGTTGCTGACCTGCTCTCGACTTCCTCCGTTGTCCCTAGCAACTACTACACCGCGAATTCCTACGTGCGCAGCGACTTAGACCTGGGCATTCTGGAGAGCCGCAGCGGGAGTCGTCTATTAGCGATTCCCGACACGCTGATCAAGGCACTCTACGCGGGGCTCGAGCAAGAAACCGGCTTGGCCGCCCGTCTGGTGCTGGCGAACTGTGGCCGCTGGTGGGGCAAAAACTTCTATCGGCGCTTTAGCGAGGAGCTATCCCACTACTACCGTCAGGCGCTGTCCGAGTTGCCCATGGCGGAGTTTGTGCAATCTTTGCAAGAATGTTGGGTGAGCCACGGCTGGGGCACGATGGATTTTGATGCGGAGTTGGCGGAATCTGGATTTTTGATGATTAAAACCTGGCACTCTCCCTTTGCGGCTCAGGCTCCTCAGATGAACCGCCCGGTATGTTTTTTGGATGCGGGCATTTTTGGCTTCGTTTTTTAGCGAACTGACGGGGCAAGGGCTAGACTGCGTTCAAATTAGCTGTGAATCCCTGGGAGCAGATTGCAATCGCTTTGTCCTGGGCGTCCCCGAACGTTTGGCTCCTGCGGTAGCCGGGGTGGAGGAGCAAATCGAGTGGAGTGAGATTTTGCAGACGTTGGCCCATTCCTAGGACGGCTTGTGTAGAACGGCTTGTGTAGAAAGGCTTGTGTAGAACGGCTTGTGCAACAGCGATCGCAATATTCTCGGTTTGGCCTGGTGGCCCAGGGGCAGTTTGGCAAGGTCTACTGTGCCCTCAGTCGGTCGAATGGCCAGATGGTGGCGCTGAAGATTTTGGACAGTCGGCGATCGCCCACGGCCGATTTTTTGCGAGAACTCAGTGCGATTTTGGCGCTGCGGCACCCGAATTTGATTCAGCTTTATGGCGTTGAACATTCGCCAACCAACCAACAGCGCCATTTAATTTTGGAATATTGCGAAGGCGGAACCCTGCGTCAGCTCCTGGAATCGCCACCGAGGCCTCGGACGGTGGTGCTGTTGCAAATTGTGCTTGAGTTGCTCTCCGGCCTGAGTCATGCCCACGATCGCGGCATTATTCATTGCGATGTCAAACCTGAAAACATCCTGCTGAGCCTCAAGCTTGGCGGGTGGAGCCCGAAGCTGACAGACTTTGGCATTGCCTATAACCAATCGTCGCCCAAGCCTTCGATCTCAAGTTCGCCGAATTTAGGTTCGCCGGACTTGGATTCGCCGGTGTTCGGTTCGCCAGCGTACATGGCTCCAGAATTGTTTCGGGGCGAGATTTCTCCGGCGGTGGATCTCTATGCCATGGGCATTATTTTGTATGAGATTCTAGTGGGCAATCGCCCCTTCCGAGGCACGCCCAGTCAGCTTCAACACGCCCATCAACGGCAACCCCTGCCACTTCCCCCGAATCTACCCCAGGAACAACAATCGCTCCTTCTGTGCGCCCTCGCCAAGCGGCCTGGGCAGCGTTTTAGCTCTGCTGTTGTCCTAGCCGAGGTGCTGGGAGAGATTGTACGCTCGCTACTGGCTCAACCCGAACGGGCTCCAACCGAGCCGGCTCCAACGGCACTCTTTGAACCCATCCAACTGCCCCTTCAGCCCCTCACCGCCCAGCCGATCAGTGCTTCGATTACGGCTTCGATCGCAGCTTCGATCGCGACCTCAGCAACTCCAGCTCTGAGCGCAATCGCCCCTGACCACAGCTGGCAGGCCCAAGTTGAACCCGTCGGTTCTCACCCTTCCCGTGGGCTTGTTCAGCAAACTGGCCAGGGCATCCCCCCTACTCGCCAACTGCGCTGCTTTCGCCGCGAAACCCGTTCGCGCCCCCAGCAGCTCCCGCCCACATTAGCGGGTTCGATGGCTGGCTCTATCCTAATTCTGGACCGTCGCCACGGGGTCGTCTGGTCTAGCTCCCCCAGTGCCACCCAACTGATTCTCTTCAACCGACGGGGCGGTATCCTCGCGCCGATTCGGGTGGCCGTCCCGATCACCCAGGTCGTTCGCAGCCACCAGCCCCTGCATTTGCTGGCCATCGAAGCGCCCAGCGGGCCAGCGCCTCCCAACCCAACGCCCCCAATCCTCTTGAAAATTTCCCTGCGTCCCCTCCGGCTGCAGCGAATTCCCTTGGCGATCGCCCCCGTCTCTCTCCTCTCTCTGGCCTGGGGCGTTGTCTTGATCGATGCCCAAGGACAATTGCTACTGCTCGACCACGAGGGTCAACCCCTTGCCCAGGCAGCTGTTCACTTGGGTTTACCCACGGAACCTGCGATCGCCCCCCTCCAGGTGCAGCTTTTGCCCGTAAACGAGCGCGAGGTGGCGATCATTCAGAGTTTGGCGGAGCCAATCGCCCCAAGCCACCCCACCGCCACCGAGCCGGTGCAAATTCATCGGGTATGTCTTAATGATCTCAAATTAGACCTGATTTTTTGATGTCGATTTTTGAGGCAAGTCTTGGGTGCGGACTTTAGCGGCTGGTGCGAGGCACTCGAAATTTTGTTCAAAAAAGAATGAAGGACTTCTAGACTTTTGGAAGATTTTGTTAAGCTATTAGAGTGGCTTGGGGATCTTAGATGGCTTGCCCCGCAATGGTGCGGAGCCGCCCGAGAGAACGTTAACAATTACCCCATAGCCTGATAGCATTATTCTCACAATGGAGAGCTCGCAACCTGGCGTTTTCTTTGTTGAAGACATAACTTTGCCTCTTAATTTATCTGTGGCTTGCCCTCCTTTAGTGTTGATGTGGAAGGTTTTTAGGTTAATTCCCTTGCCAGCTTGTTTAACTCGTTTTTACTCATGGATTGAAGCGATCCCAAATTAATTGGGGTCCTGCGATTTTTTATTTAGTTTTGGGAACTTTAGGTAAAAAACAGGTTAGGCAACTACAGTGATTGCAGTTAACGAAAATAGTTTTGATCAAGAAGTTTTGGCTGCTTCCGTTCCTGTATTGATCAACTTTTGGGCACCTTGGTGCGGTGTCTGTCGCCTGATCAATCCTTTGCTGAGTCAGGTGAATCAGCTTACGGGTAGTAGTGTCATCAAGGTTGTAAGTGTTAATGCGGATGAAAATTTTAAGCTCGCTAATGCCTATCGGCTGAAAACCTTGCCGACGTTGCTGTTAATCAAGGAAGGGCGAGTGTGCGATCGCATTGAAGGTTTCAGTGGTCGCGACGAATTTAGGTTAGCCCTAGAACAGCTCTCCCACCAGTGCCATCTCTATTCGGCCTAGGGTTGCCCCAGGACGTGCCCCTTCTGCGCCAGATTTGTACCAGATTTACGCCAGCCTTCCGCGCCAGATTGCGCCGGGCCAAGCTTCTGTCATCCGAGACGGGACACAATCCTTTCGCTGCAAGAATTGTGTGTCAGAATGATGAGTGATTTGTCTGGGGTCGGTCATGCCCTGGATAGGGCATTGACGGAACTCATTAGACAGAGATCCTTGACTTGACGGAACTCGAAGCGAATCCGAGGCCATGTAATGGAAGCAATCTATGAATATGCCTGGCTCGTCCCGGTGCTGCCCTTGGTGGGGGCGGCGCTGGTTGGGGTTGGGCTGATTTCCTTTAATCAGGCGACAAACCGGTTACGGCAGGCCAACGCGGTCTTGATTTTGATCTTGATGGGGGCAGCGGCAACGCTGTCCTTTGCGTTGCTGGGCA
The DNA here is from genome assembly GCA_012034805.1 of Synechococcales cyanobacterium CRU_2_2. GTDB lineage: Bacteria > Cyanobacteriota > Cyanobacteriia > PCC-9006 > JAAUQQ01 > JAAUOP01. The sequence goes on along the minus strand of JAAUOP010000049.1, from coordinate 18,992 downwards.
GTCAGCTCCAGGGACACGCAACCTATACTCGTATGTTTGAATGGGCTGCTGCTGGCGACTTTCACCTTCGAATGGGTTACACGGTCGATCACCTGACGACGCTGATGCTGGCAGTGGTGACGACGGTGGCGATTTTGGTGATGATCTACACCGATGGCTACATGTCCCATGACAAAAGCTATGTACGCTTCTACGCCTACCTCAGCTTATTTAGCGCTTCCATGCTGGGGCTAGTGCTCAGCCCCAACCTGGTTCAGGTTTATATCTTTTGGGAGCTCGTTGGCATGTGCTCCTATCTGCTCATTGGCTTTTGGTATGACCGCAAGGCGGCAGCGGATGCTTGCCAAAAGGCGTTTGTCACCAACCGCGTCGGCGACTTTGGTCTGCTGCTCGGGATGCTGGGATTGTATTGGGCGACGGGCAGCTTTGAGTTTGATGTCATGGGCGATCGCCTCCACACGCTCGTTTCCAGCGGCAGCCTCAGCGTTGGCGTGGCGGTGCTATTTGCCATTTTGGTCTTTCTCGGCCCCGTGGCCAAATCGGCGCAGTTTCCGCTGCATGTCTGGCTGCCGGATGCCATGGAAGGCCCCACACCGATTTCGGCCCTAATCCACGCGGCGACCATGGTCGCCGCCGGGGTTTTCCTGGTGGCCCGGATGTTCCCGGTGTTCGAGCAGCTCCCTAGCGTCATGCATGTGATTGCCTGGACCGGTGGCTTTACGGCGTTTTTGGGCGCGAGCATTGCCGTCACCCAAAACGACATCAAGAAGGGACTGGCCTACTCCACGATTTCCCAGCTGGGCTACATGGTGATGGCCATGGGCGTGGGTGCCTACTCGGCGGGTCTATTCCACCTGATGACCCATGCCTATTTCAAAGCGATGCTGTTTTTGGGTTCTGGCTCTGTGATCCATGGAATGGAAGCCGTCGTCGGTCACGATCCAGTTTTGGCCCAGGACATGCGCCTGATGGGGAATCTGCGCAAGTATATGCCCATTACCGGGACGACATTTTTGATCGGTACCTTGGCAATTTGCGGTATCCCGCCCTTTGCTGGGTTTTGGTCTAAGGATGAGATTTTGAGCCTGACGTTTTCGGCCAGTCCGGTGTTGTGGCTGATTGGCTATCTGACGGCGGGCCTCACGGCGTTTTACATGTTCCGCATGTACTTCATGACCTTTGGCGGTGAGTTTCGCGGTCAGGATGCGGCTGTGAAAGGGGTGCTCAAGGCCGAAGCGGCGGGCGTCTATGCCTTTGGCCCCGGTGCCATGCATCAGCAGGAGTTGGCGATCGCCCACAACCATGATGACCATGGCCACGACGACCACCACCACAGCGCCACGCCCCACGAGTCGCCGCTGACCATGACCTTCCCACTGATGGCCCTTGCTGTACCGTCGGTGTTGATCGGTCTGCTGGGTATGCCTTGGAACAACCGCTTTGAAGCCTTTATCTTTGCCCCTGGCGAAGTTTTGGAGGCCCATGAGGCCTTCGACTGGAATGAGTTTCTGGTGATGGGCGGCAGCTCTGTGGGCATCGCGCTGCTGGGGATTACCCTGGCCTCGCTGATGTATGCCAGGCGGGTGATTGATCCGGCGGCGATCGCCCAGAAAATCGCCCCGCTCTACTGGCTTTCCCGCAACAAATGGTACCTAGACGACATCAATAACCTACTGTTTGTCCGAGGCAGCCGCCGCATTGCCCGTCAGGTGTTAGAAGTGGACTCGAAGGTGGTGGACGGCGTTGTCAACCTCACGGGCTTTGTTACCCTCGTCACCGGGGAAGGGCTGAAGTACTTCGAAAATGGTCGCGCCCAGTTCTACGCGCTGATTGTATTTGGCGCGGTACTGGCCTTGATGGTCGTGTTTGGGGTGAGCTAGATCGAAGGGTCGGCTGCGATTTCATCCAATCCCCATTCCTAACCATCAAAAAGGCCACCGCTCAATGCGGTGGCCTTTTTTGGGTCTTGCGGATCTCCGCTCTAGAGAGGCTTGGGTGCTTTCGTCAAGACTTCCGTACTTTTACCGAAAAAGCATTTTCGCTTACCAAATCTATGCGGAACGGGGCGATCGATTTGGGTAATTTTGTAGATGGAAGAGTTTCGGTGGGCGAATTAAGCTGTATCCAGACTGAAGTTTGAAACGCTGGCTGCGTTGCTGACATCGTCGATTTTTCTATGGCAAATCTTTATGTGTGCAGCTTCCCCGACCGTTGAGCCCTCTCACACCCCTCTGGACTCTGCCTTGATGACCTACGCTTCGACGTATGCTTCGACACGCTCCAACCCTTCCGCAGAATATCTTTCGATCGATGAACGCGTCAATTCTGGCGATCGCCCCCACCTGATCGAGGTGAATCAGCCCCTCGGGCCTTCGCACCCAACGGCGGCGACGCCTGCAACGCCACTGGCCGCCAAGGTGATGTTTCGCCCAGAGCTGGTTTCTGGGTTTGGCTCAATTTTGTTCTAGATTTTGGTTCTAGATTTTGGTTTCAGGTTATGTTCGGCTTGAGAGCGTTTCTCAGCAGCGATCAGATCAAATTCTTATTCAAGGCTTTAACGAAAGCCCAGACTAGATAAAACATTGGCCGGTTTGGCCCACGACAGCTCGACAATCTAGGGTTTTCACTTAGAATTCTCCATATCTTCGGATACATGATCTTCACATACGTAATCCTTAGAGAGCGAACGATAAGCGACCTATAAACGGCATGCTGCTGAAGTAGCGGGCTATGGGGAATTTCTGATGGCTAGCATCAATCTGGCGAACTTTTCCGTGGGCTATCGAGAGAACGATGCGGCTGTGCAGCTTGCCGACAGTGCGACGCTGGTTGGTTTTGACGGCTTAAGTAACTTGAGTGGCTGGACACTGACGGCCAGTTTGGGCGAGGCGATCGCCTCCGATCGCCTCAGCATTTTTCCCCAACTCCTAACCCGACCGGCATTGCGCTGGAGGGTCGCCGAATTTTATTCAACCAGGTGCCGATTGGTCTCTTCAGTGGCGGTGTCGGCACCCAGCCCCTCCAGATTCAGCTTTCAGGTGCCCAAGCGAACGCAGCTGCCGTCCAAGCCCTGATTCGGCGCTTGAGCTACAGCAACGTTGCGGATGACCTGGCCAACGGCAATCGCAGTTTCAATCTCAGGCTAGATCCACCGGGGGGAAACAGTGCTCCCAGTGTTGCTGCGACTCGGGCGATCGCCGTCACCGGCATCAATGACGCCCCGGTTCTGCTCAAAACCCTCGTCCTCTACGACGCCACCACCACCGCGCCCCCGGACAATCGGCAGGCTGCCCCCGGTGGCCCGTGGCTGTTTTATCAAGACAGTACGGCCTACGTCAGCGGTGAAGCCAGTCGCAGCACGACCCAGGGCAAAACGACCTTGACCACGGATATTGCGGCCTTTGCAGGCTTTAGCAATTACAATGTCGTGCCGCGCCTGTTCCCGGCCCGCATCGACAGCGATCTAGTCAACCCCTTGTTCCCGGTGCTCGATCGCACTCAGGGCTACACCCTTTCGTTTGCCGCCAAGCTGCTAGAAGACAGCTTTGACGCCAACAGCGCGGACGAAAACCAAGATGGCCTCAAAGACCACAACGGCTTTAACGTGGTGCTCCTCAGCTCCGATAGCCGAGGCATTGAATTGAGCTTCGACAAAACCAGCATCTGGGCCGATGAAGACGGCACCACCCAGGCAGATCCCTCCCTCGAACCCGATTCATCTCCCCGAGACAACGCCCGTACGTTTTTTGTCCAGGCCGAATCCGCCCGGTTTGACACGACTCAGTTCACCCAGTACGACCTGAGTATTCGGGGCGAGCGCTACCAACTCTACGCCAATGCCCAACCGCTGCTCAGTGGCAGACTGCGCGACTACTCGGCCTTCAAGTCCAGCCCCTTTACGTTTTTGGGGAGTCAGATCACACCGCCCAACCCCTACGCAAAACCCAATCTCATTTTTCTGGGCGACAATAGCCGCGCGGCTGGGGCGACGGTGGAATTGAGCGCGATCGCCATCAGCACAGCCCTCCCCAGTGGCCAGCTCAACCTCCCCGCCGCTAGCCCCGTTCCGCCCCTCCGCGTCGAAGACGCCGACAACAACAATCCTACGTTGACGACCACCCTCACGACCTCGTCCGGCACGCTGACGGTCGGCAGTGCCCCAGGCGGCCTCGGCTCCGACCAAATTCGCGGCAACGGCAGCAGCACCGTCACGCTCACGGGCACCCCCGCCCCACTCAATGCCACCCTTGCCCAGGCAGTGTCTGCTTCTGGTGCTCCGGCGGGAACCAATCCCAGCCTCTCGGTGCAGATTCGCGAAGCCAGCCCCGAGCTTCCCCCGGAACAGCTCGGTCAGCTCAGTTTTGTCAGCGGCAAGCAACAGATCAGAATCGAAAATGGTCAGTTCCAATCCGAGTCCTTACAGCCGCTGATTCGTGACCCCCATTGGCAGGTGCAAGCGTCCGGGGCCATCAGTGGTGGCGCTGCCCCCGAAGTGATCTGGCGTCATCTCAAAACGGGCCAAGTGGTGCTGTGGGAAGATCTGAATACTCGGGCGATCGAACTCCCTGCAGTGACAGATCGCAACTGGAGCATCAAAGGCACCGGACAATTTGATCAAGATGGCAATCGCGATCTGCTCTGGTACAACAACCGCACCGACGAGGCGGTGGTTTGGTACATGAACGCTTCTTCGCAGGTGCGCGATCGAACGATCTTGACCCAGCCTAGCTCAACCCTGGAGGGCTATGAGCTAGAGGGCTGTGGCGATTTTGACGGCAACGGTTCAGTGGATTTGCTTTGGGTCAATGGTGCGGGCCAAGCGGCGATGACGACAATTACGCTCGGATCGGGTGTGATGGGAAATGCGGTGGCGATCGTCGTTCCCTCTCCCCTCACACCCACCTCGGTTCCCTTTGCCTGCAACGACACCGGTTCTGATGGCGCTAGCATCTGTATCGCACCGCTGATGGTTCAGGGCATCGGCGACTACGACGGTGATGGCCGAGACGATTTGGCCCTGGGCTATGGCGGCACGATCCAGACCGTTTGGCTGATGAATGGAACGCTGGCCCCAAGGGCGATCGGCATTGATCCCTTTGGCCTCATCATCGATTAGATTCGGCCACCCCGTGTAAAACGAAATACTGAGTTACACAATCAGCCCCCAAGCCTGAACTCGTACATTTACATTAAATTTCTGTAATACCTTGGCCCGGAACCGGGGATCATCGATAGCTTGATTGAGGGGAAGATCATGCTTACCCCCAGCAAACCCTCAAACGTTACGAGACTTTTCCGATGGATGCAGCAACGTTTCCTTGGCTGACGACCATCATCCTCCTTCCGATCGCAGCGGCCCTGCTGATTCCCCTCCTTCCCGACAAGGAGGGCAAGACCGTGCGGTGGTATGCCCTGGTGGTGGGGCTGATCGATTTTGTTCTGATTATTTACGCCTTCTACAGTCAGTACGACCTGAGCGAAGCGGGTCTACAAATGGTCGAGAGCTACCCCTGGGCTCCCCAAATCGGTCTCAACTGGTCCGTCGGAGCCGATGGCCTCTCGATGCCGTTGATTTTGCTCACGGGATTCATTACGACCCTGGCCATGCTGGCGGCTTGGCCCGTCACCATGAAGCCCAAGCTGTTCTATTTTTTGCTGTTGACCATGTACGGCGCTCAGGTCGCCGTCTTTGCCGTCCAGGACATGCTGCTCTTTTTCCTCACCTGGGAACTAGAGCTGATTCCGGTCTATTTGCTGCTGTCGATTTGGGGCGGCAAAAAACGCTTTTATGCGGCCACCAAGTTTATTCTCTATACGGCTGGTAGCTCGCTGTTCATCCTGGTGGCCGGTCTGGCGATGGCGTTCTACGGCGACACCATTACCTTTGACTTCCGCGCCCTGGCTGCCAAGGAATACACCATCGGCTTTGAGCTGTTGGCCTACACCGGTTTTTTGATTGCCTACGGGGTCAAGTTGCCGATTATTCCGCTCCATACCTGGTTGCCCGATGCCCATGGCGAAGCCACGGCCCCAGTTCACATGCTGTTGGCTGGTATTTTGCTCAAGATGGGGGCTATGCGCTTCTGCGGATGAATGCACAAATGCTGCCCGAAGCCCACGCCCAGTTTGCACCGGTGCTGATTGTCTTGGGCGTCGTCAATATCATCTACGCGGCCCTGACCTCCTTTGCCCAGCGCAATCTCAAGCGCAAGATTGCCTATTCGTCCATTTCCCACATGGGCTTTGTGCTGATTGGCCTCGCCTCGTTTACCAACTTGGGCATTAGCGGCATGATGCTGCAAATGGTTTCCCACGGCCTGATTGGGGCGAGTTTGTTCTTTTTGGTGGGGGCCACCTACGATCGCACCCACACGCTCATGCTGGACGAAATGGGTGGTGTCGGTCAAAAGATGAACAAAATGTTCGCCATGTGGACGGTCTGTTCTTTGGCGTCCTTGGCGTTGCCGGGGATGAGCGGCTTCGTGGCAGAGCTGATGATTTTTGTCGGTTTTGCGACTAGTGATGCCTACTCGCTCACGTTCCGAGTGGTGACGGTGTCCCTGGCTGCGATCGGCGTTATTCTCACCCCCGTCTATTTACTCTCTATGCTGCGGGAAATCTTCTACGGCCCCGAGAACGAAGAACTCACGAGTCACGAGGCCCTGATCGACGCCGAGCCTCGCGAGATTTACATCATCGCTTGTCTGCTGGTGCCGATCATTGGCATTGGCCTCTATCCTAAGCTGACCACGCAAATCTATGCCTCCAGCACCGAAGCGCTGACCCAGCGGCTGCGGGCTGCGGTTCCGGGCCTGGCAGAAGCTAAGACCGCCGCCGAAATTCAGGCCCGTCAGTTCCAAGGCGAGCCTATGGCACTTTTGCAGGCTCCGGTCTTGGGCTAGGTAGCTGGTGGGCAGCAAGGTTTGTGAACTTGCACTGGTTTCGATAGATTCGCGGTAGATCTGCGATCGGTCGGCGCGAAATTACTGAGAATATTCTTCAAAAATGGGTACAGTCGTACCCATTTTTGCTATTAACGATTACCATAGGGCCAAACACGGGTTTTAGTTTTCAAACTATGCATGCTGTAGTTGGCGAATGAGTCGCGTCAGGCTTGCCTTGTGAGGTTGCAAGAAAAATACTTTGCTTTAGCAGCCTCGCTTGAGTCAACCGTTTGCTAAATTGGCCTCCTGCAATCTTCTTCCCTTTCGCAACGGCATCGCCACCCTATGGTTTCTCCCGCCCAGCGCGCGATTTCACTGCTCATTGACATGGCTGAACAAGGGGAGATTGACCCTTGGAATGTCAGGGTGATTGATGTGATCGACCGCTTCTTGGCCGAGTTGCAGCTCGATGACCTATCGGGATACTTCACCAGAACCCAGGGCAGCTTTGGCCAAAACCGTTATGAGGCCGACCTCTCGGAATCGGGGCAAGCTTTTTTGTACGCATCCATGCTGGTGCTGCTCAAGGCCGATACCTTGGTTCAGGAAGAGGAGCAGCCAGAAACTGAAGACATGACCGATACGATAGACTTGGCTGAAGAGAGCGGGGAGCTGATGCGGCTGCCCAGCCACCTAGAGAATCAGCTCCGGCGTCGAGCGGTAGCGCGTCCGCCCCAGCAGCGCCGGGTGACGCTGGCCGAACTGATCGAGCAATTGGAAGTGATGGCTGCGGCCATGGAGTTGCCGATAGTGCCCCGGCCCAAGGCTCGGCCCCGCCCCCAGTCCCGCGGCCAGGCGATCCGGGCGATTTCTCAACTGGCCCACCAGGAAAACTTGTCGGAAATGGCTGACAGTCTGGGCGAATTCATTGAACGACGTTGGCCTCAGCTGCCGCTGCATCCGGATGGCTGGTTTGACTTTGACGAGTTGGTGCGCGTTTGGCACCGTAGTCCGAATAACACGTTCAGTAAAAATATTGACCGCGTAGGGGTGTTTTGGGCGTTGCTGTTTCTGTCTGCCCAGGGCAAAGTCGAGCTGGTGCAGCGAGAGTTTTACAAAAGTTTGGAGTTGCGGCGATCAACGCTAGAGTCTTCCCCTGCTTTGGTAGACGCCATGGTTGCTTCAGCCTCCTAGATCACCCTTGAAATCATGCCTCGGATCGATTGTGAGGGTAGAAAAATGGGTATGCTGTAGGCGTCCCCCTGTCCAGATGTCCGTCGAGAGTTCGTTTGCTTAGGTCTCCATGTCCCCTTGCGGGGGAGAGAGTATCTTTACTGACGTGACTCTTTCGGTAATCCTGGGAAAACTGCTGGCTCACGCCGATGCTCCAATCGATGTTCAAGCCGATGTTCAAGCAGAACTGCTCAGGCTCTAAGTACGTTGAAGGTTCCGTCCTTGTTCGTTCTCAGGGACTTTCCACATATCGCTGAGGAGAAATCCGGAATCCTATGAAAGCCATGATCCTGGCCGCTGGTAAAGGAACAAGGGTTCGCCCGATTACCTACACCATTCCCAAGCCGATGATTCCCATCCTGGAGAAGCCGGTGATGGAGTTTTTGCTGGAGCTATTGCGTCAGCATGGGTTTACGGAAGTCATGGTCAATGTCAGCCATCTGGCGAATGAGATTGAGAATTATTTTCGGGATGGTCAGCGATTTGGCGTTGAGATTGCCTATTCCTTTGAGGGATGTATCACCAATGGCGAATTGATTGGGGAGGCGATCGGTTCGGCGGGGGGAATGCGCAAAATCCAGGACTTTCAGCCATTTTTTGACGATACATTTATTGTTCTGTGTGGCGATGCGCTGATTGATGTGGATTTGACCGAGGCGATTCGGTGGCATCGGGAGAAGGGCTCGATCGCGACGATTATTATGAAGTCAGTGCCCCAGGATGAGGTCTCCAGCTACGGCGTGGTGGTAACCGATGATACTGGCAAAATTCAAGCCTTCCAGGAGAAGCCTAGGGTTGAGGATGCGCTGAGTACGGACATTAATACCGGTATTTATATTTTCGAGCCAGAAATTTTTGATTACATCCCCTCGGGGCAAGAATTTGATATTGGCGGCGATCTGTTCCCGTTGCTGGTCGAGAAAGGGGCTCCGTTCTACGGGATTTCCATGGACTTCCAGTGGGTTGACATTGGTAAGGTACCGGACTACTGGCGGGCGGTGCGCAGTGTGCTCCAGGGCGATGTCAAAATGTTCCGATTCCAGGCAAGCAGGTGGCTCCGGGGATTTATACGGGGCTGAATGTGGCGGTAAATTGGGACAAGGTGGATATCCAGGGCCCGGTTTACATTGGCGGGATGACGCGGATTGAGGATGGGGCGAAGATTATTGGGCCGACGATGATTGGCCCCAATTGTTTGGTGTGCAGTGATGCGGTGGTGGATAACAGCGTGATTTTTGAGTACTCGCGGCTGGGGCCGGGGGTTTGTTTGATCGATAAGCTGGTGTTTGGTCGCTATTGTGTGGATAAGAACGGCGAATCGATTGATTTGCAGGCGGCAGCCCTAGATTGGTTGATTACGGATGCGCGGCAGACCTTGCCGAATCATCCTTCGGTGGAGCGACAGGCGATCGCCGAACTCCTCGGCTCGGGCTCCTAGCCACCCACTCCCTGAGCATTTTGGGCCACCCACCGAGGAGAGGAGGTTGTGCATGAGTTTAGGGGCTTCAAAGGCCGAAACTTCAAAGGTCGAGATTTCCTACGCCCAGGTAGAACAGGCTGCGACCCGGCTGCTGGGCGTTGCCCACTGCACGCCGGTTTTGACCTCGCGCACGGTGGATTCCCTCACGGGCGCGGAGGTGTTTTTTAAGGCCGAGAATTTCCAGCGGACGGGGTCGTTTAAGTTTCGCGGGGCTTACAATGCGCTGGCGAGCTTGGGGCGGGTCGATCGCGGTCGAGGTGTACTCGCGTTTTCCTCCGGTAACCATGCCCAAGGGGTGGCCCTAGCGGGAAAAATCCTGGGTATCCAAACGGCGATCGTCATGCCCAAGGATGCGCCGACCGCAAAACTGGCCGCGACCCAGGGCTATGGAGCGGAGATATTGCTTTATGAGCGCTCGGAATTCCAGCAGCTTGAGCTGCAGCGGGCGATCGCCACTGAGCGAGACAACTGCATCATTCCGCCTTTTGACCATCCGGATGTCATTGCGGGACAGGGGACAAGTGCCCAAGAATTCTTCGCCGTCGTTCCAGACCTAGACCTGTTGTTGGTGTGCTGTGGCGGCGGCGGTCTGTTGTCGGGTTGCGCGATCGTGGCTCAAGCCCTCGCGCCCCAATGCCGGGTGATTGGTGTGGAACCAGCGGCGGCGGATGATGCTACGCGATCGTTCCGTGCCAAAATCCTGCAAACCAATCCAACGGTCCCCCAAACGATTTGCGATGGAGCCCGAACACCCCAGCTGGGCGAGTTGACGTTTCCCATTGTCATGAGGCTGGTTCACGACATGGTGACCGTCAGCGACGCGGAAGTTCTGGCGACGTTGCAGATGCTGGCTGAGCGGATGAAGCTTGTGGTGGAACCAACGGCAGCTTTGGCGGCGGCGGCGGTGTTGCAGGGCAAGGTGGCGGTGGCGGGGAAACGGGTGGGGGTGATGATTAGTGGCGGCAATGTGGATCTAGCTCGGCTTTGGGGCGAGATCTCGCTCAGTGCTCTAGACTAATTTTTGGGGCCAATTTCTAGGGCTAATTTCTGAAAGTCAAGTGCCGCGCTGAGCCCCTAAGCCCTGTCCCCCTGCCATGGCTGCCATCCCCGCTGGATTTAGTGCCCAAGATTATTTATTGCTCGAACAAGATAATTCGGTTCGGCATGAGTACCGCCATGGGTTTGTCTACGCAATGGCAGGTGGTAGTGATGATCATGACGAGCTGTGCCTCAATCTGATCGAACTGCTGCGTCAGCAGGTGCGATCGCAAGGCTGCGCCGTGCGATCGGGGAATGTCAAGGTTAACTATGCCGATGCGTTTTTCTACTACCCGGATGCGTTTGTAACCTGCGACCCTCGCGACCAGGTGGATCGCGATGTGAAGCGTTATCCGAAGTTCGTTGCTGAGGTCTTGTCGCCTTCGACCGCAAATTTTGATCGAGGTGAGAAGTTTGCGGACTACAGACAAATCGAGTCTCTGGAAGAATATGTGCTGATTTTCCAGGATCAAATGCGGGTTGAATGTTGGCGGCGATCCTTCGGAGCTAGGCGAAGCCAATTGCAAGACGCGACCCAAGAACGCTGGGAATCGCAGGTTTATGGGCCAGGGGAGACCGTGGTGCTGGAGAGTGTTGGGTTGGTTGTGGCGATCGAGAGGCTCTATCAGGATGTGAATCTTGCCCCTGTGCATCCCTAGAATTCTCCCGATTCTGCATTGGGCACGCATTCCGTGCACAATGCAGAATCTGTGATTCGCCTCAATGGGCTTGAGGGTCGGGAATGCCGACCCCTACATTGAAACTAATCTGGCTAGTCCGGAGCTTCTAGAAACCTGTGCGAAAATTATCACGATTCAAGCCGTAGGACAGGGAACCCCCATGCAATCTAACTCTGACTCCAGCCGCAACATCACCCTCGGCAATATCGGCGGCGACTTCAACGCCAGCGGCCAAGCCCTCAACCTTGGCGACATCAGCGGCCAGGTGACAAACACGATCAACCAAACTGACCCGACGCCACCGACAGCACCCAACCCAACCTAAAAGACCTTCTGACCCAACTCCAAACCAGCATTCAAACCGACCCCAACCTCAGCCCCGACGACAAAACCGAAGCCCTCAGCCAAGTCAACACCCTCGCCCAAGCCGGCCAAGCCCCCCAACAACCCGAACAGAAAAACCTCGCCAAACGCGCCCTACAAATGCTCACCGGCATCATCACCACCGCCACCGCTACCCTCACCGGCACCACCGGCATCCTCGAAGCCTGGAACAAACTGTCCCCGCTGATCCGAGGCATTTTTGGCCTCTAAAGCGTCCCAAGCCAATCGCGAAATGATCGACTACCCTGGAACAGCACCCCGTCAGGTTCAACCGCCATGGCCTTCAGCGACTTCAAAGACCTCGGCAAAGTCGTTCAAGAATTTCAAATTCGCTACATCGAAGCAGACTTCGTTCAACCCGCGACCTTCCCCCTATCTGACTACTTTCGCGAAGAGCTACGCCTGACGCTTCAGGATGCGGTCGTCAATAACTCCGAATTCGCCATCTGCGAAAACTTGGTCTATCCCATCCTTAAAGAAGTTTGGAAAGCCTATCGCGATCGCTTCCTCCTCTGGAGCCACGAATTTCTCACCTACGACAGCAAGCTATCCGGCTACCCTGAATATATTTTGGCCCGGCGATCGCCCCTCGGCAAGGTCGTCTTCGATAAGCCCTACTTGCTATTGGTCGAAGCCAAACAAGATGATTTTGAAGGCGGCTGGGCCCAGTGTCTGGCTGAAATGATTGCGGCTCAACGACTCAATCAATCTGAAACTTTGGTGGTTTATGGCGTGGTTTCCAATGGCGATCGCTGGCAAATCGGGAACCTCACAGCAAACCAGTTCACCCGCAATGTGAAGCGTTATGGCTTGCAGGAACTCGATGATTTGTTCGCAGCGCTCAATTGGACGTTTGCGCAATGCGATCGTCAACTAGAGGCCTACTCCGCCGCGTAACACAATCATGCTCTATCAAGATTTACCTTGCAAATCCGCGCGGGAGAGTCCCAACCGCAGTGCGATCGCCAACCCCACCAAGGGCGTAATGCCATACATCAGCAGCCGCAAGACCAGGGCCGCTGCGATCGCCTCCGTTACCCCGACGCCATATAGACCCAGCCCCAATCGCACCGCCGCTTCAAACGGGCCGACAAAACCAGGGGAAGAGGGTAGGGCGATTGCAAAAGCCGTCAGAGATTGGGCGGCGATCGCGCCTAGCCAGCCCGGTGCCGTAATCCCCAAGGCCATGAGCACAGCCCAGTAGGTGATGCCATTGAGCAACCAGGCCAGCGTGGACGCACCCAACGCGCCCAAAAAACGCCGGGGTTGACGGTAAATGCTCAGACCGGCGAGGATGCCGAGCAGGGCTTGTTCGGCAGGCGATCGCCACCGCCCCAGCCGCACCCCCGCCAACAGCCGACCGACCCCCGCCACCACGGGCTGGGGATAGCGGGCTAGAATCCAAAACACCCCCACCATTGCCCCGATCGCCCCGGCCATCAGTCCCAGGGGCAACTGTTCGGCAAGCCGGGGTTGTCTGGCGAGAGCCATCGCCAACAAAACAAATACCACCAACACGTCCATGAGCTTTTCGCCCAAGACACTGCCCAGGGCCGTCTGGGTCGGCACTTGGGCGAGACGGTTGAGCAAAACGGCACGGACGACCTCCCCGGCGGAAGCGGGCAGGATGCTATTGGCGGCGTAGCCAATAAAAAAGGCATCGAAGCGATCGCGAAATCGACCCGGCCAACCGTCTGCCGCCAGCAACAGACCCCAGCGCCAAGCCCGCAACCCGAAAACCCCTAAATAAGCCACAAACCCGACCAGTAGCCAAAGGGGTTGAATTTGGCTCAGGGTTTGGCCCAGGGCGACGAGGGACAGATCGCGCAAAGACCAGTAGAGCAGGCCGAGGGTGAAGCCGGTGGCGATCACCCAGGAAAGCATCTTTCGCCCGTTGAGCGTTTTTTCGGCATGGTGGCCCTCACCCGCGTCTGAGGCCGGAGCGCGGTTCATACGGTGGCCTCGCTGGGCGGCGCAGTCTGAACAACGGGCCTCGCCTCGACGAAGGGTAGGCGGCGGGCGGCGATTTCGCGGGCGTGTTCTCCCATGGGCAGCACTCGAAAATGCTTTTGCAGCGCATTGAGTGTGCGGGTGAGGACTTGGCGTTTTTTCTCCCAGGGAAGATTCATGGCGGGGAAGAAAGCGAGGGCACTGACGTCAGTTTTGTCGAGGAAGTCGAGGGGATGTAGCAGCAACGAAGGTTGGGTGCCCGTGAGGCGACACAGCAGCAGGGCGAAGCGGAAGTAGAGCAGGGCGATCGCTGGAGAATACACGGCCAGATAAAAAATGTAGCTAAAGTGAATCGGGATTTTGAACACCGGCATCGTGGTCACCGGCACTTCCAGCAGGCTGGGCTTACCCTCGGAGCGCCAACGGTAGGGCTTGAGCGGTTGCAGGCCGTCGCGAAAACCGCCGAAGAGGGCTTTGCGTTTTTCGCGCTCCTCGGGGGTGAGTTTGGCGGTCATGAAGTAATAGGCCCGTGCCAAGGGGCCGAGGTAGCTGGGGAAGGTGGAAGCGTCGTATTGATAGCCCCGGCGATCGAGCACGCGCAACACCGCTGGCGAAAAGCTATACCCCGGCCCCCGGAACCCCAAAGGCCGCTGGCCAGTGACCCGCTGGAGATGCTCCTCGGCCTGGGCAATCTCAGTTTCGATTTCGGCTTCGCTGTAGAGGTGCAGCCAGGATTCGTGGTGAAAGGAATGGTTGCCAATTTCGTGACCGGCGGCGCTGATGCTGGCGATCGCCCCGTGATTCTTCTCCAGGGCGGCATCCTGGCCGACGATGAAGTAGGTGATGGTGAGGCCACGCGCTTTGAGAAAGGCGAGCGATCGCGGCACAATGATGTCCAGATAAGACGGAAATTCTTCCCAGCCTTGGTCTCCATGAATTTTCATGTAAGACCACTGGTTATCCAGATCGAGCGAGAGGCTAGCAAAAGGTCGAGAATGACGTTTCATAGTAGCAATGCAACGGGTAGGGACGAACCGCCGTTCGTCCGGTTTATGCGTGGGGACGAACCAACCTTCGTCCGGTGTTTGGGGTTGCCTAGGCAGATTTTTTGCGATAAAGCGCCCAGAATAAATCCTCGGCGGGATAAGGAATCTCCAGACCGTCCGGCACCCAGTTCAAGAGTTTTGCCGGAAGTTTCCCCCAAGGCGACTCCAGCAGTTTGTAGCGCAACAGCGACTTGGCATGGGCACCGCTGATGCGCTTGATCGGTCGTCCACGGGCGATTCCCTCAAAGCCAAATTGCTGGGCCAACAGCGCTAAATCCTGGGGGGCAAACCAATGCAACACGCTGGGTGGACTGTATTCGTGCCAGCCTGGCCCCAAGAGGCGAGCCGTCAGACTGTTGCGGTTCCAGGTTTCGATTAACCAATGGCCGCCGGGTTTAGTGGCGTCGCTGGCGATTTGGAAGGCCCGTCGCAGGTCGTAGAAGTGGGCGACGACTTGGATCATCGTCACCAGGTCAAATTGGGCATGGGGTTCGAGGCTTTCGAGCGGGCCGGTTTGGATGGGGAGCTGGAGCTGCGATCGCCCATATTCCGCCATCCGATCATTGGGCTCGATGCCTTGCCCCCGCCAGCCCATTTCCTCAAACCCTTGCAACACAAACCCCGCCGCCGCTCCCACATCCAGCAGCGTGCCTGGCCGAATCCCTCGGTGCTGAAGCATTCGCCCATAGCGCCGCCCGTGGCGACGTAACAACTTGGCCTCGGCGAGATAATCGGGATAACCGGCTTCGCCGCCGCAAAAGTAGCGATCGTCGTAAACCTGGGTCACATGCTCCGGCTCGGGCGGATGGGGCATAAAGCGATGGGTGCAAACGGTGCAGCCTTGGATGGCATAGTCATATTTGCGAAACAGCAACCGGCTCGGCTGTTGGCACACCGGGCAAGGAGTCCCTCGGGCGGTGGTGGGCGGCGCGATGGGTGTCAGAAATTGCATTAGCTTAGGACGGGGTGCAAACGGAGGTGAGTAATTGAGGGAGCGATCGCTCCACCAGTTTTAGGGTGTCGTTGACGTTGAGCGTGGCGTTGACAATTTGGGCAGAATTGACTAAATGCAGCCCCGGCACCGAGGTGTGGATGGGTGGAATCTGTTGGGAATAATTCAGCGTTGGCACTGCCATCACGTACTTGACCCGCGACAGCCGAAAGTCGAGCACATCGCTGGGATGAAACGCCGGATATAGCCGCTCCAGTCCAGCCAAAAACGATCGCCGCACCGCCTCATCCGACTGCTGCAGCGCCGCATCTTCCGACGGGACGTATTTGGGCAAATACACCAAGCTACGCGGTTGGCTGTCTAGGCTGCTGAACTCCCGCCGATCGACTAACGTGGTCATTTCGATCACGCCGGTAAACGGCAGGCCATCGTCGGTGATGTTGGTGACGTAGTAGTCCGAGAGGGGCTTTTTGAGCAAGACCGAGGCGCAGACGATGCCCTGGTATTGAATGGCGTTGAGGCGGGCTTGTTCGGCGTCGGTGAGTTCACCGATGAGCTGGGCGGCGATCGGAGCTGCAGTTGTGACCACAACTTGATCAAACGTTCTTTGAGCGCCATTGGCAAATTCGATCGCCACCGGATTCGCCACCGAGTTCGCGGATGGCGCGACAGCAGCGGCAGATCTGTCCAGTGTCCGCCGGGTCGAATAAACCTGCCGCGCCCGGTGGCCCAAGCAAATCTCAACACCTTCTTGCTGAAGCAACCGAGCAAACTCGCTCAGCAACCGGTGATAGCCCCCCGGCAAATAGCCAAACAGTTCTTCCTTCAGGCCCGCCGATCGCGCCGCATAAAGTCGGGCGATCGTCGCCCAAATGAATGCCGCCGAAGCCTTGCGATAGTTTGAACCCAGCTTGGCACGCAGCAGCGGCAGCCAAAACTTTTGAAAGGTGCGATCGCCCGACCAGCGCCGCAGCCAATCGACGACGGAAATTTGCTCGAGCTTGGCTCCGTCTTTGAGTTTGGAGCCATACCAAATCGTCAATGCCAGACGGAATTTATCCAGCCAGCCCAGGGCCGGAAATTGCAAAAATTCCACGGCATTGGAAACCGAATAGAGCTGACCGTCGGCATAGACACCAGTTTTGGTTTTGCGCCAGACCATCTCTTGGTCGAGGTTGAGTTCATCTAGGAGCGATCGCAACTGCAAGTCCGACAGCAGCGTCACGTGATAGTGGCGATCCCACATCGTGTCGGCAAACTGCCAAGCGCTGGCCAAACCGCCCAGCTCATCGGCTGCTTCAAACAGCGTCACCCGCTGACCCGCCTGGGCGAGCCGATGGGCCAAGGCCATCCCGAGAATGCCGCCACCAACCACCGCCCACCGCTGGGCCGAGTCGGACGTGGGTGAAATCGTCGAAAGATGGGAAGGGGAAGAATAGGACATCTAAAGCAACCGATGAAGTTCGATGAAGTTCAATCTAGGAGAGGAGTTTGCATCGCCCTAGTACAGCAAGCCGTAAATTTGCAGGCCCTTCCGAGCCGCCCTCATCCCCCAGCCCCTTCTCCCAGGGCCGGAAAAGGGGAGCCAGACCAAAGTCCCTGTCCCGCTTCGGGAGAGGAATTTAGGGTGAGGGCAGATCGGAATGCAAATTGACGCCGCAGTCTATTCGTAGGCTTGAGCTAGGCCAAAACTTACGTCTTTTTGCCCTAGCCCGGCGGCGTCCATTCCGTCACGACCCGGTCTTTGATGTGGTAGGTCAACCCACAGCGATCGCAACTCACCGCCTCCTCAAACTGCGCCACATCCGGAAACCGCATCAGCGGCTCGCCGCAGCGACACACCGCCCCGACCGATCGCGCCGGAACCCCGTAGGCCAAGTGAAAATCCGGGATAGATTTGGTCACGACGCTGCCCATGCCCACCATGGCAAACCGACCAATTTCCAAGTCGTTGCCGATGGTGCAATGCGCGCCCAATGTAGCCCCCTCCCGCACTCGGGTCGGCAGGGTGTGTTCGTCGGGGTCAGAGCTGTAGAGGCTTTTGAGGTCGGTTGTGGCGGCGCGGGGGAAGCGATCGTTGGTAAAAATCGTTCCCGCGCTGATCATGACGCCGTCTTCGATCGTCACGGCGTTGCAAATGTAGGCAAAGGCGTTGATTTTGACCCGGTTGCCGATCTGGACGCCGTAGGCAATGTAGCTCTTGCCGCCTACGATGCAGTCTTCGCCCAGGCTAGTGTCATGGCGGATATGGGCGTTATCCCACACCGAGGTGCCAGGCCCGAGGGAGACATTGTCTTCCACCACGGCGGTGGGGTGGATCTTGACCGCCTTCGAGGGGGACACGAGGCTAGCATCGAGATCGGCTTCCAGGCGGGATAGGCGATGGGCTAATTCGAGCGGAGAAAGGCTCATGAGCGTACCTCCACGACTGCGGTCTTGCCGTTTTGCAGGGGGCTGTTTTGTACGGGATCGTTTTGCAGAACCGGGGCTCCGATCGCAAGGTGTTTCTCTTGTGCGAGGTGTTGCTCTTGTACAGGGTACTGTTCTTGTGCAAGGCGATCGCTGAGTTGACCAATGGGTGTCCAGTTGCTGCGGTTGAGCGATTCGTAGGCAGCGTTGATGACTTCGACCGAGGCGATCGCATCCGCCCCCGTAATCAGCAGGGCTTCTTCGCCCAAAATCGCCCGAGAAAAGTTCTCCAGTTGCTGGGTAAACGACTTCAGCTTGCTATAGCCTTCGCCAAACACAATCCAGTCCTGGCTGGAGGCTTGGCGATACTTCGACTCCTTCCAACCGATCGACACTGTACCGTTGGAGCCGTAGATCCGAATGAAATGATCCAACTCCTTGTTGATGCTCCAGGATAGATCGATGTTACCCATGACGCCCTGGGTGCTTTTGACAAAAATTCGCACGGTGTCTTCGACGGCCAGACCTTGGATGCGTTTGCCTTCGACCACGCTAACTTCAGCGAGGGGGCCAAGGAAGTAGCGCATGATATCGACAGAGTGGGTGCCGTTGTCAATTAAGACGCCGCCGCCGCTGATGGCCGGGTTGGCGTTCCAGCGGTTGGACATATCGACGCGGGCGGTGAAGGCGTTCTCAAACAGAACGATTTCGCCCAAAATGCCCGATTGGACAATGCTCTTGGCCTTGATCACATCGTCCACGTAGCGAAACTTAGAGGCCATCGTCAGCAGAACGCCCTGCTGGCGAGAGGTTTCGTACATCCTTTGGGCGCTGGCAATGTCGATGCTGAAGGGCTTTTCGCAGAGCACATGAACGCCCTGCTCGATAAAGTACAGCGCGATCTCGGGGTGGGTGATGGGGGGAGTACACAGAATC
>JAAUOP010000187.1 GCA_012034805.1 Synechococcales cyanobacterium CRU_2_2 | reverse complement strand
AAAAAGTAGCGGCGAAGCTGGGTTTTGAACCGAGCAGAGTCAGTATCGGCGCTCTGACTGCGCCTTATCGGGTAAGGCACCAACACGGGAAGTTTCTGCCTGGGTGCCCCACCATAGAAGCTCAGTCCCTTCAGGGCTGAGAGGAGTCACGCACGAGGATTCAGCAAAATTGAAAAGGTCGGGGTATTTGCCCCGACCTCTGCGCTCCAATCAAAGGCCCATCTAAAGCCCAATATGTGTAATCCGCGCCACCAGCAGCGTTAGCGCCGACCAAGTTTCAGGGCCAACCCTCCCATCCACCTCCGACAACGGCAACCGCTCGGGCAAAGGCAACTGCTGGAAGGCTTTAACCGCGTGCTCAGTCACGGGGCCAAACTCACCGTCGATGACGCCAAAGTAAAACCCCCGATGGCCCAAGACGCTCTGAACCTCAGTGGCAGGGCCTGTGCTAGGGCCAAAGGACAAGGCCCGTTGCAGCCGCCGCACCAACACACCTGAGTTGCCCCGGCCTAGGATGGGCAGATGGCCAACGCCTCCGTTTTGTAACACTTGCCAGGTCTGGGGGCCAACAATGCCGTCATTTTCGAGAAAAGCACGAGTTTGAAACACGCGCACAGCCAGCTCCGTGGTGGGGCCAAAGATGCCGTCGGCGGTGAGGCCAAAGACACCGACGCGGCCTAGTAAAAGCGTTTGGAGACGTCTGACGGCAGCGCCTTGGCTACCTTGCTGAAGAGTTGGAGTGGCGATCGCAACAGTCGTATTCATGATTGATCCTCGGTGGTAGGCTGTGATGCTCTGAACTGTGACGTCTTGAGCTGTGATGTTCCTAACTTCAATTTAGTCGCACCGCTTCTAGCACACAGGTACCCACTGGGGTGGTTTCTGAAGAGAGAACGCTAGGAGGTAGTGCCTTTAGCTGGGGGATGAGGCTGGTGTGGTCTTTGAGAAAAGAAAAAGCAAACTGGGTTAGAACCTGCTGTGCCGATTGCCATGACTCAAGAGCTGCTCCATTGTCCCAACTGTCTATCTGAAGATATCAGCCGTAATGGCTTCAACGATCGCGGTACCCAAAGCTATAAATGTCGGGATTGACGTCGCCGGTTTGTCCTGACTCCGAAATCCCAGCCCTTGAGCGATGGAGAGATCGCATTGCTCAAACGCTTACCGCTTGAAAGGCTTGCCATTGCAGGTATTGCTTTGGTGAACGAAGTTCCCAGTCTGCCGAAGCCTTAGGGCGCTCGTTACCGGGGGCTGCGATCTGGAATTTCGTTCATCACTACAACGAGCAATTACCCCTCAAGCAAGCCCGTGCTGCTTCATTCTCTCCAGCACCCACATAAATAGACCACCAGCCTTTCAGCAATCCGCTGACCTCCGTGGCGTCCTATCCATTTCTAACAGACCCCCCCAAAAAAACACCCCAGACTCAACCCAACCCCCGCTCAGCCGTCAACAAACTCACCGGATTCAACGGCGTCCAGCGCGTCTGAGCCGAGATTCCTCCGGAAGCTTGCGCAGCAATCGCCACCCCCCGCAAAAACTGCGCCTGCATCAACCGAACCCGCCAGCCCCGTTGCCGCAACCAAGCCTGGGCGATCGCCAAATTCTCCAACGTCGCAATCGCCAAAACCAGACAACCATTAGCCCGCAAACGTGCGCCACACACCGCCAAAATCTCCGACAAATGGCCACCGCTGCCCCCGATAAAAATGCGATCGGGATCCGGCAAATCCGCCAACGCATCCGGCGCTGCCCCCCGCACCGCTTGGATATTGCTGACCCGAAAGCGATCGCAATTTCTCCCAATCAACCCCATCCCCGCCGCCGTTTTTTCGATCGCATACACCCGAGACGATGGACACAGCCGAGCAATTTCAATCGACACCGATCCCGTCCCCGCGCCAATGTCCCAAACCACCTGGTTTTCAGCCAGGGCCAATTCCGCGAGGGCCAGCGTGCGTACCTCGCGCTTCGTCATCAGACCAGGACGATCGTCAAAAGTTGCAAACGCACCATCGGGGATGCCAATTCTTGGCCAGTCTGTGGGGCGCAAATCGGCCGAATTCGACAGATCTGGGCGATCGAGCCATTCCACCTGAACCAACACCATCACGTTTAGCGACGCAAAGTTGTGTGGTAAACTAGTTTTTGATTCCAAGGCCAAATCTAAGACAGACTCCCGCCTCAAAAATCGTTCTGGAGGGCCACTATAAACCTTTTCCGTCGGGCCACCCAGATTTTCGCAGACGTAGCAGCGGTAATGAATCGGCAATTCTAGATCGAGCAATAGCTGCGCGATCGCCCCCGGATGATGCTCCCCATCAGTCAAAATGGCCAGCTTGCGGGGGCAACGTTTGAGCTGCTGAATTAAAGCCTCGAGCGATCGCCCGTGGACGCTCACCAACGTCGCATCCTGCCAGGGCTGCTTGATGGCGCTGAAGGCCAATTGCACCGCGCTCAGATGGGGATAAAACCTCAGAGCCGCTGCGGGCAGTTGTTCCAGCAAGAGACGACCTAAACCAAAAAACAGCGGATCGCCCGAGGTGAGAACGACGGCGAGCGGTTCGGAGTGGCAGGATTCGGATCGGCTGGATTCGAGGGCGTCACCTGGGTCAATGGCCTCTGAATGGGCGTGCTGAGCGAGGAAGCGCTGTAGAGCCGCGATCGCCCCGCTCAAATCCCCCAATGCCAGCTTCGGGGCCGGGTGGTCGGGGAAATAGGCGAGGTGGCGATCGCCCCCCACCAACAAAGTTGCCGCCTCAACCTGCCGCAGCACTGCTGGCGCTAAGCCCACCGCCCCGTCTAGCCCAATGCCCACCACCGCAATCTGGCACCCCAGCGACGAACTCACGCGCACCGCCTCCCAAAACGCCCCCTAAAACGCTCCCTAAAACGGGATGTCATCATAATCTGGCTCCGCTTTGGCGGCACCCGCCGCCGGGGCCGAACGAGTGGGCGAATTCGTGGTCGAACCACTGGCCGCAGCCTGAGTTGCAGCCTGAACAGCACGAGGTGCAGACTGAATCGACCGGGGGGCGTAAGAGCGCCCCGCATCCGGAGCCGCTGTCTCGGTGCTTTGATATTCCTCGCCGCTGAGATTGTGGATTTTGCTCAGGGTCAGCTCCGCTTGCTTTTCCTTGAAGCCTTCTGGGCGATCGATCGTGCTGATGCGCAGCCGGCCTTCGAAGACATAGCGATCGCCCAACTGACAGCGACTTTGGATCTCCTGGGCCAAATTGCCCAGCCCACCGCCTTCAGCGTGGTCGTCGGATCTTCCGGACGTAGCCCCGGAAACTCGATCACCATTCCGCCACCGCTGTTTGATTGTCTTGGGTGTAGCGTAGTTGGGGAGGCTGAACCACTTCCGCCATCAAAATGCATTGATTCATAAAACATTGCTCCTCAAGGTGATTGACGACGAAAGCGATTGACGACGAAAGCGATTGACAACGAAAGCGATTAACGACCACCCAAATGCCAGTACGGGCGTTCTTCGAACGGACACCGGACGATCCTACACCGGACGACCGACCTCGTGGGTCTGATCGACAAAATTTTGGATGCGTTCGCGGTAGCTTTGCAAGCTGCGATCGACCCATTCGCGATCCTCCCCATCTGCATAGATATGCACCAAGGGCTCCCCCGCATCCGGCAAAATCAACACCCAGCGATCGTGGGGATAGTCCCGAATCTTCACCCCATCAATTAACTCGACGCATTCCGCCGGATTGATTTCGATCAAATACCGCATCAACCGACCCTTGTCATTCCAGGGACAGCGCACCGTGTAGCGACGATGGAAAACATTGGGCAGCTCCGTGCGAATTTGCCCGAGGGAGCGCTCCTGAATCGTCAGCATTTCCATCAGCTTAGCAATGCAAAACATCGAATCAAAGCCGGGATGAAGCTGCGGAAAAATAAAGCCGATTTCGCCGCTGCCCCCCAGCACCACATTGTCGTAGGCCGCGCAGGCTTCCATCAGCGCCGTGGGGTTGGCCTTGGTACGAATCACCTGGCCATCGTGGCGGCGGGCAATCATTTCGATCGCGCTGGAGGCATTCACCGGCACCACAACCGTCCCACGCGGACGGGCCGTCAAAATGGTATGCACCATCAACGCCGTCAGTTGTTCACCGCGAATGGGAATGCCCGCCTCATCGACTAAAATCAGCTGCTCGCCATTGGCCGCCACCTGCACCCCAAAATGCGCCCGCAACGCCTCCACCACATGACCCAACTGAATCAGTAGCGCCTCGCGCTCCGCCTCCGACAGCACCGTCTGCTGCAAACTGGCGTTGAGCACCACTGCATCCCCGCCAAACTTGGCCAAGAGCTGGGGCAGCAGCGCCCCCGACACGGAATAGGCATAGTCAATCACGACTTTGGCTCGGCTAGAGCGAATTGCGCCGGTGTTGAGATTTTTCTCAAAGGCTTCGCTATAAATTTCGAGGACTTTGCCCGAAGAGATAATGTCGCCAATTTCGTGGGCCTGAACCCGTCGCAAATCTTCCTTAAAAAAGGATCCCTCAATTTTTTTCTCTCGAACCTTAGAAAGATTGATCCCCTTGGCATCAAAAAATTCGATCAGCGTATGATCCGATCGCCCCGGATGCATTCGAATGTGAACCCCACCCTCCACATCCAAGGTCGGCACCAGCGTTCGAGCGACGGGAATAGCAGTAGAGCGCAGATCCTGAACGTTGATCCCCACAGACATCAACCCCGAAATAAACGATCGCGACAGCATCCGAGAAATATTGCGCTGATCCCGCGAAACCGTCACTTGGGAACCAATCGGTAAGGTCGAGCCGTAGGCCGCCCCCAGCTTGACCGCAAACTCCGGTGTAATGTCGATATTGGCTAGCCCGGAGACCCCCCGTTGGCTGAACAAATTGCGGTAGGCGGTGTGGCCCCAGATCAAATTCATATTCAAAATTGCACCGGATTCCACCCGTTTGCTGGGCCAAACCCGCACGTGGGGGCTGATTTGGGCCTCTTCTCCCACCGTGGAGAGCGACCCCACGACGACGCCTTCGAGCAGGTGCGCTCGTCGCTCGATGCGCACACCCCGCGCCACAATACAGGCCTCCAGCGTCACCTCTTCGCCGATAAACACGCCATTCCAAATCACCGGGCGAGAGAGCACTGCATCGGCCCCGATTGTGACATTGTCGCCAATGATTGTATTCGCTGCGATGTGAACCCGAGGGCCAATGCGGCAATTGTGGCCGATCAAGGCTGGAGTTTCAATGCGGGCGGTGTCGTCAATGTAGCTGTTGGCTCCCACCCAGAGGCCGGTTCTGGCCTGCTGATAGCCGGTTTCAATCTCGACAGATTCGGTTAAACAATCGTATTGAGCACGGCGATAGGCATCAAGGTGGCCAATGTCACACCAGTAGCCCTCGGCGACGTAGCCGAAAATCGGCTCGCCCCGGTGCAGCAGAATGGGAAACAAATCCTTGGAAAAATCAGACTCAGTGTTTTCAGGTAGGTAATCGAGCACCTCTGGCTCCAGGATATAAACCCCTGTATTCACGGTGTCGGAAAAAACTTCGCTGGTGGAGGGTTTTTCGAGAAAGCGCTGGATTCGCTGGTCTGAGTCGGTAATGACGACGCCAAATTCCATTGGGTTGGGGACGCGAGTGAGAATCAAGGTGGCTTTGGAGCCCTTGGCGCGGTGGAAGGCGATCGCCGCCGTCAAGTCCACATCCGTCAGGCTATCGCCGCTGATCACCACAAAGGTTTCCTTGAGCAGCTCGGCACAGTTTTTAACACAGCCTGCCGTGCCTAGGGGCTGATCTTCTTCCACTTCATAGGTCATTTGGATGCCAAACTCTTGCCCGTTCTGGAAATAATCCTGCATCACTCCAGGCAAAAAGTGCAGCGTCGTGATCACCTCTGTGATGTTGTGGCGCTTGAGCAAATTAATAATGTGGTGAGCAATAGGCCGGTTGAGGATCGGCACCATGGGTTTTGGCAAATCGTAGGTTAGGGGCCGTAGTCGGGTCCGGAGCCTCCGGCCATGAGCACTGCACGCATAATTCCCCCAGGTTTTGGGTATTGAGAGCGACGAACAAGAACGAGTACTAAAACTGGATATGCTGAATGGTTAGGAGAATCAATCGCTAAAACCAGCTGCCAAAAACAGCGACAGAAGCTTGGCGGCTCCTATCCCTCGTAGGTTAACGTAGAGTTCAAGCAGGAGCTGTCGGGTTTGTATCGCATTCTTACCAATGTCTGGGAGTCTGCACAAAACGTAATGTTTTGGGGTGGGCCTGGGGCGATCGCGCAACCTCCGTAAGTCCCCTGCCCGTCTGCCCTGCCCGTCTACAATCTCCGTTTGCAATCTCCGTTTACAATCAATTCGAGAATCTTCACCAGGAGGCTAGAACGTTTATGGGTACCTTGCTGCTGTTGGTCGGCCTAGGGATCTACGGTTGGGGCGCGGTCAAGTTTTGGTCTGGGTTTCGGCGGACTAACTTTAACGGCAATCGGCTGATGCTCACCGGGCTGTGGCCGCTGCTGGTGATCGCCAATCGTTCCTATCGTCAAAATTTTCAAAAAGCGCTTAAGGGTTAGGAGAACTGATAATGGCCTATGCCTGGGATGATCCGGCCTCTGCGTTGCCCAAAGCAGCGGACTGGCAGGCCCAAATTGCCGCTGTGGCTCACCGCTTTGATCAAGAATTCAGCGGTAAACCCTTCGATTTGCCCGAAGAAGTCGAGGCCATGTCCCTCTTTCAAGACTGGACCGCCGGGTCGCTCCAGGCGAAAATTGCTTCGCCTTTTTGGGAAATTGCCAAACCCCAAAAAAATCAGCGTTGCTTGGATATTGGCTGTGGCCTCAGCTTTTTGGTCTACCCCTGGCGGGACTGGCAGGCGCTGTTCCATGGCCAGGATATCAGCCCCTTTGTGCGGGATGTGATTGCATCTCGGGGCCCAGCTCAATTCCAAGCTGTTTAAGCAAATCAAGCTGGCTCCGGCCCATCATTGGAGTATGAGGCGCAGTTTTTTGACTTGGCGATCGCCACCGGGGTCAGCTGCTATTACGACTTGGCCTACTGGGAAACCGTGATCGCAGCGGTCAAAAAGGTGCTCAAACCGGATGGAATTTTTGTGTTTGATGTGGTGGATCCAGATGCGGCGCTGACGGAAAATTGGTCTATCCTCGAGACGTTTATGGGCACAGAAATTATTTTGGAGGCCCTGAGCGATTGGACGGCGCTGATCAAAAAATGGGTGGCAAAGTTGTGAAGGAATCGTCGAACGATGTGTTCCACCTCTATAAGGTCAAATTCAGCTAAGGTCAAATTCAGCTAAGGTCAAATTCAGCTATAGCGGATTTCATAAGTCTAAGGAGCAGTAACAGCAGTGTGTAAACCAGTGTTTGATGTCAGTTTCTGAGACTTGTAAAAAGGCTTTTTCCATCGCCTCAATGAGGGCTTCAGAACTGCGGGCTCCTAAGGTTTTGAGAATAGCCTTAACCTTTGACCAGAAATTCTCAATCGGTGAAAAGTCCGGTGAGTAAGGCGGCAGATA
>JAAUOP010000048.1 GCA_012034805.1 Synechococcales cyanobacterium CRU_2_2 | reverse complement strand
GATTTGGGGTTGGAGCGTCGAGAAGTTGGAGTCAGTGGGAGTAGGGAGGTGGGCAGGTAGGGAGATGGCAGGTAGGGACGAACCGCGTTCGTCCGGCGGAGGGAAGGGGAAGGTGTTCAGCGGGTTCAACTATGCGGTGGTCTCGGCGGTCAACTGGTTTTCCTGACGGAGATACCGCTGGATAAAGGGATCTAGGTCGCCATCCATAACGTCTTGAATGGCGGTGGTTTCTTCGCCGGTGCGCAGGTCTTTGACCATTTGATAGGGGTGAAAGACGTAGTTGCGAATTTGGGTACCCCAGGCCGCTTCGACGATGTCGCCGCGAATGTCGGCGATTTCCTTGGCGCGTTGTTCTTCGGCGATGACCAGGAGTTTGGCTTTGAGGATGACTAGGGCTTTCTCTTTGTTTTGGAGTTGCGATCGCTCCTCGGTACACCGTACAGCTACACCCGTGGGCAGATGCACAATCCGCACTGCTGTTTCGACTTTGTTGACGTTCTGGCCGCCCTTGCCGCCTGCGCGTGTCGTGGTGATTTCGAGATCTTTGTCTGGGATGTCTAGTTTGACACTTTGATCCAAAATCGGCATTAGCTCTACGCCCGCAAAGCTGGTTTGGCGTTTGCCATTGGCATTAAACGGCGAGATCCGCACGAGACGGTGGGTGCCTTTTTCGGATTTGAGGTACCCGTAGGCATAACGGCCTTCAATCTCGAGGGTGGCAGATTTGAGACCAGCTTCTTCTCCTTCGGAGGATTCGGTCAGCCGCACCTTGTAGCCGTGGTCTTCGGCCCAGCGGGTGTACATGCGTAGCAGCAGGGCGGCCCAGTCTTGGGCGTCGGTGCCCCCGGCTCCGGCGTTGATGGTCAAGACTGCGCCTTCTTTGTCGTAGGGGCCGGAGAGTAACTGGAGCAAATCCCACTGTTCTAGCTCGCGGCGGAGGCCGGTGAGGGTTTGCTCGGCTTCGAGCTGGAGGCTGGCGTCGGCTTCGAGTTCGAGGAGCTCGGCGATCGCCCCAACATCCTCAAGACTTTGGCTCCAATCCTTTACCTGCTGGACATGGGATTTGAGTTCGTCTAATTCCTTGAGGGTGGTTTGGGCAACGCTGGTGTCATCCCAAAACGCTGGCTGGGCCGCGACTTGTTCGAGATCCTGAATTTTCGCGTTCAGAGCGGGAACGTCAAAGGTACTCCTGGGTTTTACCCAGGCGCTCAGACAACGTCGCGAGTTCGCGTTTAACTTCAAAAATGTCCATGGCGGGAAATCTACTGCGAGATTAGAAAAATAATGATGCTGTGAGCATATCCTAGCGTTTGGCCTAACGTTTGGATTGTCCTGGGGTTGCACCGTCGCCAGCTTGCTCAGACCAATCTTCCGGATCCGTCCCAAACCGCAAGCGAAGGGATAGACTGAAAACCAAGGGAGGGCTGAGCTTTGAGCGAGCAGTTAGGTCGAATTGAATCGTTGCTTTCGTCCGTAGCGGAGCGCGTAGAACAAAATGCCGGGGCGATCGCACTCCTGCGCCAAGAAACTCAGCACAGCATCACTGAGCTACGCCAAGAACTCAAGCAGGACATCACTGAGCTACGCCAAGAACTCAAGCAGGACATCACTGAGCTGCACCAAGAAACCCAGCACAGCATCACTGAGCTACGCCAAGAGCTCAAGCAAGATATTTCTGACCTCAAGGCCGATGTGTCTCGGATGGATGAACGCATTGACCGGATCGATCGCCAACTTGAAGGCGAGGTCACACAACTCACTCAGATGGTGCTGAATTTAGGAGATCAGATGGAGCGCTACGAACAGCGCCTTGAGGATTTCAAGCTGGAAATGCGCACGTTCGTGGTTGAGATGCAGCACATGAAGGGCATCTTCCAGGCCCACATTGAACGCACGAGCCGGGTGTTGGATTATTTGGTGCGGCGTGTGGGCCCCGGTGCAGCCTAGGGCAATCTGGCTCGACTCCCGCAGCGGCTTAGCCTGCGCGCGATCGCCCCAACGTCGTAATGTAGAGCACCGCTTCCTGGGCTGGAATACCCAAAACTTCATTCACCTGGTCGTCAAAAAAACCAGCAATACCACTGACCCCCAGGCCCAGACGAATCGCAGCGAGGTTGAGGCGCTGGCCGAGGTGGCCCGCATCTAGGTGGAGATAGCGGTAGGCGCGATCGCCATAAATCTCCACCGCCTTGTGCAAATCCGCCGTATGAAACACCACTGCCCCCGCATCCCGACCCAACTCCTGGCCCAGGCAGAGATAATGCAGCTCTGGTCTAAAGTTCTTAAACCGGATTTGCCTCAGTTCCTCGGCCTTCGGCGCGTAGTAATAGCATCCCGCCTCTAACCCTTCGACCCCCGACACCACGACAAAGGTTTCAATCAAATCCAGTGCAAAATAATCTGGCGCTTCCGGCAGGCCCTGGAGGCGGTAGTGCTCCGGCTGGTAGGTAAAGTCGAGCAGCTGGTTGAGTTCCGCTTGGGTGAGGTCGAGGCCGCTGTAGGCGCGGGTTGAGCGACGCTGCAGAATGGTTTGGGGCAAGTACTGGAGGTCTTCACCCCAGTGGATGGGATCGCAGCGGGTGTCAAACCGACTGCAAAACGGAAAATTGTACTTGTCCTCGGGATCTGGCCTCGGAGGCTGGATTGGCGGGGTGGCCCCTGGCGGCGTCAGCACGGGGATCGGCTTCCAGTTGAGGCGATCGCCCAAGGCCTCGTCAATGCTACTACTTTGATGCAGCGCTGCCAGCAGTTCATCTTCCCCCAGAGGATCACCCGCATATTGGGGATCGGGCTGGGAAGGGAGCGCGGCTTGGGCCAGGGGCAAGTTTTGCTGAACCTGGAGCAGATCCGCAAGGGCCGCCACGGCGATCGCCCCTTCCTGGGCTTCATCTAGGTAGAGCAGCTGGTTCAGTTGGGCATCGACAAAGCCCCCGATCAGATGGGGGCGAAAATCATTCAGCGCTGCTGCCAGTTCGACATTGCCCAGCACATGCCCCGTATCGAGGAAAATGCGCCGATAGGCCCGCGCCTGGTAGCGCCAAGCGGAACGCCAAAACACTGCCGTCGAAACCAGCGCCAGCTGCGTATGCTCTAGACTCGGGTGCCACAAACAGGCCCGCTGGAGCTGGGGCCAGCAGTCGGAGCTCCAAAAGTTCACCAGGGTATGGGTGTTGCTCTGGTAGCTATAGAGGCCTGCTGGCAAATCGGGCTGGCCTGCCGACAGCAGATACAGTTCTGCTGGGTAGAGGCCGCCTGCTGAGGGCGCAGCCCGCAGATAAAGCCGATCGCCATCAAGGGTTTGGACCTGCTGGGTGAGGCCATAGCTGCACAGCAACAGCCAAGAAAGACGCTGGAGCAAGGGGCGATCGCGGCGCGATCGCTCAGCATCATTGCGCCGCCGTGACTTCAAATAAGGCTTGAGGTCAATGACGGCACCGATTTTATAGTCTTTGAAGGGGACAGGCTGCTGGCTCCAGTCGAGTTCGCGGCTTTGCTGCCCTAGGGTTTTGGGGTCGTATTTGGTGCGCTCGTGATAGTGCTCGGCGAGGGAAAAACTGCCTGGAGACATAAGCCTGGAGACCTAAACCTGGAGACCTAAACAAGTGCAATGGACGAATGGTTGCCATCGACGGTTGCGGGTTTATTGTCCCCCATCGCCCAGCCAATCCATCGGCGGCCTT
Source organism: Synechococcales cyanobacterium CRU_2_2 (assembly GCA_012034805.1). GTDB lineage: Bacteria > Cyanobacteriota > Cyanobacteriia > PCC-9006 > JAAUQQ01 > JAAUOP01. The sequence goes on along the minus strand of JAAUOP010000048.1, from coordinate 28,219 downwards.
GGCCGTAAACCAAAAAGATTCTTAAGCCAGACCGAGATCAGCGTTACATTCCGTTACGTTGTTAAACATGGTAAAGAAACGGTCGAAACAACGATTGGGTGCTGTTTTCTGGGCGATGCCGTCTGAGCTTGTCCTGGTCTGGTGTGGCGAGAATGCCCATCCTAGGGTGAATGGCAGTTGATCTCCACTCATTCTCAACTGCCCGACACAACTGCCCGACACAACTGCCCGACGCAATTGCCCGACGCAATTGCCCGACGTAATTGCCCGACGCAATTGCCCGACGCAAATACCTGACGATTCCACAGGTTAGCGCTTGAGCCAGTCCCGAACGATGTGAGTCGGGCCGGTGACGATCGCTGGGGAATCCACCCTCATTGGAAAAGCTTTATGACACCCTTAACGGCTGAAGCACTCGTCCTACGCTACGGACTGGGCGAGCGCTTATTTCGCCAGCAAATTTTTGCGGAAATCTCTCTGTTTGAAGCCTGTTTAACCGGCGTTGACTTCACCGGGAGCGACTTACAAGCGGCCTATCTTCCCTATGTCCAGTTGGGTCAGGCGACCTTGAGGCGGGCTTGCCTCGATCGCGCTGAACTTTCTGATGGCAAACTTTACGACGCAGACTTGTCTGACGCCAGTTTGGTCAAGGTCCAGTTGGTGCGTGCAGACCTGCGCCGCTGTCGGTTGACCCAGGCTAACCTTCGCGATGCGGTGATGCTGGGGGCGGACTTTGCGCCACGCGGATTTGCGCGGTGCAGACTTGACCGGTGCAGACTTGACCGGTGCAAACTTGGAAGAAGCCCAGTTTGCCGGGGCAGATTTGCGCGGTTGCACGCTCTACCGCAGCCGGGGGGGCTGTTTGAGCAGGCGAAGTGCGATCGCACCACCATCAATCCCGATGGCTACCCCTGGGTCTGAGAAAATCGTCCGAACTTCAAACGACTTTCACCCGCCGCGAACGGCTCTAGTCCGTCGCCGCCAAGACCAGCAGCGCATTGACGATCGCCGCCGCCACGGGCGAGCCGCCCTTGCGGCCCTCCACCCGAATTTGGGGCACCTCCTCGAGGGCCGCCAGCGCCGCCTTTGATTCCAAAACCGCAATAAATCCCACCGGAGCCCCGATCACCAGTTGGGGCTGGGCCTTACCCTGGCGAATCTGGTCGCATAGGGCCAGAAGTGCTGTGGGCGCATTGCCGATGACATAGATCCCCGTGGGGTAAAGCTCGAGGCAGCGCAGCAGCCCGGTCTCGGTGCGGGTTTTGCCCGGCAGGGCTTGCTGGGCTTGGGACACCGCGCTCAGGATCGGATTTTGAAAGGTTTGGGCCACGACGGTTTTGATCCCCTGGGCCACCATGGTCACATCCACAATGATGGGCGTTGAGCGGGCCAGGGCAGTGCGGGCGATCGCGATCGCCCCCGGCAGCCGAGCAGTTCCAAACCGCACCAAGTCGCGATACTCAAAGTCTGCCGTGCTATGGATAACGCGGCGGATAATGGCATATTCTGCGGGCGTAAAACTGTGCTCGCCAAATTCTGCGTCAATTTGGGCAAAGCTTGCTTGCATGATCGCGTGCATGGGCGGGTGTATAGGTTTGGATTAAAACTCCAGCACGACTCAAAACTCCAGCATCGGCCAACCGGATTCTCGCAGATAAGTCTCCATGTCATCAAAGCGCCGCAGTTCGGCTCGCTGCACGACAAATTCTGGTAGGGGAACAATCGCAGCGGGGTTGAGCTGACAGAGGCGATCGCCAATCGCTTGGATATCCAAATCCGGGGGAATCTCGCCAAAGTAGCCGAGGGTGATGTGCAGCGTCAAATTGTAATGCTGCTCGATACCTAGACCCAACAGGGCTTCGGTTTGATAGATCGATCGGCGTAGGGCCATTAACCGCTGGAAGGTGGCTTCGGTGTCGGGTACCAAACAAATACTCAGCGCCCGAGGCATCACCATATAGCCCAGGGCTTGGAAGCGCAGCGGCCCCTGCTTTTGGTCCTCGTCGCGCTGAAACACCCCGGCAATTTCTTGATGAAGCTTGGCATCAAAGTCGGGCAAGCCCTGGGCCGCCACAAATGCATCTGCCCAAAGCAAATCCGCCAGGGTGAGATGCAAACTACTTTGGGGCAGCGGAATCAGAAACCGATCCGGCAATACCTCAGCAAGCTGCCGCTGGGCAGTCTGGAGCGCCTGATAGAACGATTGGTTCACCGGATCATCGCTGCCGGGCGGCGCAATGACCGTGTATCCCGGAAACGGAACCGGCTGCCAGGAGCCGGCAACGTCTTTGTACTTCGGAGAACGCTGGATGTTCTGAAGCTGCTGCTGGTAGTGCTCAGGCCGAGTGAGGCCGACCACGTGATTGATGTAGCCCTGATATGAGTCGTTCAAACTAAGATGATGGATATCTTATGGATTCTCAAATCTTACACGCCTGACTCACCCGTTGCTCATGTCGATTGCCCATGTCGATTGCCCATGTCGATTGCCCATGTCGATTGCCCATGTCTAGTTGCCCATGTCTATTTACGTTTATTGGGGTGAGGATGAGTTCGCCCGCGATCGCGCCGTTCTGGCACTGAAAGAAAAGGCCCTCGCCCCAGACTGGGCCAGTTTTAATTTCAATCGCATCCTGGCCGACCAACCCGACGGCGCACTGACGGCGCTCACCCAGGCAATGACGCCCCCCTTTGGCTGCGGCCAGCGGTTTGTCTGGCTGGTGGATCCGCCATTTTTGTCCAGTGTCCCGAGGCAGTGAGTGAAGAGCTGGCGCGATCGCTCCCCCAAATCCCCGACACCACGGCCTTGGTCATGACCCACAGCAGCAAACCCAATGGCCGTTTCAAAGCCACCAAGCTGCTCCAAAAACATGCTGAAATCCGAGAATTCCCCGCGATTCCGCCCTGGAAACCCGAACTAATGGGCGATCGCGTGCGGGAGGTGGCCCAGGAGCTGGGTCTGCGTCTAACCCGAGACTGCGGCGAGTTTCTGGTCGAGGCTGTGGGCAGCAATACGCGGCAGCTTTACAACGAGCTGGAAAAACTGCGGCTGTTTGCCTCAAGTTCCGATCAACTGATCAGCCTAGAAACTGCCGCGATGCTCGTCAATACCAGCACTCAAAACAGTTTGCAGTTGGCGAGCGCCATCCGCCAGGGCGACGTGGGCAAGGCGCTCGAGCTGGTCGCAGATTTGTTGGGGCGCAATGAACCGGCCCTGAAGATTTCTGCAACCCTGGTGGGGCAGTTTCGCACTTGGCTGTGGGTGCGGCTGATGCTGGATGGGGGAGAGCGGGATAATCGGGCGATCGCCACCGCCGCAGGCATCGGCAACCCCAATCGCATTTACTTTCTACAGAAGGAAATTGCCCATCTCTCCCAAGCCAAATTGCTGCAAACCTTACCCCTGCTGCTGGAACTCGAATCGAGCTTGAAGCTCGGCAAAGACGAGCTCGCGACCTTGCAAACCCAGGTGATTCGGCTGTGTCGGCTGTGTGCCTAGATGCTGCGCTGGACGAACCGCGTTCGTCCCTACAGTGTGCGTCGATACTGTGCTGGACGAATGCGGTTCATCCCCACGGTTTTGGGGACTCTTTGCCTAGCGGATCCGGAACTTCTGGGCGCAAAAACCATCAAAGCAGGTATGAATACTGCTCAGCGAGATCGCGGGTGACAGCCATACCAATCCTACGGGGATCCTGGTACGCTCTATATCCAGGATTGAGCGTGACAAAGTCGGGCCTGACCGCCTTGCCACAAGTCTTGTGGCCGGTCAAGCCAACGGCTTGATCACCGACCCATAGCTGACCCATAACTGATCAGATTCATGACCGACTAGACTGGCCAACCAGGCTGATAACCTGGGTGCTCTCTAACCTTCCTTCCAATCCCTGCTGAAATAATGAACTTACTGACCAACCTTGCGCGAGTTTCGCGAGTCCAATCTCGTCATTCTAGTGCCCGTCCCTCGACGCGTCGGCTGCCTCGGTTTGCTTGGATTGGTCTAGTGACAAGTGCTAGCCTTCTGGGCGGATGGGTACCGGGTCTTGTGGCCACACCGACGGCTTGGTCGCTCTCCCACGGCAGTGCCGCCTGGGCCCAGGCGAAACCGGCCCCCGTCACCGCCGAGGAGATCTCGAACTTCGTCCGCTCAGCCCTCTCGATGGAGCCCATGCGCAAGCAGGCCGTCCAGGAAATTCAGACGGTGATGAACCAGGTGCCCACGATTCGCTGTGATTTGCCCGATGGGTTTACGTCTTTGGAGCCCCGCGTGCGCGGTGTGGCGATCAAATATTGCAATGCCTCCAAGCGCATCGTCGAAACGAATGGCCTGACGGTGGGCCGCTTCAACGAAATTTTGATGGTCCAGCGCAAAGACGAGAAATTGCGCGATCGCATCCAAGCCGAAACCTGCCGCATCTCCCCCGATGTCTGTAAGTAACAGGTGTCACTTACAGACATCAGTGACAGGCCAGAACATCACGGCCCGACAGCCCGCAAAATCGAAGTCCGCGCTCTGATTTTCCTCTGATAAGCTGTACAAACGAGATTGTGGTGGTTAAATTTCAGTCGTTTCAGGCTTAAATGCGGGGGACTACGTCATGGCTGGTGCGGGACGAGAGACGGATGCGGGGCAAGGGGCTGGCGTGGGCAGAAAATCTGTGATTGTCCAGAAATATGGCGGCACGTCCGTGGGTTCGGTGGAACGCATCCAGGCCGTGGCTCAGCGGGTGGCCAAGACGGCGGCGGCGGGCCATCAGGTCGTTGTCGTCGTCTCGGCCATGGGCAAACCACTGATGCGTTGGTTCAATTGGCCAACGACATCACAGACAGTCCGAGCCATCGGGAACTGGATATGTTGCTCTCGACCGGGGAGCAGGTTTCGATCGCGCTCCTGTCCATGGCGCTCCAGGCGATCGGCCAGCCCGCTCGTTCCATGACCGGCGCTCAGGTGGGCATTGTCACCGAGGCTCACCATGCACGGGCTCGGATTTTGTCGATTAACCCGGAGCGGATTGTGCGATCGCTCAACAGCGGCGAGGTCGTCGTTGTCGCAGGTTTTCAGGGCGTCAGCAACGCCGCCGATCTCGAAATCACCACCCTCGGCCGGGGGGGCTCCGACACGTCTGCGGTGGCCTTGGCCGCTGCGCTCAAGGCCGACTATTGCGAAATTTACACGGATGTTCCTGGTATTTTGACTACCGATCCGCGCCTGGTGCCCGAGGCCCAGCAGATGAGCGAAATCACCTGCGACGAAATGCTGGAGTTGGCGAGTTTGGGCGCCAAGGTGTTGCACCCCCGTGCCGTCGAAATTGCGCGCAACTATGGCATGCCCATCGTCGTCCGATCGAGCTGGACCGGCGAACCCGGCACCTGGGTGCGGCCCAAGGCGATCGCTCCCCGCCCGCTGGAAAACATGGAAATCGCCCGTCCGGTGGACGGGGTTGAGCTCGATACCGATCAAGCCAAAGTTGCGCTGTTGCGCGTGCCCGATCGCCCCGGCATTGCAGCGACTCTGTTTGGCGAAATTTCGGGCCAACAACTGCCGGTGGACTTGATTATTCAGTCGATTCACGAAGGCAACACCAACGACATTGCCTTTACAGTTCGTCAGGGCCTGCTGCCTCGGGCGGAGGCGGTGGCAGCCGCGATTTTGCCCATGTTGGTTGGGGAGGTCAGCGCTGAGGGTATAACCGCTCAGGGCATAACCGCTCAGGGCATAACCGCTCAGGGCATAACCGCTCAGGGCGAAGTGTTGAGCGACAGCCAGATTGCCAAGGTCAGTATTTCCGGCGCGGGCATGATCGGTCGGCCCGGTGTGGCGGCTCAGATGTTCCAATCGCTGGCGGATGCCGGGGTGAATATTCAGATGATTTCCACCTCCGAGGTGAAAGTGAGCTGCGTGGTGGAGATGGCCCAGAGCGATCGCGCTATCACAGCCCTGTGCCAAACCTTTGGGGTGACGTCCTCGTCAGTGACCACGTCAGCAGCGGACTTGGATGCGGCGATCGCCATGCCGCCGGTGCGCGGTGTGGCCCTCGATCGCAACCAGGCCCAGTTGGCCATTCGTCGCATCCCAGACCAGCCCGGCATGGCGGCGCGGGTGTTTATGCTACTGGCAGAGCATCAAATCAGCGTGGATATGATTATTCAATCCCAGCGCTGCCGGGTGGTAAACGGTGTCTCGACGCGGGACATTGCCTTTACGGTGGCCCAGGCCGATGCAGAACGTGCCCGTGAGGTGTTGGGGGCGGTGACAGCGACCTTGGGCGATTGTGAAGTGGGGGTGAATGGAGCGATCGCCAAGGTCAGCGTCGTGGGGGCAGGCATGATCGACCAATCCGGTGTCGCGGCCCGCATGTTCCAAGCCCTTGCCGATCACCAGATCAACATCCAGATGATTGCCACCTCGGAAATCAAAATCAGTTGCCTCGTGGACGAAGACCAAGCCGTCGAGGCTCTCAAAGTCATCCATACGGCGTTTGAACTCGAAGGCAGCCAACGCATCCAGGTGCCCGCGTAGGTTGGGTTAAACACAGCGAAACCCAAGGGGTGGCGCGATCGCTTCAGCCCTTGGGTTTTAAAGTCATCATTGAACATCATTACGAGACTGCGAGCTTTGCTGAGGATCAAAGCCTTTGACCGGGTGGTGTTGGGTTTCGGCGGCCCTCAACCCAACCTACGGTGCTCTGGGGGACAGCCGGACAGAACACGAGTTCGTTCCGATGCAGTCTAGGCCTTAGGCTGCTGGCACACCCATGAAGCCGAGATTATTCCACAGGGCCGTCAGCAATTGTGTCAAAACGGTCAGGCCAACGGCACCAATTACGGCGCTGATCAAGCCATTGGTCAGGCGGAAGCCTTCAACGAGCTTGGCCGAGAGACCAAAAATAATGACGTTAATGATAAACAGCGCGGGCCAGGTAATCCACTCTAGTGGGCCAAGCTGCAACAGCGACAGTAGCGGGCCTGCCAGCATATTGAGTAGACCAAAGACGATCGCCGAAACGACGGCCTTGCCAAAGGAATCAATCTGAATTCCTAATCCCGGAATCTTCGAGAGGATAATCAACGCAACGGCGGTGATCAAAAGGGTCAGTAGCAAACTGATGATAAACACGTTCTTTTTCTCCGATTAACGCACTATTAGGACAAAGTTAAACCTGGCAGTTCAAACGAGCGCTGAAATTCTCGGTCAGTGACGTGAGCAGTGAGTGAGGGGTGCGATCTCGCAGGGATTGGCAAAGCCAATCACAACCTCACGAATCCCCAGACAACACCTCAACAGTAACCCCCGACTGAGAACAACATAAGTCAAGCCTTTATAAGACGAAAGACTCAGCAGTAACATATCGGTAAAATTCCCATTTCTTCAGATCGTCACAGAAATTTTTACAGTTGAGTCTTGTCCCCCAAAACAGCAAAAGATAAAATCACTACATTGGAAGTTCGCAATTCACGTAGATTGCATCAACCCCATCCGAACGACTTACAGACCCCACCGGAACCAGCCGAAAAAACACGAAAAATAGCCAAAAGAACACGAGGAAAAGCCCTACTAGTAGGGACAAACCGCCGTTCGTCCTCCATGCTGGACGCCCGGATTGCATCTCTAAACGAAATTTTCCTTGTGACGAGCAATAGACCTCCTGCACAAACCAAAACCCTCACCCAAAGTCCTCTCCCACCGGGGGAGAGGGACTTTGAAGTGTCTCCCCTTCTCCCTTTGTGGGAGTAAGGGGCTGGGGGATGAGGGGGCTATTTTTTTCAGGCAAGAGGTCTAATAGAGCAGCTCAGAAAAAACTCGAACCCAGCTGCGAGGTTGGCAGGATTCGAGTCCGTGAATTAATCCTTTTGAACCCGACTTTCTGGCTAGAAGACCTAGAACATGACCTCAAAACAGAGGTCTTAAATGCTACTGAAAAGCCTCAGCATCCGAGAAGCCATTAGGACGCCTTGGCTTCCTCTAGGTTGAACAACATCCGCAGGGTCGTCATCGCTTGCTGACGCTGGTCATCATCTTGGGGCGCGCGCAATTGAGTCATGGGGTCATGCAAAATTTTGTTGACGATGCCCCGAGTCAGGGCTTCGATGATTTCCTGATGCTTTTTGTCTGCGAACTCGCTGCCGAGTCGGGAGAGCGCTTTTTCGAGTTCCTGGGTGCGAATAGTTTCGACTTTCTCGCGCAGGGAATTGATCGTCGGCACCGTCTCAAGGGAGTGCCACCAAACATCGAACGCTGCACACTCGGCATCGAGGATGCCCTGGGCTTCCATGGCCATCTGACGGCGCTGGGCCTGATTTTTGGAGACCACTTCCTTCAGGTCATCGACATTAAAGGCTTGGATAAACTCGAGATCATTGACATCGGCGTGAATGTTGCGGGGCACGGAGATATCGAACAGCATGATTTGGCGATCGCCCCCCAAACGCACCACATCCCCCGCCCAATGCATTTCCAGCTTGGCCCGATCGAGCAACGGCTCCTCGGCAAACGTACCCGCAAACACCAGATCCGCTTCGCCCACGTGGCGCATCATTTCATCTAGCAGCGCCACCTGAATGTCGGCACTGTCCTTAAATTCTTCCGCCAATTTGTCGGCCCGCTCTCGCGACCGATTCACGACCGTAATTTGAGTGCCGCCCTTCGCAATCATATGCTTGACCACCAGGCGCGACATCTTGCCCGCGCCCAGAATGCAAATGCGATGGTCTGAGAGACAGCCAGAGCCCTGACCACAGATCGCCCGCTCGGCAACCTTGAGCTGGGCCAGCTCCACCGCCGCCGAGCTAATCGACACGGCCCCGGTACCAATGCTGGTTTCGGTGCGGACGCGCTTGCCTGCGGTTAGGGCTTGCTTGAGCAGGCGATCGAGAATCCGGCCCACCCCTTTGAATTTTTGGCTGTTCTGCTGCATCGTCTTCACCTGAGCCAGGATTTGTCCCTCGCCCAAAACCAAGCTATCTAGGCCCGAAGCCACCCGCATCAGGTGCAAGCCTGCGTCCTGGCGCAGCAAGGTAAACAGATGAGGCCGAAGCGCCTGGAGGGAAATTTTGCTGTGTTCGGAAAGAAATTGAACCACTTCGCGCACGCCTGCATCGAGGGAGGTCGCGACGAAATAAATTTCGAGGCGGTTGCAGGTACTGAGAATCGCGACTTCCTTGATGTGAGGATAGGCGAGCAGATGGGCGATCGCAGTCTGCAATTGCGGTTCAGGAATACTGAGCTGTTCGCGAACGTCCACCGGAGCCGTCTTGTGCGTCAGCCCAACCACTGCAATATGCATAACGTTTTTCCTAAACAGTTCTTAAAAGGCGGATTAATGCCTCCTATTGTGTTCTGATTTCGTTCTGAAATGTAAACTGAGCCGACGAAACGTTACTTTTTGAAGGATTTGCCGCCGCCGCTGCCCAGCCCTTTGAACCAGAAAGGGTGATGGCATAATGGGGATAAAGGCTGAGAATTCCTCAAGATCCCTCAAAATCTTTACTCAAGCGCGAGATGGCAAGATGGTCACCGCAAACCTAGTCCAAAAAATTGAGACACCGGAGCCGCCGATAACCGGCTCAACGGTTGTGATGCGGGGCGTCAGTTGGGAAACCTATCGGGCGTTGATGTCGGAGGTTGGCGGCGATCGCGCCTGGCGAGCTGTTTATGATCGCGGAGTGCTAGAAATTCGGATGCCGTTACTGGAACACGAGGTTCCGAAGGGGTTGCTGGAGAGTTTTGTGGAGGCGATCGCCGATGAGCTGGAAATTGAGGTCTTAAAGGCAGGGTCGCTGAAGCTGGAACGGGAGGATTTGATGCGGGCGATCGAGCCGGATTCTTGTTTTTATATTGCAAACGAGCAGCTTGTTAGAGGACGTAGCGCGATTGTTTTGCCGACGGATCCGCCGCCGGATTTGGCGATCGAATCGGATCACACGAATTCTTCGGTGAATAAGTTCGCGCTCTATGCTGCGTTGGGGGTGCCGGAGTTATGGCGCTATACGCAAAAGACGCTGGTCGTGTATCGGCGGATGGAGGGGGGCTATGAGGAGAGTGAGCAGAGCCTTGCGTTTCCGTTTTTGCCGGTGGCGGAGGTGGCGGGGTTTATGGAACGCAGTCGTGAGCTGGGGCAGCGCAGCGCGGTGCGGTTGTTTCGCCAGCGAATCCGGGAGATTTTAGGCAGCTCACGGTCTAGTGGGAATTGAACACAGAAAAACCCAACAGGCCAAAGCATTAGCCCATTGGGTTCCATTTCATTGAGTCCAACCTACCGCTAGGTGATGGATTTCTCTAGCGCAGAGGAATCCGGGTCGGCGATCGGTCATGTGAATCGTATCGACAAACCGGGCGGTCTTGGACTGGCTAGAGATCACCAGCGTCTGAGTCCGGATGCCGCCGCCGAAGAAACGCACGCCCTCGAGCCAGTTACTCGGGGTGATGCCAGTCGCGGCAAACATGACGTTCTTGCCAGAGGCCAGTTCTTCTGCGGTGTAGATCTTGTCCACGTCTTCGATGCCCATTTCCTTCATACGAGCAATGTTGGCTTCCTTGCTCTCGCCAATCAGACCGGTTTTGACGATCGCCGGGTCATAAATCAACTGCCCCTGGAAGTGACCGCCCAAACAACGCATTGCCGCTGCCGTAATCACACCCTCAGGCGCTGCGCCAATGCCCATCAGGGCGTGGATGTTGGTGCCCGAAAAACCGCAGTTAATCGCCGCACCCACGTCGCCATCAGAGATGAGCTGCACGCGTGCGCCCGCTTCCCGAATTTCCTTGATCAGATCATTGTGGCGCTCCCGCTTCATCACCACGACGGTTAGCTCGTCAATGGCGCGATCGAGGCATTCACCCAGAATCTTCAGGTTTTCGGTGGCAGACTTGCGGATGTCCACTTTGCCCTTGGCGGATGGAGGAGCCGCGAGTTTGTTCATGTAAAAATCGGGAGCTGCGAACAGACCGCCTTTTTCAGAGATTGCCAGCACCGCGATCGAACCGGCCTGGCCGTAGGCGCAGAGGTTCGTGCCTTCGCAAGGATCCACGGCGATGTCGATTTCCACCAGCTCGTCAGGGCTACAAACCTTGTCTGCATCCGGCTGGGTGCAAATGCCAACTTCTTCGCCAATGAAGAGCATCGGGGCATCGTCCCGCTCTCCTTCCCCGATCACAATGCGACCGCGCATGTGAACGGTGTTCATTTGCTTGCGCATGGCTTCGACGGCGGCTTCGTCTGCACCGTCCTTGTCGCCCTTGCCGGTGAGGCGGGCAGAGGCGATCGCCGCTGCTTCTACAACCTCAATAATCTCCAAATCAAGTCTGTTCTGATTTTCCACGATGTACTTGCTCCAGACTGCCGTTTGCTTAAAGGTTTGCCTTTGCGGACACCAGCCCCGACGAACCCGGCCCAGAGGTGCTAGGGTCTGCTGAGTGGCTAGGTCTTGTGATTGGCTAGGTATTTTGACGGGTATCCCCACTTCCAATCCTATCAAAGGGCGGTCACGCGCAATAGCGCAACCTGCGCTAGAAACTGCTCCCAACACGGCTCCAGAAGCTGGGGTGCAAGGATTCAAGGGGCGGATGGCGATCCCCACGAAAACAACCCACGAAAACAACCCACGAAAACTTCGCCTACAATGGGAGCAGTTCTGCCTTCACTGAAACCCCAAGATGATTCTTGTTTCAAGCGTTGAACCGATTCCCCTCAGGGCTGATCCCTCCGGCATCATTCGAGTCGGTCGAACTCGCATCACCCTAGATACGGTTGTGACTGCTTTTTTGGAAGGATGTAGCGCGGAAGAAATTCGGGAGCAGTATCCATCGCTTCAGCTTCCGGATGTTTATTCGGCCATTGGCTACTATTTGCGGCATCAAAACGAAGTTGATGCTTATCTATTGGCGCGTCGGCAGCTTGCGGCAAAGGTTCGCCAGGAAGCTGAGCTGCGGTTTAATCCTGGGGGATTGCGCGATCGCCTTTTAGCGAGAAGCCACGCTCAGGGTTGATTTCGCTGTGGTGCAATTTCTAGCGGATGTGGGTCTCCGGGAAGCAGATGACCCCACAGTTTTGGAATGGGCCGCACGACATGGACGGGTTGTACTGACGCATGATGTTGCGACGATGGCAGATTTTGCCGATGAACGCGTTCAGGCGGGGTTAGCCATGCCGGGGTTATTTGAGGTGAGTCGTCGGGTCTCGGTTGGGCTGGCGATCGAGGAAATTTTACTGATCGATGAATACAGCTTGGAGGGGGAATGGGAAGGCCAAGTCAGGTTCTTGCCGTTGCAATAGAGTCAGTCGCAGACGATTGACTGAGTCAGTGTGCTGAGATGCGAGATGTTGAATGCATGCAGTGGCTCCTCAGTTCTGTATTCCAGAGTTCCTTTGTCAAAATATTGAAATCGCCGATTGCCGAATCCAATCTATCCAGAGAGATTATGAGCCGTTAAGGCATTTTTGAGTTTAATACGCTACTCCGTATTAAACTTGGGACGTCATAATTTTTACGGGGTACCTGGCACAACCAGAGCGAAATCGCAGTGAGAAGCTGGCAGGGTAACGGGTTCAGCGCCAGATACAGCATGGCTGAATTAAACTCGATACAATGACTCCAGTCAGCAGGTATTGCGGCAATCGCACCCCAAGCAGCATGATCATCGACGACCAGCAGTACGACATCATCATCATCGGCACTGGAGCGGGCGGCGGAACTCTGGCCCAAAAACTGGCACCCACAGGCAAAAAATTCTGATTCTGGAGCGGGGGGACTACATGCCCCTCAGCGAGCAAAACCGTACCAGCGTGGATGTGTTTAAGCGCGAGCGCTACCATGCGCCAGAGCAGTGGTACGACCGGGACGGCGAACCGTTCTCGCCCCAAACCAACTATGCAGTGGGTGGCAATACCAAGATTTACGCGGCAGCGCTGATGCGGATGCGCGATCGCGATTTTGAAGCGGTTCAATACCAAGCCGCCCTCTCGCCCGAGTGGCCGATCAAATACAGCGATCTAGAGCCCCACTACAGCGAGGCTGAGCAGCTCTACCAGGTTCATGGAAACATGTCGGCGGATCCGACGGAGCCAGAGCACAGCCAGGGCTATCCCCACGGGCCGGTGGAGTACGGCGAGGTGATGGCGGGGCCGGTGGCGGCGATCGCCGCCAAGGGATTCCACCCCACTGCGCTTCCCCTCAGCCTCACCGGCCAAGACGATGACCCCACCGGCGATGCCGAGATCTTTGGCATCGAAGCGGCGCTCCAATTTGAGAACGTCACCCTCAAACCCAGGCCAGAGCCGTGGCGCTCCATACCAATTCCTCTGGCCAAACGGTTAAAGCCGTAGAAGCCAAAATCGGTGAGGCGTCGTTTTTGTTTTTAAGCGAAATTGTTGTCTTGGCCTGTGGCGCAATCAATTCTGCGGCGCTGCTGCTTCGATCCGATAGCGAACTGCATCCCCAGGGGCTGGCCAATGCCTCGGGTCAGGTGGGCCGCAACCTGATGAAGCACCAGATGACGGCGATCGTCCAACGCAGCAGCCCCAACTCCGGCACCTTTCTGCGCAACGTCAGCGTCAACGACTTTTACTGGGGCAATGATGACTTTCCCTACCCCATGGGCCACATCGAAAATACGGGCGGTTTGTTACAGGATGTGATTTTTGCCGAATCGCCCCCGGTGCTGTCGATTTTGGCGAAGCTGATGCCCGGTTTTGGCCTCGAGCAGTTGGCCAAGCGATCGATCGGCTGGTGGGTACAAACGCCAATCTTGCCGAACCCAGATAACTGCGTGCGCCTGAATGGCAAGAAGATTTGCATTGACTATCAAGCCAACAACATCGAAGCCCACGAACGCCTGGTCTATGGTTGGACTGAAGTCCTCAAGGCAACCGAAACCCAGCGCAGTGGCGTCTACCCTAAAGGCGAAGCCCCGATGCAGGTTGTCGCCCACCTAGTGGGTACCTGCCGCATGGGTCTTGATCCATCAACATCTGTCTTAGATGTCAATTGCAAGGCGCATCACGTGGACAATCTCTACGTGGTAGACGGCAGTTTTTTTCCCTCTTTGCCAGGGGTGAGTCCGGCGCTGACGATTCATGGCCAATGCACTGCGGGTGGGTGACCATTTGAAGGCGATCGCCCCAAAAATGGCAACCTAGAATGGTGACCGCTTTTGGGGAAGGGTGTAGCGCAGAAGAAATTCGAGAGCAATATCCATCGCTTCAGCTTCCAGATATTTATTCGACAATCGGCTACTATTTGCGGCACCAAAAAGATGCCGTTGCTTCTGCTATTACCACCCTACTCAAGGACAGAAGTGATGAAACACAAAAATAATTTTAAAGAAAAAGCCTAAAACCTCGTAAAGGGCTAGACTTCGCATGTCAAACAATGTTGTTCCTTGTCATATTTACCTAGACCCGCCTTTGTCAACAAATTTCTGAGACAGTATTCAAAACATGACCATAGTGTTTTGAATACGAGGCTTTTGATGAGCTGCTGGCTCTCTTTCGCGCTGGATTCTAAGTAGGTGGCTGTAAATAAATGCGAGAAGGCGCTTTCATTTTCCAAGAAACAAGAGAACCATGAGGCTGCGATCTGGAATTTCGTTCATCACTACAACGAGCAATTACGCCGGTGAGAGGGTGAGAGCAGAGCAAACGATCACTCGAGGCGAAGTCGCGGCCCTGCTCTGCCAGGCTCGAGCCAGCAGCCTAGAAGCTCGCTATCGAGTTCCCAGTCAATTCGTTGTTCAGTTCAAAGCGGAAGACAACGATCTTTGGCAACGGGCGATCCTGTTAAAGGAATTCACAGCTGCTTGGTCTATGGATTTGGACAGAACCGAACCACTCAAGTCTTGACCAATCAGCTGCTGTTTTTTGCCCAGGGTGCAGCAGGCAATTCTTCGGGGCTGGCTGCATCCAGCCGCACGGCCCAGCCTGCCCTTTGGGCTACGGATGGTACCCAAACAGGGACGCGCTTGATCCGAGAGCTGACGCTGCCCGCAAATGCCAATGCGGTTTCCCCAGAGGGTTTTCCTAACTTTATGTTAAACGCTTTGCGCCAAGCAACAGCCCTTCTTCACAGCGACTCTTCAAGCTCAATCAGAAGCTGATTGTGCTCACTGAAATACTGCCTAAACGACTTGACGAGCAGGCAGGCGTCAGCCACTTTCAAATCTGGTCGCTTCCCTGAAACTCTGGCCAAGTGCCAGAGTCATTAAATCACAATCGTGAAAGCCATAGCTTCAATTTCAGTATCTCCTCCATCCCATGAAACTATCTCCCCTTCTAGCTCTACTTCTGCTGTTCAGCAGCGTGACCTTGTGCCCCGAAATTACCCTGGCCACTTCTGTCCCCATAGCTCAAGCGGATTCAGCCCTGCGAGTTCAACAGCTAATTACCCAGCAAAAATATGAGCTGGCTTGGCAGGAGATCCGTCGCGTTGCGAAGCAAATGGATCGTAATCAAGTTACTTTCCCCATTCCTGCCTGGAATGGGGGGGGCAGTGAATTTTTGACTGAATGGTCGTTGAAGTTAGGTGAGGCACAACTCCAGGATAAACAGTATAAGGCTGCTTTTCAGTTTGCAAAAAGTAATTTTGAACCAATGGTTCAACTCGAAATTGCGAAGAAATTACATTTTCTAGGAGAATCTCAATTAGCCGATTCTCTCTTTTCAAATCTTGTCAAAAACTACAAAAAACTGCCGAAAGCAGACGCTCAGTATAGTTTGGCAAACCTGTCAGGAGATCTGTTTAATTTGGGTCAGATAGAAACCTCGAATGACCTCCTTTCAGAACTAATCTCCAGCATGGAAAATGATCAATATTTGTTGCAAAATCAGAAGATTACGATTTTTCAAGGTGCCGGTTTGAAGACAGAAAACCTTGATCGAACCATTGAGGTTATGGAACGATTGAAACTGTTGGAAGATTCTACTACGCTTGATGATAGTAGTGTCCAGTCTGCTATTGTTAGTCTGGCAATCCGGGAGGGTAATGGCCCCGTAGCTGAAATCTACCTTCAGCAGTTGGGGCGATCGTATTCAAAAGCTGGACTATGGTATTTTCATTATGACCTCGCAAATCTGTATTTTTCCCAACAGCAATCTGCTCTGGGTTTGAAACACTTAGGTGAAGCCCTAATCTATGCACAAATTAACTTAGAAAATGGTTCAGAATGGCGTGATGGTCGATTGCAGGATGTTGCGCTACTTTACCATCAGCAAAAGCAGAACCGAAAAGCGGAGTCAACGGCGCGGAAGATTCGTAGTTTGGAACTCAAAAAGCATACTTTTGAGCAGCTAAAGAAGAATTAATTTATCGTTGAAACAAAAAGGAATTTATCCTCATGAATGACCTATTAAGTGACTCGAACAAATCTATTTTTATGTCTACTTGTGATCTTGTCAATGTCACCTTCGCGACCCTCGCCTAGCAAGATTCCAATGAATGTTCCACCTTCGCTGCTAACGCTGACCTTGCTGATAGCGATGATGATGCCCACCTCGTCCCTATTGGCAGCGCCCCAGCGTATATCTGCACCTGCCACTTCAACCGCCCGTCAACCTTCAGCCTTTTGCCAAACCCAGCTTCAGCAACAAGCCTATGACCAATGGGCGGACCTGGCTCCTTGGCTGAGTGCTGAGGTGCCGCCGCGATCGCCCCTCTCTGACGCCAAGCTCAAGCGCATCTCCCAACTGCTCGCTGCCGCCAAGGGCAATCCCAAACAAACCCAACTGGCTATAGATCGCCTCACCCTCGCTGGAATTGGCAGCAATCATCTCCAATATTCCCAGCCATTGCCGACCCTGATCGATCGCATCCCCAGCGCTCAAAAATCCCAGATCCTTCCCATCGTCAATCAACTGGTTGCCTCAGCCCAAGCCCTGCCCCCAGGCTATAACTATGTCCAGAGCCGAGCCTTGATTGCCGCCGCCCATGCCTATCAACGGTTGGGACAGCAACCGAGTGGCGCTGGTTCCGCGATCGCCCTGCTGCAACAAGCAAGCAAAATCGCCACAGGGATCAACCAGCCCCTGCTGCGCGCCGAGACCCAATGGCGTTTGTCCCAGGCCCAGGCTGCCTGGGGGCAAACCCAGGCTGAGGCCACAAGCTTGGATCAAGTCAGGGCTTCCTTGCAAGTCCTCCCTCGGAACGGGCCGGGATATGTTGGTCCCATCGCAGACAAATTGGTTGCGCGTTACTTGCAACAGCAACAGTTTGATAAGGCGATCGCCATTGCCCAAACCCTCAATCCGCGAGATGAAGGGGCAATCTATAATGCCCGCATCGCTGCCGCTTACCTGGCGGCCAAACAGTTCCCAAAAGCCCAGGCCTATTTCAACGAAACCATCACCCAACAGTTCCAAAGCCCGCGCAAGGCCAATGAGAACTGGGACTACGTTGCCACGGAAGCGATCGTGACCCTCGCCCAGGCGGGCGGCATCACCACCGCCTCGGCAGCGGCGGCTAAAATACCGGCCAATGTGCCCCAATATCGCGCTAAGGCTTGGTTGGCGATCGCCGCCGAAGCCCGCCAGCAAAAGCGACCGAAGGAGGCCAGCGCTGCGCTCAAGCAACTGATTGCCGCCGGGGAACTGGGCCGCAAAATCAACTTTGGCATCGGATTTGGCGAGCAGCGGGACTATGAATGGAGTCAGCCGATGTATGAATTGAGCAATGCCCAGGGTTATGAACCGGAGATGGTTCAGTTTATTGAGCAACTCAAGCTGCAATCGGAGGGGGCCGAATTTCTAATTACCGCTGCGATCAAAGCGAAGCAGTTTGAGAAGGCCAAAAAACTCGTGCCGATTCCCATGTACCGGGGCATTGATGCCGGAGTGTTTGAGGTGCAACATGACTGGTTGTTTCGGGTGGCGATCGCCGCCGCCCAGGCCGGTCAACCCCAGCAACTGCTCGATCTCAGCCAGCGCCTCCAGGAAGAATTCCGCTCCGGGGGAGGAGGATTTGACGCCATGGGGATTGACACCACCCAGCGGCTGATAACGGCAATCCAGCAACAGGGCCAAGGCGCAGCAATTCCTCCTCTGGTTGAGCTGCTCCAGCAACAGGCCAAGATCGGTTTAGCCCAGCCAAATCGCCTGCAATACAATATTCCTATCGTCCAATCCATGGTGACCAGCTTGCGAGAGCAAGGCCAAACCGCCGCCGCTGACAAAATGCAGCAGGGATTAGTTGCCAAGCTCAACGAAACTACTGATTTAAACCAGCGCTTTCAGCTATTTCAATCGCTTTTCCAATGGTCTTCACCTTCCCGCGATCAATTGTTGGGCTTGGCGGAGGCGATCGCCGTGACGAACCACCCCGAGTTTGCCGATTGGATCTTCCGTCAAAGCGTCGCTGCTGTTGACTTGCCCACCATGGAACAGTGGGTTGTTCCCGCAAGTCAGACCCCCGTTCTGCAAGTAGACCGCTTCGGTTACCTGGGGGATCAGTGGCTGCTGCGGGACCAGCCGGAGAAGGCGATCGCCTGGTACGACCGTGCCCTTGCCGCCCTGCCCAATGTCAACGTTGCTAATGATGATCGATCGCTCTGGTGGCAATCCTTAATCAATGGCTATCTGCGCCTCGGCAATATTGCCAAAGCCAAGCAGGCGGCTCAACTGCTGCCCAACCGCCAAGACCGGGAGGCAACGCTTCAGCGTTTGGCTTGCTTGAGCAACTGAATCTGGAGAAAAGAGAGGCGATCGCCTCTTAAAGCTTGATGTATCCCCAACGGCCACCCCGAAAGTCTTGTCCTGAAAAAGGGGTTGCCGAGCTATCGTATCCAGCGATGTAACTCATCATCCGTCCACCATAATTGACGTAGGCATAGCCATTTTCGATGCTATCGATCCGGGAGAAAATGGGAGGAGCTACAAGCTTGCCCTGGCGGTTGATGATGCCAAAGCGATCGCCGCTTTTAATTACCGCAAATCCCGATTGAAACGGGCCAGCCTGCTGAATCGAGGTGAGTCCTGATTGGCTAACCAGCGTTTGGGGCGAAATAGCCCATTGACCTTGGGGATTCGCATAGCCATATTCCACCTTACCTAGTTGCAGTGGATCTTCATGCCTCTCGACTCTTCGGGCGACCAGTCCTTCGGAGAAGCTTGCTTCAGCATCTGAAAGATCTGGCAGTGCCCTCTGCCCGGTGGGGGTGATATAGTACTTTTCCTGAAAACTGAAACTACCGTTCGGATTAGAGCTGACATAGGCCAATCCGGAGGAGAACGATTCTGCCTCTCTAAATTGGGGTTCAATCACCGTCTGCCCCGTACGATTGATAAAGCCAAATTTACTGGGCGTAAATGGCGCTATGGGGGTGGCTTCAATCCGAGCCAGCCCCTCCGAGAAGGGAGCAACTTGATAAAATTGAGCGGGGATGACCCAGCTGCCCTGGCGATCGATAAAGCCCCATTTATCATCGGCACGAACTGCCGCTAAATTTTCTTGAAAGGGTTGAGCTTGATCAAACTTCAGCGGAATTACAACCTGTCCTGCGGAGTCGATAAACCCAACCTTTCCATTTTTCTGCACCCAAGCTAAGCCTTCTGAAAAATCACCTGCGGCCTCAAATTGAGGGCGATCGCCACCCGTCCCTGATGGTCCAGAAATCCTTTTTTTCAACTTGACTGGCATCGTTAAACCAAGCTGCAACTCGATTTTCTTGGGGTTTCCCTAAACTTAGCAGTTGCCAGCCCGGTATTGCTTGCGCAATCACCGCGACTTGCCGTTGCGTATCGAACCAGCCCTGTTTTCCCTCTACCCTAGCCCGAAACAGCCGCTGTAATTCCGCCGATTGAACAAACTTGCGCGTGCCTACGATCGCTGTCACCGGAACTAAGCCATCAATCTCTGAGGCCTGACAAAGAAAGGCAGCGGCTTCTGCGCGGGTCGTGGCATCTTGGGGCCGCAGGTTTCGGCCTTGGGGATAATCGACCACCATAAACCCAGCAGCAGCGCCTGACAGACTCGATTTTGCCCAGGCGGGAATTTGTGCAGCATCCTCAAACTGTTCGGTCAAGATTTGGTCGGGATTATCGGGCAACGGAAATCGGGGGAGATTCCAGGCCATCACCTCGCTGCCATTCGATGGGGGGGAGACCAGATTGTAGAGGATGGCGATCGCCTCTACTCGACTAATGGGGCGATCGGGACGTAGGGTATTATCCGGGTAGCCAACCAGGATGCGCTTTTGGTAGGCGAGCCGCATCGCCTTATAAGCCCAATGTTGTGGTGATAAGTCCTTAAATTTTGGAATTTCCCCAACGGCTGTCGATGTCTCGGGGAAGCTGTTGAGCATCAGGACGGCATACTCCGCGCGGGTGAGGCGGTTCTCTGGGCGAAACCTGCCGTCGGGGTAGCCGTTGAGCTGTTTGCGCTGGGCGAGGTGCTCGATGCAGGTTCCGGCCCAATGTTGGGAGGTGTCACGCAAGGTTTGGGCAGTGGCCGCAGGAGCTGCCAGCAAAACGTAGCCCAGTAGCAGCGATCGCAACACCTTCATATGAGCAATCCTCATGGACAACATGGACAACTTTTCTCCTCTGGAAAGTATGAGGGTAGTTCCGTCTGCTTGACTTAGAAAAATGCCACTTATTCAAGTGGTAGCGTAAAAATGCCAGGATCTATCAACTCTAGTATGTTTGGACAATGGAGCATTCAAGGAGATGGTAGCCATCAAGGGAGGTGTAACCTATCAGGTTTTGCGAGATTGGCAACTCTTTGCTGTGGCTACTCTGTCGCTTCTATTGAGCTGAATTTTATGCTTTATTAAGGCTTGAACCGATGCTGAAGTCAATCTAAATCTGACAGAAACTGCTCGAATTCATCACTTTTAGCCCACTCTGTTTCCCTGTGTTTTGTACGATTTTGGCTCTCCCGCTTCGCAACCATGGTTGAGTCACGCCAGTTTTTTATCGTTAAGTCGTATTGCATCGATTAGGTTCCTATGACGCTTCCTCTGCAACCCTTTGGTCTGAGATCTACCGCTGTTGAGCACCGTTGGAGACCGACCGCGATCGCTTCCCCCATACTTCAACGCCTGCTGCTCAGTTGCCTTGCCTCCCTTTTGAGCAGTGCTCCTCTTATGGCTCAGCCTATTCCTGCTGTAACCAACTCAGCTTCTCCATGGTGTAAACTGGTTCCGAGCTTCTCCGACCCCTATGGCGAAAACCAAGACTGGGCCGCATTAGAGCGGATCATTGCCCAGGGCGGTGATCTGAATCAGTCCTGCTTAATTTTCCCCAATCAACCCGTCTTTCTGCTTCACTACTTGTTAGAAACAAACCAAGAACAGCTTGTCCAACGACTCATTGATCAGGGCGTTAATGTTCAGGTGAAAGATCGAGATGGAAATACATCATTACATGTCCTTCGATCATCAGAAAATATTGGTCGATCGCTCATCCAAAAAGGCGTTCCAGTTAACGCAAAAAACAGCAATTTTGGCAACACCCCATTGCATGAAGTCTACTACGATAGAACAGCAGGCGTAACGGCACTGCTGCTGGAGAATCGAGCACAGGTCGATGCTCGAAACCTGGAGCAGGAAACGCCCTTACATCTAGCCGCCGGGATTGGCAAAGCCGAGATTGTTGAGGTTCTGATTCGCAATGGCGCAGACGTGAATGCTCGCAGTAGCAACAACTCGACGCCACTCCATTATGGGATCTCTCATGGGGCTGTGACCCGACTGTTATTGCAAGCCGGGGCTAATCCCATGCTCCAAAGCGATTCGGGAGCGGCTCCGATTCATTCACCGAATCTTGCTCCAGCTAGCCTACAGCTCCTGATCAATCAGGGTGTGGATATCAATCTGCCTGCCTATGAAGGAAAAACGCCCCTTCATATCCATGGCCAACCCCCGTACACCAATGCTTCTGCTCAATCTGACCTGGTTAAACTGCTGCTGGCCAATGGAGCCCAAGTCGATGCCCGAGACGCCAAGGGCCAGACGCCGCTGTATGGCGCTAACTTTGAATCGGCCCAGCAAATGATTGCGGCCAATGCCAACTTAAATAGTCAAGATCTCGAAGGCAGTACGTTACTCCATTATGTGGCACTTCGCCCCGACCTAGCGGCGAAGCTAGTACCATTGCTGCTGAGTAAAAAGGCTCGTCTTGACTTAAAGGACAATCAAGGTCGAACGGTTCTAGACTTAGCTCGACAGCAGCATAGCAACCCTGTTGTCAATCTATTAGAGCGCCATATCGCTAACCAAGCCGACCCGTCAGGCATTTCCCCACTCTCCGATCTACAGCTCGAAATCCGCTATTTGCAACAACAGCTCAATGCCAAAAACTGGGTTACTGCCGATGCAGAAACCCGCCGCTTGCTGACAAAAGAACTTGATCTTTACAGTCCTAATGCTTCAACATCTTCCCTTGATTTAATTCGCAGCATTGATCAAGCTTGGATCCAGGCCAGCAGCGGTCGGTTTGGCCTCAGCGTCCAGGCCAAGCTCTGGCGCGAAGCCTTGGCCAAACATCCAAATAATGAGGAAGCAGCGGTCAATGCCCTGCGCGATCGCCTCGGCTGGAAAATGCTCAAACCCCGTCCAAACGATGATTTTATCAGCAGCGACTGGCTCAACGAATCCGAACTCAACCGCTCACTCCAAGCTCCCATTGGACATTTGCCTTGGCCAGGAGTCTCGGATCGCCAGGTTGCTCAACTGCTGTCCCAGGATTTAGGCGGCGGCAGTTGCGGCAGTTGTACGATTGATGCAAGGGAGCTGCGCAACGGTCGCTTCTATGGCTATATTCCAGACTTGTACCAGCAAGTGCAGCTAGCCCTGGAACCCCAGCCCCCGCAGCAGCAAGTTGGCGATCGCCCAAACTCCGCCACCGCATCAACCTCGCCGCCCTTTACCCCAGCACCAGCAGAAACATTCGCTCGATCGCCACGGCCATCAGCCCCAACAGCAAACTGCTCGCAGTGGTCAGCCGAGCCCAGACTTCTACCCAGGCCTTCACCAGCAGCCTCGCCCTCTGGAATCTAGATCGCGGCACCCGACTGGTCACCCTGCTCAAGCCCGGCAGCGTCCCGGCCCAGGCGATCGCCTTTAGCCCCGACAGCAAACGCATCGCCGCCGTCCTGGCCAATGGCCAAGTTGAAGTTTGGGATACAACCACCGGCAAATCCCTACGAACCTGGAAAGCCCACGCTGACAGCCCCAGAGCCCTGGCCATCAGCCCCAACGGTAAATGGCTGGTGACCGGCAGCGGCGATCGCACGGTCAAGCTCTGGGATCTCAACAGTGGCAAACTGCTCAAAACCCTGAGTTTGGGGGCAGGCGAAACCCAGGCCAGCGCTGTGCAAGGCTTGCTGATTAGCCCCGCCAGTACAAGGTTGGCGATCGCTACTGACCGCAGCATCCAGCTTTGGGATTTGCCCAATGGCAGACTACTGAAAGTGGCCTTGGCGCGATCGCCCCTGGTTGCTGACACATTAGGCACAAACCTGTCCCAGGCCATGGCCTTCAGCCCCAACGGTAAAAGTTTGGCGACGCTGGATCTGGACAACAGCATCAAGCTCTGGAATACCGGTGGTGGCGCAAGGATGATTACGTTGCGTCAGCATCAGCGACCGATTGAAGCGATCGCCTTTAGCCCCGATGGTCAAACGCTGCTCAGCCGAGATGCAAGCCAGTCGGTTCTGTTTTGGAACTTGCAAACCTACGAGAATCGTCTCACAATCTCCGTTGACTCTGGCAACCGCCCCAACCCCCAGATAGACCCGAGGGATTCGAGAGCGACCCAGCAGCCGATTCTTGTTAGCCCAGACAGCAAGACCTTGGCTATTCCCATTGCCGCTGTCCCCCTGCCAGGGACGAATGTTTCCGGGTCTGGGTTTGCCCTGGATTTGCGGGATGCCATGACGGGCATTCATCTGGTGTCTTTGGATGAGGTTCAGCAAGCCCATTTCAGCCCTGACAATCGCGTTTTGGTGACCCAGGGGCAGGGGGTTCAAGTTTGGCGGCCCTAGGGGATGAGTTGGGGGAGCAACAAAAACAGGAAAGCGGCGATCGCCGCGCCGCCGGAAGGGTCACCAACCAGGTGAGGGCTATATTCCGAACTGTATCTAGGCGGATGTTGCGTATATTACCGGTCTTGACCCAGCCCACCCCAAAGACGGCCCCCACTAGGGCATGGGAAGTGGAAACAGGTAACCCAACGGCGGAAGCTGCCAGCACCGTGGCAGCCGTGGCTAGTTCGGCACAAAATCCGCTGCTGGGCTCCAGGTCAATCAAATCTTCACCAATGGTTTGAATCACGCGGTGGCCCAGCAGAGCTAGCCCCGTGACAATGCCCAGACCACCCAGGGCCAAAACCCGCAGCAGCAGCTCAAGCTCCGGGCTGACCTGCCAGCGCTCCGGCGAGATATCGAGCACACTCGAAACCATCGAATCTCGTTGAAAATCTCCATCCTTGATGTATCAGCAAGTTTTGACTGTCCAGTACTAAAGCGGACTACCAAATCTTCATCCCCAGGCCAGGGCACAAGGCCCACCGCCTGCCCCCAAGCCGCCAAGACTAAGCCTGCCCCGGCTGTAGGCCCGACTGCACCCGCCAGAGCGAAGCATAGATGCCGTCTTGCTCTAGCAACGCTTCATGGGTGCCCTGCTCTGCGAGCTGGCCTTGGTCTAGGACGTAGATGCGGTGAGCCTGACGGATAGTTGAGAGCCGATGAGCAATCGCAATCGTCGTTCTATTTTGGGTAATGACCGCCAGCGATCGCTGAATCGCAGCCTCAGTTTCATTGTCCACCGCAGACGTCGCTTCATCGAGAATCAGAATCGGCGGATCCTTGAGAATGGCGCGGGCGATCGCCAACCGCTGCCGCTGTCCGCCGGACAGCTTTTGGCCGCGTTCGCCGACGATGGTATTATAGCCCTGGGGAAGTTGTATGATAAACTCATGAGCTTCTGCTTGTTGGGCAGCCTGGGCGATCGCAGCCTCCGAAGCCCCAAAGCTTCCATAGGCAATATTCTCGGCGACGCTGCCGTGGAACAGAAAAATATCTTGGCTCACCCAGCCCGTGCAGCGCCGCAAATCTTGTAGGCACAACTCTCGAATGTCGATGCCGTCGAGCAAAATATGGCCGCTGTTGACTTCATAGAACCGGAGCAGGAGTTTGACGAGAGTGCTTTTGCCAGAGCCTGTTGCGCCGACAATACCGATGGTTTTCCGGCGGGAATCTGGAGACTGAGGCAATGCAGAGCGGGAGCGCGATCTTTGTAGGCAAAGGTCACCTGCTCGAACTGGACATCGCCGCTGACCTGGCTGGGGTTGAGGTCGCGATCGCCCGTGCGAATGGCGATCGGCATATCCAACAGATTCATCACTCGATTAATCGAGGCCATCGCCCGTTGGTATTGGTCCATCGTGTTGCCCAAGCGCGTGAACGGCCACAGCAGACGCTGAATAATAAACACCATAAAACTGTAGGTGCCTGCCGACAGCGTACCCGCCGCCGCTGCCAACCCACCGAAAAAGAGTGTTGCGGTGAAGCCAATCAAAATCACAAACCGAATCAGCGGCACAAAGGCGGCGCTAAGGCGAATGGCGCGGCGGTTGCTAGTGCGGTAGGTCTCACTTTCGAGAGAGACGCGATCGCGCTCATAGGCTTCGGCGGTGTAGCTCTTAATGGTCGCAATGCCTGCCAAGTTGTTGGCCAAGCGACTGTTGACCAAACTGGCTTGCTCCCGCACATCCGCATAGCGAGGCGCGAGGCGCTTTTGAAACAGGATTGATCCTGCCAAAATAAATGGAATTGGCAGCATCGCCATCCAGGCAACACCGGGGGCCAAGCTCACAAACGAGATACTGACGGTCAAAACGGTTGTGGTAAACTGCAACAGCTCGTTCGCTCCCGAGTCTAAAAACCGTTCTAATTGATTAATGTCGTCATTCAAAATTGACAGCAGCTGACCGCTACTTTGCTCTTCAAAAAAGCCCATTTCCAGCTCTTGCAAATGAGAATAGGCATCTAGCCGCAGCTCGTGCTGAACCGTTTGAGCCAGATTGCGCCAGCGCGTATCATAGGCATACTGAAACAGCGATTCCCCGCCCCAAATCACCAGCGTTGCTAAAGATAAAAAGGCCAATTGCCCTGTGGTGTTTAAGATGCCGAGCTTTGCAATCCAAGAGTTTTCCTGTTGGACGACGGTATCCACTGCAATTCCGATTAAATAAGGCGGAGCCAAGTCAAAGATTTGGTTGAGAACTGAATAGAGACTCGCCAGCCAAATTTGTCGGCGGTGAGGCCTTGCATAATGCAGCAGTCGCTTGAGCGGATAGGGCGTAGGTTGCGATCGCGCAGGTTGCGATCGCCCAACAGATGCAGACATAAATCACCCAACACAGAATCCCCATTGTAAATCCCCTGCTCCCAACTCCAGATTTGCCGTCCTTGACCGGCCCTCGATCTAAACAACGAATTTTGTGCAGCCTACAATAGTCTAAAGAAGTCCATAGGAGTCCACAGTAGTCTAAAGACAATCTTCTGCTGCAGTCCTGCCTGTCACTTCCGCTGAAACAGATCCCAACTCGAAATCGATTCCGTCACCCGAAACAGATTCCGTCACTCAAAACAACACGATGCAACCCACTGCGCCCCATCCCACCCCCCTCATCGGTCTCAAAGCTGACCAATTTCGCCACCCCCTCGATCGCCAAGCGACCCAAGCCCTCAAACAAATCCCCGGCCTTGACCTGATCATCCGCAGCCTGCTCGGCCCCACCGCCGAACAAATCTTTTACCTCGACAACATTGCCACCAGCATCCTCATCGGCCCCCAGCAACTCCCCGACCTCCACGCCCTGTTGCAAAACGCCAGCCACACCCTCGACATCGAGGCCCCTGAACTCTACCTCAAGCAACATCCCATCCCTAACGCCTACACCTTTGCCATGCGCGGCAAACGCCCCTTCATCGTTGTCCACACCTCCCTGCTCGATTTGCTAGAACCCGACGAGGTCCAAGCCGTTCTCGCCCACGAACTCGGTCACCTCAAATGTGACCATGGTGTCTATCTCACCCTCGCTAACCTGATGGTATTAGGCGCTAGCCTGCTACCGGGTCTAGGGCAGTTGCTTACCCAAAACTTGCAACAACAGATGATGGAATGGGTGCGCTGTGCCGAATTTAGTTGCGATCGCGCCGCCCTCCTCGCCACCCAAACCCCCCGCACCGTCGCCTCCGTTCTGATGAAACTCACCGGAGGATCTCCCCAGATTGCCCGGCAGCTCAACCTCGACGCCTTCCTTGCCCAGGCTCGAGCCTACGACACAATCAGCGAGACGGAACTGGGCCGCGCCATGCGCGAGTTACAAACCGCCCCCCTCAGCCACCCGCTGCCAGTATTGCGCGCCAGGGAGATCGATCGCTGGGCCAGCAGCAACACCTACCGAACCCTAATGGCCAGCGACCAGAGCCACAACCGTCCAGCCCAAGCTTGGTGGTAGGAGCGATTGGCTCTAAAAATGCCCGCGCCTAACGGAGATCGCCGAGGTACTTGAGAATGCCCTTCGCGATTCCCTCCGACATATCCTTCCGAAACACCGGATTACGCAACTTGAGCGAATCCTCAGCGCCGGTCAAAAAGCCCGTTTCGATCAACGCAGCCGGCATCGAAGTCACACGAATCACATAAAAATTGGCTTCTCGGACACCGCGATCGGCCATGTCGAGCTCTCGCATAATCGCATTGTGGATGTCCGTTGCCAGCTTCTTACCGCTCGCGGAGGAATAGTAAAACGACTCCAAGCCATTGATGTCTGGGCGACTCAAGCTAATCGCATTGGCGTGGATACTGACAAACACTGTAGCATTGGCCTGTTCTGCAATACTCACACGCGGCTGTAAGTCCAAATCAATATCCGTGCTGCGGGTCATCACCACCTTGGCCCCTTGGCGCACCAAGATATCGCGAACCTGGGCGGAGATCTCATTCACAATATCCTTCTCGCGTACCCCGGCAATGCCGACCGCACCGGGATCCGGGCCGCCATGGCCTGGATCAATCACTACGGTGTACTTGTTTTTGGGCACGGTGGGGAAGGCAGAATCGGGCTTGGGAGCAGGCGTTGGTGGAGGAGCAGGCGTGGGCTTGGGGGTAGGCGTTGGTGTTGGCGTGGGCTTGGGAGTTGGGGGTGGCGGTGGGCGTGGAGTCGGGGCTGCCTCTCATGGCCAGCCACTCCAGGACTACGACTGGGCCGACGAGGTCGCTGCACGC
>JAAUOP010000047.1 GCA_012034805.1 Synechococcales cyanobacterium CRU_2_2 | reverse complement strand
CTTCGTACAGCAGCTCTGACAGCTCCGCTAGGCAGGCTCGCAGACGGGCTTCCTTCGATGGATTCATTCGCTCTCCTAGAGTTCTCTACTCATCCTAGAAAACACGTACTATTCTTGCATCTTTGGGATGCTCCCCCCAAACACTGTTTGAGGTAGACACAGACCAGCATCAGGGTCGAAGGAATCGAGTCCACGGCTCTCTTCTCCATTGCTGGGCTCGCCATTGGGGCTCGAAGGCCTGGCAAAATAAAATCATCCAATCGGCAGAAGAGTTCTTCTAAGCTAGACATGGGAGAGGCTCGCTGAATTGTTGTGGTTAGCTTCAGCTTACTAAAATCCCTCCTTTCCTTATCCCGTACGACCGTTTCGACTGATTGCTTCGCTATAACATCGCGGGCAGTGGATTATTTCTTCAGCCATCTGTTTTTGCTCGGAAATACTCTACATCGATTCTGCTTTCTCTTTACTCAGTTGCTACCATTTACATCCCTCGCTTCATAGGACTACCGGCTTTGGATTGAGCTGCTCGCTGTAGGCAGGAATTTGTAAATACCCCTCTTCTTTGACCTCAATATTCAAGTGGTGCTTGGCGGCGACCCGCTGGATTTCTTTGGCCTCCAAACTGCCTGATGCAGCCAGTTGCAGAGACAAGTCTTGCAGTAAGGGTCGATGGGATGACAGGAGTTCTTGGGTCTCTGAAACCAGCCGCGTCATCATTTTTTCGAGGTCTAAATCCGTCGCTGATTTTTCCATGGCATAGCCATATTCCATCATGTAATTGATTTGAAACTCTTCGTCAAAGCCGTATTTGCGCAGGTAGTCGATCGCCAAAATCGAGGCTTGCTCGCGATCGTGGCTGCGTCCGGTGGATGCAAGGGGTTTGCCAAAGATCAGCTCTTCGGCGAGGCCTCCCGCTAGGTAAATCTTGATCTTTTGAGGAGGTTTTCTCGGGTCTCATAGATTTGATGGGGAAACGTAAACCCTCCGGCGTAGGTGTTGGCGAGTTTGGATTTGAGCTGGAGGGGGGCGAGACCAAACAAAACTGCGTAGGCTACGGCATGGCCCGATTCATGGACGCTAATATTGGCGATCGCCTCTTTTTCATTGCTCTGTCGAATTTTGTCGATCCGCCCAATAAAGGGTACAACAGCTTCGGTTTCGCCAATTTTGACGCGGATTTGTGACTGTTGGAAATCGTAGGCGATCGCCAATTGATCTTGTTGGGTCAGCAGGGCTGTGAATAAGAACTTAGATAAATTTGTCTCTAAAATATCAACAATACTCGAAAAAACTGGTCGAACACCCTGAACTGGAAAGACACCATTGCGGTAAATTAAGGCATGAATTGAATTGTCAATTGTGAGGCTGACGCCAAATTTTTCCTGCGTGCTGGTAATGATGCGATCGATTTCCTTCGCAATCAGAGCTTCAAAATCTCTTTTCCTCAGGCTCTTATAAATCAGATGAATATTGCCAAATCGTGCCACCTGCTCAGGTCGAAACTTTCGGCTGAGGGCATCTTTGATATTGACCAGCGTCACTTTTTGGGTAAATGCATGGAAAATGTCAGCATCCACATCGGACTCCGAAATCTGCATTGCCATACTAAACGCTTCATCAAGGTTGCCACTCACCAAAATGAGTGTGCGTGAATGGTCAACGGGTTCGTAGATTGTTTTTTTAGCCTTAGCCTGACGAATCTTCTCCAGCATTTGGCTGCGCGACATGTCGGTGATATCGCTGACGTCGTCATCAAGCTGCAGCATCGATTTGAGCTGTTGGGCTTCATAGAAACCGACGCTGTCCGTTTCGGTGATATTCTCTTCACCCCGATCCTTGCGGCGCTTGAGATCCTTTTGCTGGAACAACATGTCCTGGAAGTAATAGTCAAGGTTGTCCCGCGTGCGCTTCGACAATTTGCCATCGCTCAAGAGTTCCCAGAAATCTGTGAACTTGGTTGTTTCAATGGGCGTACCGTCCTGATTAAGCGTGTTAAATCGTTGAATTTCATCAAACAAAACGATCGCCGGTTTGCCATCCGTTACGCCGTTGTCACCCAGAACCGACGCCACGGAACTCTGCCAGGTGGTGGTATCGACATTGCTCAATTCAATTTCAACAAACCGATCTTGATAGCTGAGACATTTGACCAAATGTCGAACCAAATCAGTTTTGCCAACACCCGTCATGCCCCACAAGTTAACGATGATGGGACGAGTGAGTAGCTCTGGCATTAGATACCAAATCTGGATGTAATCGAGCAGTTCATCAATGATCTCGTCAATGCCGATAAATCGACTTTTGAGATCAAGACGAGCTTGCTCCAGAATTTGTTTGCGGGCTTCGATGTGCTGAAAGTCAACTTGCATGAAAAATACTGAATTGGGGCTATGTTGCACGTATCTCTGCACACATCCACTTCGGATCTTAGCAAATTTATTTAGGGTTAGCGCGATCGCACAACCAGGCTAGAGTCATGACTGGATGCACGACCGTTGGCGCTAAAAAGCTGTTTGTGGAGATGAAACCGTTTGTGGAGATGAAACCGTTTGTGAAGATGAAGCCGTTGGGGATAAATTGGCGAAATCGAATAAATTGGCATCAGCCAGATGGGATGGTGCCACATTTTGCAAACTGCGAAACAAACTCTCCGTGCGGCCTGGATATTCTGATTCCCAATTTTGTAGCATTTGCTTGATCTGCGCCCGCTGCAAATTGGTTTGGGAACCGCACAAATTGCAGGGAATAATCGGAAACTTGCGGTAGCGGGCGTAGCGGGCGATTTCCTTTTCGGCGCAATAGGCCAAGGGACGAATGACGATCTGTTCGCCATCGTCGCTGCGCAATTTGGGCGGCATGGCCTTCAGCTGCCCGCCGTGGAACAGATTGAGAAAAAGCGTTTCAACAATGTCGTCTCGGTGGTGACCGAGGGCGATTTTGGTCGCGCCTTCTTCGGCGGCGACTCGGTACAGTATGCCGCGACGCAGGCGCGAGCAAAGACCACACATGGTTTTGCCTGCGGGAACGACGCGGGTGACGGTGCTGTAGGTGTCTTGCTCGACAATGCGATAGGGAACACCCACGGATTTGAAATAGTTGGGCAGGACGTCGGCGGGGAAATCGGGCTGTTTTTGATCAAGATTGACTGCAAGGATCTCGAAGTTGACCGGTGCTTTGCGTTGTAGTGACATCAGCAACGCCAGCAGGGTATAGGAATCCTTGCCACCGGAGAGGCAAACCATGACGCGATCGCCCGCCTCAATCATCCGATAATCTGCGATCGCACGACCCACCAGCCCCCGCAATTTGGCCTCTAGCTTTTTGGCATTCTGAGACGGCAGTGTGGCTGGGTTGGGAACGGCTGAGTTTAGGTTAGAAGGGGTCGAAACGGTGAGAGGAGACATGGGTTGCTAAGCTCTGATGAATTCAAGGTCTTACGAATTCAAGGTCTTACGAATTCAAAGTCTCATAATTGACAATCCGGGCGAAGCCATCGGGCTTGAGGCTTGCACCACCAACCAGCGCTCCGTCAATCTCGGCCTGGGCCATGATTTCATCAACGTTGCTCGGGTTGACAGAACCACCGTAGAGAATCGGCACCTCTGGGTTGCTGAGCTTGCTGCGGATAAGACCAATGACGCGGTTGGCTTCATCAGTGGCGCAGGTGTCACCGGTGCCGATCGCCCAAATCGGCTCGTAGGCAATCACCAAGTTGGCTTGATCCACTTCCTCTAGAGCGATTTTGATTTGCTCAAAAATTACCGCTTCCGTATCCCCATCATCCCGCTCTTGCTTACTCTCACCAACACACAGAATCGGCATCAGCCTTGCTTCCTGAGCCGCTTTGAGCCGCTGGTTGACCGTGTCGTCGGTTTCGCCAAAATACTGCCGTCGCTCACTGTGACCCACCACCACATAACGCACGCCTAATTCCGCCAACATGGCCGCTGAGATTTCGCCCGTAAATGCGCCCTCGCTGGCCCAGTGGACGTTCTGGGCTCCAACCCGGACGCGGCTGCCGTGCAGACTCTTGGAGAGCACCGCCAGGTCGGTGAAGGGGACACAGAGGATAATCTCGCGATCGCTCGGGGTCTTTTCCAGGATCGGCAAGAAGCCGCTGAGGAATTCGGTTGCTTCCTCCTGGGTTTTATACATTTTCCAGTTGCCAGCGATGACGATTTTGCGCACGGGTTCTTGGGATAAAGGTCAGTTAGGGACGATCTGGTATAGGGGCCGGTCGGGAACGGTCTGGGATGAGTGCCACCGCGTCGTAGCATTTTTGAAGCACTGTTTAGTTTAGGACGTTGTTTGGTTCTTTGGAATAGATTCCGCTGGGTGATTCTGCGGAGCTTGGCGAAGGCTCCTTTTTTGCTTCGACCAGTAGGGTTTGTCCCCCAAAGCGAACGGCATCCCCCGGGACCAGCTTGCGCCCACGCCGGGTTTCTACCTCGCCATTGACCTCAACTTGACCGTCTTGGATCAGCATCTTCGCTTCGCCGCCGCTGCTGACGAGGTTCTTGAACTTGAGAAACTGGTCGAGTTTGATTTTTTTTGCTCCGTCCTTTGAAGAGGGTTTCAAGGAATGCTCTGTTAGAGCTGCCGGAGTTTGGTCTGCTTGATCTGAGCGAGATGCATCGTTCATGGGTGGGTCGCTATCGAAGAACATAAAGGTGGGAGCGGACTTCTTCAAAAATTAATTTTTCAAAGATAATTCTTCTAAAGATCTCAAACCAAAGATCTCAAATCAAAGATCTCAACGATCTAAGTTTAACCCTCTGCCCCAGCTGATTTCTAACGGCCCATCGCCTATGGCACCTATTTTTCACCTCGCCTTTCCAGCCCAAGACCTCGAGCGAACCAAGGCCTACTATCTCGAAGGCTTGGGCTGTGAGCTGGGCCGGGAGAACCGTAGCTCCGCAATTTTGAACCTTCAGGGTCACCAGTTAGTGGCCCATTTGACCCAGATGGACTTGCACCCCCAGACTGGCATCTACCCACGTCATTTTGGTTTGGTATTTGACACCGAAGCAGAGTGGCAAGCGCTGCTGGCCAGGGCTCAACAACACCAGCTCGCGTTTTATCAGCAGCCCCAGCGCCGCTTTCAGGGCTCTGTGCTCGAGCATCTCAGCTTTTTTTGGTGGATCCCAGTCAAAATTTGCTGGAGTTTAAGCACTATTGTCACCCCGAGGCTGTGTTTGGAGCCCAAGAGCACCGGCAGATTGGTGAGACCTCCCCCGATCCCTTGCCCGAGGAGCTGTCCTCGCGATCGCGAGGACAGCCTTTGAATGAACTTTTGTGAACACCTCCCCATCAACCTTGATGCGGGGGAGGGTGAACTTTGATAATGGCGGAACTGTATCACCGTCATTGTCACTGCCGCTTGTCGCTCAGAGACGTTCGGGTTGAGACCATAACTGGATTAAGACCATCAAGATTAAGACCACTAAGATTTAAGTTCAGAATTTTCCATAGGAGCGTTATACCATGGGCTTTTTAGATAGATTTTTGGGCAAAAAGAAAGACAAGTACTTCTTAGACCTAGGCGGTGATCAGTCTGCATCAGCCGCCCCTGCGCCCCAAGCGCCAGCGACGAAGGCCCCCGAGGCGAAGGCCGCTGCGAACAGTGTGGTTTCGACGGCCGGAACAATCCCGGCGAAAGGTGCCGCCGAGCGTCAGGCTAAGCAAAATGCCCGCGATACGGCTAAACAAGCGAAGGAGGCTGAAAAAGCTGCTGCCGCTGCTCAAAAAGCTGAAGCTGAGGCGGCTCAAAGAGCTGCTGCTGAGGCGGCTGCGGAAGCGGAAGCGGAAGCTGTGGCTAAGATGGGCTTTGCGGATGTGATGCGGACGCCGACGCCGACCATGCGGACACGCCGCCCCGGCCCGAGTCTGGATAAGTTCAAGGGCATGATGAAAGAGATGAAGAAATAGCCGTATTGACAGACGTCTGCTAATACGGTGGCTCAAGTAACGGCGACTCAAGTAACGGCGACTCAAGTAACGGCGACTCAAGCAACGGCGGCTCAAGTAACGGTGGCTCAAGTAACGGTGGCTCAGTGAACGTCTACTCCAGTAACGGAAGATTGAGTGAAGGCAAGGGTGCTGTAGAGGTGGAAGGCTTCGTGCCAGGGCGGAGCCTCGTCGTGGAAAATTAGGGCTGAGGCGTTGGACAGTTCGATTTGGGGCTGAACTCTTCGCAAAAAGTCTTCTTGGTCGAGGGCGGTGGCGGCGAATTGCTTGAAGCGATCGCCCCTCACCACTTCGGGCACTCCTGCCTGGCGCAGCTCACTTAGCAACCTTCCCCACTTCTGGGGCAGCGGGACATACCGGACGTCTAGCACCGTTTCTGGAGATGTCTTCGCTGCTGGGGAGGCGAGGGCTTCCGGGGCGTAGCGATAGGTTTGATCACAAAGCCGGATAATTTGCTTGGGCAGGTGTAGGTCCAACACCTTAGCGTAGTCTTGTACCTGCTCCTTGCGTACGTACTGCTGCTTGACGAGCCGGTTGACATCTACTACCGATTCAAAAATTGGCAGGGCTCCCTCTAGACAGGCGCGTACGTCTTGGGCGCGAAATTGCAGCGTTTTGCCAGGGGACGTTGGGGCATGGCTGCCGGTGGCATGTCTCCTGAGGGGGTGATCGCTGACGGGGTGGGCGGTAATCGTGCCGTGGCCAAGTTCTAGCTGTCGGGTTTGAAACACCGGAATGGTCGCAAGATCCTCGAGAGCAGCGCAAAAGGCTGGGACACCGATCGCCTCGAGTTCACGGACGTAAACTTGCAAAGCTCCAATTTTTCCCGTGCGATAAAACCGCCAGCCCCGAGTGGGTAATAGCAGTTTGGCGGCATAGGGTTCCAGTTGCATCATCCGTGCAAAACTCGGTGTGACGCGTTCTCTGGTCTCAGGGGAAAGTGGTTTGAGAATGAGGCCGCCGAGGGCTGTTCTCCCCGATGTGTCGGTGGCCTGGGCGATCGCCGCCTGTCGCTGGGCTTGCTCACGCGTCTGAATTCGCTGAATGCCTTGCCGAGCCAGGGTGATAAGTTTTCGGTTGATTTCGGTCTTGAGCAGTTGTCGATACAGCCGCTCGGCTTTTTCCGCTCTACCCGAGCCCTCATGTACCCGCGCCACATAGAACCTCACCCAGGAATCTGATGGGGACTGCTGCACCAGTGGCTGGAGCAACTGGGCTGCTGTGCGATAGTCTTGGCGTTCGATGGCGTCGGCAACGGATTCGAGCATGGCGATGACTAGAGACTCTCATATTTAGCCATAATCAGGGCGATCGCCGCCAGGGGTGCCGTCACCGCCCGCAAGATCGTCGAGCCCAGGGAAACGGGCTGATAGCCATGGGCGATCGCCCAATCCATCTCTGTATCTGTCCAGCCGCCCTCAGGGCCAAGAGCGATCGCACCTGGGCCAGCTCGTTGTTGCCTTTGAGCTTCCCCATTGCCCAATCGGCGTCTATGGCTTTGAGCAAATGCTGAGTCTCAGCCCGCGCTGCGCCAATGTAGCGAGCCTGGGCGATCGCCCGTTGACTGGCGTCGGCCAAGCGGCTGGGCGGGTGAATGGTGGGGACGGAGGCGCGTTCGCATTGTTCGGTGGCCTCTTGGGCAATGCGCTGCCAGCGATCGCATTTTTGGACGCTGGGCTGGAGCAGGGTGCGATCGCCCAAAATGGGCCAAATGCTGCCCACGCCGAGTTCGGTGCTTTGGCGGACGACCTCATCGAAGCCGGTTTTGGGCAGGGCAGCCAGGAGATGGATCTGAACCGGGAGCGGGGGCGGGGGGGGCAGCGGTTGGATGAGCTGTGCGCTGAGGGTCTCGGTGAGGGCGGCGAGCCAGGGGTGGTCGGGGGCGTTGGCGATGAAGCGATCGCCGGATTTGAGCCGCAGCACCCGCCGCAGGTAATGGGCTTGCTCGGGAGTGAGCGTCAGGGTCTCGGTTTGGAGTTGGGTGGGTGCGATCGTTAGGCGCTGAAGTGAGGCCAAGGCAGTAATCAAAATAAGGAACGAAGGAAGATTAAACGAGACCGAACTATAGACGCGAGACGGACTCTCCCGATTTCGGCGATCGCCATCCACATAGCCCCTCGCCCCCTCGCCCCGCTATACCAATGGCCTACTTCAGGAAAGAAGCCGTGTTCGTAACACCACTAGCTAGGGTTGGCTTCACACCCCAGCTAGAGCAACGCAGGTGCTACCAAAGCCCCCCGCACCGAAGGTTTAGCGGCGGGCTCAGTGCTATCTGCTCGCTGGGGGGAAGCCTCCGCTTCTGCCATAGGAGCCTCCGGCTCTGCGGGCGTTGCCGAGGCTAGGCGCGTTTGCAATTCCTCTGCCACCTTGGGCGGAATCAGCACGCGGCTAATCACCTGAATGATGCCGTTATCCGCTTCTACGTCCGCCTGGATGATGCTGGCATTGTTGATAACAATGCGATCGGAGGTCAGATTAACCGCCACACCGCCATTGAGCGTCGCCAGGGCTCCGCTACGAAACTGTTCGAACTTCAGTTTTTCGGGAACAACGTGATAGGTCAAAATTTGGGTGAGCAAATCCTTGTTCTCAGGTAACAGCAAGGCTTGCAAAACACCCGCTGGCAACTCTGCGAACGCCTCATCCGTTGGGGCCAAAATTGTAAACGGTCCATCCTCGGAAAGTTTATCAACTAGACCTGCGGCTTCGACTGCCGCCACCAGGGTCTTAAAAGCACTGTTTTTGGATGCAACCTCAACAACCGAGCCCAAGGAGGTGGCTGGAGCTTTTGCTGCGGGAACCTCCGAAGCGGATGGGACTTGAAGCGGCTTAGCCTGGGTCGGCTTCACCCCAGCACCGACAATTCCGATACTGCCTAAGCTGACGATCGAAACTAACGCAAATCTAGAAAACAATCGTGAAGACGACTGAAACATGAAATCACCCGTATTGGAGTTTCCCGCATCCTATCAGATAGGACTGTAGGATTGGTGTAGCCTAAGTCTGTCTGCGGATAGAATTTCGCAATCGAAAACTCGATTTTCAGTGCTCATAGAGGTGCCTAAAAATACGACAATGTCGCAAGGAAACCCGTACTACCAAACATTTTGAAGCTGATAAATAGCAAGAAAATTGCAAATACCAGACGCAGTTGCTCGCCCGGAAGGATCTGAGAGAGCCGAGCCCCTAAGGGAGCTCCCAACATCGAAAACGGAGCCACCAGCAAGACTGCAGGCCAATACACATAGCCGGTGGCACCCGAAATCGCGATCGAAGGGTCACCCAGTAAGATAAACGCAGCGGTGCCGACCAGGGCGATCGGCAACGTAAACGAGGCCGAGGTTCCTGTTGCGTGGTTCATCGGCAAATCGCAATAGAGTAAAAAGGCACACTGAGCGCGCCACCGCCGATTCCCAAAACACCAGATTTGAAGCCGATCGCCACACCGACCAAACTCGTGATCACCAGGCCAAAGGATTTTTCTACAACCGTCTTGGACTCT
This sequence comes from Synechococcales cyanobacterium CRU_2_2, assembly GCA_012034805.1. Classification (GTDB taxonomy): domain Bacteria; phylum Cyanobacteriota; class Cyanobacteriia; order PCC-9006; family JAAUQQ01; genus JAAUOP01. Next base: position 22,580 of record JAAUOP010000047.1, on the reverse strand, counting down.
GGCTTGACGTTCAAAAAGAGCTTAAACGAGACCACCAGCAGAAATAAACCAAACGCTAACTCCAACCATCGGTTATCGAGATGATTCGCCAACAAATTCCCTGTAAGAACGCCGATGGCGATACCAACGATGATTTTGCGAAAAATCGCCCAGTGGATGTGGCCCTTGAGATGGTGAGACCAGGTCGATGCTGCCGCCGTAAAAATCATGATGCAAGTGGATGTCCCGGCAGCGAGGTGCATCAGCGATTCCTCCGGCAGGTGCAACAAACCGAACAAATAGAACAACCCTGGCACAATCACCATGCCGCCGCCAATGCCCAGTAAACCAGCCAAGAGACCAGCTGCAACGCCCAACATCCCAAATAAACAGACACTTAGGGGATCCATCAGTAGCGGCTAATCGCACATCAGCGTATCGCGGGTGTTGCGGCCTGTGGTGGGGTTAGTACCTTGGGCCACGGGACACAGCTGGGCAAGAGCATCATCCGTGAGCAAAACATCTGTAAAGTCAGCCCCCTCAATCGTGACGTTTTTAAACGTCGCATTGATCACGTAGGCTCCCTCGAGGTTGGCATTGGTGAGATTGGTATATTTCAGGAAGGCCGAATCGAGGGTGGCAGAAGTCAGGTCAGCGCCGGTCAAATCGGCTTCTTCGAGATGGGCTCCAAACAGATCGGCGTTATGGAAGTTGGTGCCTTGCAAATTGGTGCGACGCAGCTTGGACATACTCAGATTGTCGCCCACAAAGCTTTCGCCGGGGTGGCTTTCGCCATCCATGATCGCCCGATTGTAGTTGAAGGCTTGGGCCGGTTGGGGCCAGATGAGGCAGGCGGCGATCGCCACCCCCACCAGCACAGCGCCCAGCCCAGCCCAGAGACGAACCGCTGGTCGTCCAGCTTTTGCTTCAGCAACACCATTTGCTGAGCAATAGGAAATGCGATCGCCGCCCCAAAGCCGGGGGGCCATGCCCAAACGGTCTCGGCGATGGGTGAATAAATTCCGGGTAAACAGATCCTGGGCAAACGAATTCCGGGCAAACAAACTCTGAAGACGCTGGAGCACCATAGGGCCAACCTGAATGCGGCAAGTCGTGGGATGGGAACACTGGAGACCAAGGATACGGATCCCAGCGCCACAGCAAGCGCCTCCCACACCCCTCAATCCTATGCTCTCCTGAGCCCGCATGACCACTCGTCCCTCAGATCTAGACCCCACTCGGCTTTGGCATTTGGAACCGGTGCCAAAGCCACCGGCTCCAAATGCACCAGTTGAAATGCATTCAACTTCTTCTGGCACAGCTCAGCTCACCCTCGGCCAACTGGGCGAGGCGCTCGTGGCCGAGTGGCTCGAAGCCCAGGGTGTAAAAATTTTGCATCGGCGCTGGCACTGCCGCTGGGGGGAGTTAGATCTCGTAGCCTTACTGCCAGAAGCGCTCCCTTGCAAAGCGTTGGCAAGCGCCACCCAGCCGACTGGGTCACCGTTGGTCTTAGCATTCATCGAAGTCAAAACCCGCAGTCGAGACAACTGGGACGAAGGCGGCCTCCTGGCAATCACCCCCAGCAAGCAACGGAAAATCTGGCACAGCGCCCGTCTATATTTGGCCCAGTATCCGCGTTTTGCCAACTTTCCCTGCCGCTGTGACGTGGCGCTGGTCGGCAGTCAGCGGCTGAAGAAAGAAATTGCCAAGAAAGAGACTGGGAAGCAGGAAATTACAAAGAAAAAAACTGCACTGTCTCTGGCAGTGCAAGATCATGAACCACAACAGGAAAACCCAAAGCGACCCCCAACCCTAGGCCAGCCAATCCAGCGAGGTGACTATCGGCTGACACTTCAGCATTATTTGGCGGACGCCTTCCAGTTAGATTAGAGTCATTGGATTAGAGTCATTGGATTAGAGTCATTGGATTAGCGCCATTGGATCAGCGCCATTGGATCAGGTCTTTAGGCCTATTGGATTAGATCTACCCAGCAGAAAGCCCGGCGTGAAGAGACTGGGTTCTCCTCGAGACGTACCTAGGCAAGGGTTTCGGGGCAATAGCCCAAGCCTTTAACGAATTGACGGCGAAATTCTTCGATCTCGCTACAGTCAGGCCGGCCATGGGAGACGATCGCCACTTGGTGAAACCGCATGACTTCTACCGGCGAGTAGCCAGAGTCTAGGGACTGGAGCGCCCGCTGGAGCCGCGCACTGGGCTTGACAGGGCCACCAAACTCACGCAGTACCGCCCGAAAATCGGCATCTTCCGAGATGGAAAGAGGGTAACGCAATTTGATTTGGACAATCCAGCCGTCAATTTGGTGCACGACCGTGAGGGATTGGACGGGCCAGTAGGGTCGATCGCGCAAATACTCAACGATGCGCTGGGTCAGACTTGCGTTTGAAAAGAAATACAGATAATCCATGATCGTGGTTTCACCTCGTGATGCCGGGAATAGAGCGAGCTGTGCGACGATCCGTGCGACGTCCCTTGCGAAGTGATCTGCAAAGTGATCTGCGCAAAGTTACCGCCGTAAATTCCCAGAGACTGCTGATATCCAATTATGGTTTGTTACAATTCCCTACGCCAAACAAAAAATTTAGTCTTCAACTACATAAACCTTCTATGAAATTCATCTGTCTAGATGAATAAGAATCGTTGAGCCAAAAGGCAAGTATGCACTCACATCCTGCACTCCATCATGCCCTCAAATCCGCGTAAACAATTTGGCCAGCACTGGCTTCGCAGCCCCGCTGCACTGCAATCGATCATCGGCGCGGCGTCGGTGGAAGTCGGCGATCGCATCCTCGAAATTGGCCCAGGGGAGGGCGTACTGACACGGGAACTACTGAGCCGGGCAAAGCAGGTGATCGCGGTTGAAATCGATCGAGATTTATGCGCAAATCTACGTAAGTCTTTTGACACAGAGCTGCGTAGCGAGAAGCTTTCCCTCGTGGAAGGCGACTTTTTGAGCTTGAGCTGGAACGAGGTGATGGCAAGCTCGCCCGATTTACCGCCCGATTTACCGCCCAATTCGTTTCCCAAAAAGGTCGTCGCCAATATTCCCTACAACATCACTGGCCCGATTCTAGAGCGGCTGTTGGGTCGGATCTCGACGCCTCGGTTACCCACGTTTAAGACCATTGTCCTACTGGTGCAAAAGGAAGTTGCTGAGCGCATCTGTGCGAAATCGGGTAGCAAAAGTTTTGGAGCCCTGACGGTGCGGATGCAATATCTAGCGGACTGTGAGTGGATCTGCGCAGTTCCGGCGCGGGCGTTTTATCCACCGCCCAAGGTGGACTCGGCAGTGATTCGGCTACGACCTCGCCCCTGCCCCACCCCGGCGGAAGATCCCAATTTCTTGGAAAGCTTGGTTAAGCTAGGGTTCACCATGAAACGCAAGATGCTGCGCAATAACTTGAAAGGGGTGGTGGAGGGCGATCGCCTCCAAGCAATCCTCGTAGCGCTGGGGGCCAAACCAGAGGCGCGAGGGGAGGAGCTGACGCTGGAGCAATGGGTGGGACTCAGCAACCGCTTGGGGGCAGGGCAGGAGACGGCGATGGCTAAAACAACGAAGTCTGAAACGGTGATGGCGAAGAATTAGCGCTGTTTTTGGAATTGGCGCTCAACTGCCCTCGGGAACAGGGTATTTTGTTGAATGCCGATCGCTCGAGAGGCTCTAGCACCTGAGAAGCTCTATTACTGGAGAAGTTTTATGGATCAATGCGTTCTGCTTGCACCCGCCAAAATCAATTTGTATCTGGAAATTATTGGAGACCGTCCCGATGGCTTCCACGAACTGGCAATGGTCATGCAGACCGTGGCGTTGAGCGATCGCATTATCCTCTCCCGTCTCAGTAGCGATACGATCCGAATTCGTTGCAGCCACCCAGAAGTTCCGGGCGACAGCAGCAATTTGGCCTACCGAGCAGCGGAGCTGATGCAACGCAAATTCCCCAGAGCCTCCGCCCGCCACGGGGGATTGAGCATTGAAATTGAAAAAAATATCCCGGTCGGAGCCGGATTGGCCGGAGGTTCCACCGATGCGGCGGCGGTTTTGGTGGGGATTGACCTGCTCTGGCAGCTGGGGCTGACACGGGCCGAGCTGGAGATTTTGGGGGCAACGCTGGGCTCAGATGTGCCGTTTTGCATTGTTGGCGGGACGCGATCGCCACCGGACGCGGTGAAAAATCTCACCATTGCCGGATTTACAGGGTCTCTACGTGGTCTTGGCCAAATATCGCAGTCTCTCGGTTTCAACCCCCTGGGCCTATCAAACCTATCGCCATCAGTTTGAATCGGGCTACGTGCGCGAACCTGCGAGTCTGCTGGCGCGCCAGGAGCGGGTGCATTCTGGGCCGATGGTGGCGGCGATCGCGGCCCAAGCGACCCGAGGCCTTGCCCAGCAAGAGGGTTGGGCGATCGCCCAACAGCTCTACAATGACCTCGAAAAGGTCGTGTTGCCTGCACATCCCCAGGTTCAGGCCCTACGCGAGGCCTGTGTCGTCTGCCCCGAGGTCCTAGGCGCAATGATGTCGGGTTCTGGGCCAACCGTGTTCGCGCTCAGCCAAACCCAATCGGAAGCTAAAGTCGTCCAAGCAACTCTTGCAGCACAATTTGATGATCCAGACCTCGAACTGTGGGTGACCTCCCTGAGCACCGCAGGTGTTCGGCTAGCAGCCCTGTAGTATTATCGGCAACCGTACCCACTAGATTGAGTCACAAGTCTGAACAAAGCTCTGAACAAAGCTCTGAACAAAGCGTTTATCTTGTGGTTGTATGCGTTTGGCAATCGGAAAGCTAACCCAATGAATATCTTCAAAATAAAACTTCCATTGTAGAAAAACATACGCCGTCGCGAAATTCGTCAATTGCATTCTAGACACCATTCCTGAGGCACACTTTGCACTACGCTAAAACATAGCTCAACCCTAAATACGGGGTGCATTTTAGGTGAAAGAGGATGAGAATGTTTCGCTTTTTACAGCGTTGTTCTCCGCGATTTCGACAAGTTTACAGTCGAAATCAGCGTAGAATCTTGTCGTTTTTCTTGGGTATATTCTTCGCTATTGTATTTTTTGGAGGGCAAACTGCGATCGCGCAATCTTCTCCCCAAAGCAATCAGCCTTCATCACCTAAAGTTGCAAATATAACTGAAAACCAGACCAGCAATCGTCAGCTTAGTCCTCAGTCCAGCCAGCCCAGTCCAGCGTCAAGCCGTACTCCAGCAGACACCGGAACGGACATCAGTACAGATCGCGAAATGACGAAGATCGACGCGGCTCTAGCAGCTGGGCGCAAGAGGCGATCGCCCCCCAACCCAACGCAACCGCCTCTTGCCCCAGCGCGAAGCCCCAAACCAGCTCCCCGACGACTATTTCTCCCGAGTCTCCACACCGGAAGGCTTCCCTCGCTCCCTCCCCGAGGCGATCGAATCCGAAGCTGCCCCGTCGAAACTCGACTCGCTCTTGCCGCCCGCTCGCTTCCCGGTCACCGCAGCCAAAGAGGAAATTCGGGGCGTTTGGATGACCAACCACGACATGGCCATCCTGCGCGACCCCAGCGCCCTGGGTTTTGCCCTCCGGCAATTGGCCCGACTCAACTTCAACACCATTTATCCCGTGGTCTGGAACGGCGGCTACACCCTATATCCCAGCGAAGTCGCCCGTAACCTGAATATTCCTCATGTCTATCGGGGCAGTCAAGATCAAGATATTTTGGCCAACTTGATCGAACAGGCTCACCAGGAAGGACTCTCGGTCGTCCCCTGGTTTGAGTATGGTCTGATGATTCCCCCCGAATCCGAGCTGGCCCGCGCTCACCCCGACTGGCTGACTCAAAAACGCAACGGTGACCTCACCTCCCAAGAATCGGGCCATGCCATGGCTTGGCTCAATCCCCTGCGGCCTGAGGTGCAGCAGTTTTGGGTCAATCTCGTCTCAGAAGTTATTTCAAAATACAACGTGGACGGGATTCAATTTGATGACCACATGAGCTTGCCCAGCGCCTTTGGCTACGATAACTACACCTTGGCGGCCTATCAGCGGGAGCATGGCCACGACGCCCCCCCCAACCCCAGTGATGAGGCCTGGGTACGCTGGCGGGCACAAAACCTCACCAACCTGGTTGCCCAGCTCCACAGTGCAACCAAACGACTCCGGCCCAATGCCTTGTTTTCACTCTCGCCCAATGCCTATCGCTATGCCTACAGCAGCCAGCTCCAAGACTGGCTCACCTGGGTGCGGCGAGGTTATGTAGAAGAGTTGATTGTGCAAGGGTATCGTTCAGATTTGCGTGGTTTCATTAACTTGATTGAGGCACCCGAGATGCAGGAGGCCCAGGGGCGATCGCCACCGGCGTTGGCATTCTCACAGGCCTCACCCGCCAGCCCATTGGCAGCAACCAGATCAAGAAACAGGTTCAGGCCGCTCACCAGCGAGGCTTGGGCGTATCGTTCTTTTTCTATCGCAGTCTTTGGGACGATGCACCCGAACCCATGGAAGATCGATTGGCTTTGTTTCAGTCCCTCTTTCCTCGGCAGTCGCTGCGGCTGGCTCGGCGCTAGGCCTGGGCAAATCAATTCTTGGGCAAATGCTTGGGCAGATCTCAAAAGCAGCCCAAGCCCAAAGCATCTGTGAGACACTAGCCAAAAGCTTCATTCGCCTCCACCCAACCTCCAGACCATGACCGAACCGATCAAAATTGGCATCATTGGCGGCAGCGGCCTCTACCAAATGGATGCCCTGCAAGACATCGAAGAACGCACCGTCACCACGCCCTTCGGTGACCCCTCAGACACGTTTATCATCGGAACCCTCGACGGCACCCGTGTGGCTTTTTTGCCCCGCCATGGTCGTAGCCACCGTTTTTTGCCCACGGAGCTTCCGTTCCGCGCCAATATCTATGGCTTCAAGCGTTTGGGCGTTGAGTATTTGATTTCCGCCTCGGCAGTGGGCTCTCTACGGGCAGAAGTGAAGCCTGTGGATCTGGTGATTCCGGATCAGTTCATTGACCGAACCCAGCAGCGTATTTCCACCTTCTTTGGTGAGGGGATTATTGTCCATATTGCCTTTGGCGATCCAGTTTGTGGCCAGCTCAGCCAGATACTCGGCGATGCGGTTGAGCATTTGGCCCTAGAGGGCGTCGATTTGCACCGGGGTGGCACCTACGTCTGCATGGAGGGGCCAGCGTTTTCCACGAAGGCTGAGTCTAACCTCTACCGCAGCTGGGGCGCGTCGATCATCGGCATGACCAATTTGCAAGAAGCTAAGCTGGCTCGCGAAGCTGAAATTGCCTACGCAACCTTGGCCTTGGTGACCGACTACGACTGTTGGCACCCCGATCACGACAGTGTCACAGTGGACATGGTGATTGGCAATCTGCACAAAAATGCAGTTAACGCCCAAAAGGTGATTCGCGAAACCGTCCACCGCCTTAGCGTGGCTCCGCCGGTCTCCGAGGCCCACTCAGCGCTGAAACTGGGTTTGATGACGCCCTTGGCCCAGGTTCCGGAGACAACCAAAACCAAGCTTGAGGCGATTTTGGCGAAGTATCTTTGAAGTATCTTTGATGATAAAAGTGAATTCCGCACCTCCGGCATTGAGCGCAGAATGCGCAACCAATGCCGGATCTGGGATATAGCAGCAGCCACAAGAGTTAGGACGTCTTGCTATGCCTCAGTGCCTACTGGACTTGATTGTACAGATTTAAGGCGTCCTAACTTCTATAGCGGTGGCTATACACCTCAAGACATCTGAGGGTCGGGGATACCGACCTCTATGAGGGCTTGAAAGTGATTTCGGTGGATTTCGATTTTATGCAATCCTCGAGCCTAGGCCGAGATCAACGGCACCACCGCCTCCGCAGTTGCATAGACCGAGCTGGCTTCGGAAGGCGGCACCACCTGCCAGAACTGGGGCAAATACTCGCTCCAGTGCTCGAGGATTTGCTTCGCCTTAGGGCTACCGGTGCGATCGCCCTGCAGCTGAACCAGCATTTTCAATTGCGCCTCACCCGCCTGGGTCATCACCCGCTGTACCTTGACGATCTCGGGGTTGACCTTGGTTTGAAAACTCCCATCTTCATCTAAGAAGTAGGCCAAACCGCCCGTCATCCCCGCACCCACGTTGCGACCGACGCGACCAAGCACCACGACCGTGCCGCCGGTCATGTATTCGCAACAATGATCTCCGCCCCTCCACCACCGCTTGGCATTTGGAGTTACGCACAGCGAAGCGCTCACCGGCCCTGCCGTTGACCAGCAAGGTGCCGCCCGTTGCACCATAGAGGCAGGTGTTGCCGATGATCACATTGTCGGCGGCGGTGTAGCCCGCATCTGCAAAGGGCTTGATGATGATTTCACCGCCGTTCATGCCCTTGCCGACATAGTCGTTGGATTCACCCACTAGCGTTGACGTCATCCCGGCCAAGTGGAATGCGCCAAAGCTCTGACCGGCGCTGCCAGTGTAGGTGAGGTTGAGCTGGCCCTCGAAGCCGAGGTTGCCGTGGCGTTGGGCGATCGCCCCTGCCACCCGCGCGCCGACGCTGCGATCGGTATTGACCAGTGGGAAGGTTTTGGCGACTTCGGTTTGGTGGGCGATCGCCGCCGCGATCTCTGGATCCGCCAAAATCCGATCGTCTAGCACCGGCCCATTGCTGTGAACCTCGCCATGGTTGAGCCAAGCGCGATTGTGCTGGGTATCCGGCATGGCCGTGGTGAGGCAATCCAGATTCAGCATTGCGGTTTTGGTTAGCTCCACATCGGTGCGCACCCGGAGCAAATCGGCACGACCGACTAAGTCAGCTAGGTTACGAAAGCCCAACGTCGCCATGATTTGCCGGACTTCTTCCGCCACAAAGAAAAAGAAATTGACCACCTGCTCCGGAATGCCCGGAAACCGCTTGCGCAGATCTTTCCGCTGGGTTGCTACCCCCACCGGGCAAGAATTCATGTGGCAGACGCGGGCCATGATGCAGCCTTCGGAGATCATGGCGATCGACCCAAAGCCATACTCCTCTGCGCCCATGAGCGCCCCCATGATCACATCCCAGCCCGTTTTGAAACCGCCGTCTACCCGCAGGAGGACGCGATCGCGCAATCCATTCGCCATCAGCACCCGATGCACCTCGGTCAAGCCCAGTTCCCAGGGGCCGCCCGCGTGCTTAATCGAACTCAGGGGCGATGCGCCGGTGCCGCCATCGTGGCCGGAAATTTGAATCACATCAGCGTTGGCCTTGGCGACGCCTGCAGCGATCGTGCCAATGCCGATTTCTGACACCAGTTTCACCGAAACTGCCGCCTGGGGGTTGATCTGGTGCAAATCAAAAATCAGTTGCGCCAAATCCTCAATCGAATAAATATCGTGGTGGGGCGGCGGCGAAATCAGCGTCACACCGGGCTTGGAGTTACGCAGCATCGCGATGTACTCGCTCACCTTGATACCGGGCAACTGACCGCCTTCGCCAGGCTTGGCTCCCTGGGCAATTTTGATCTCGAGTTGCTTGGCATTGATCAAATACTCTGGCGTGACGCCAAACCGGCCCGAGGCAATTTGCTTGATCGCAGAGCTGGCGGTGTCACCGTTCCTGAGGCCATTGAGGTGGGGCAGCACGGCAGAATGACCCTGGCTGTCCACGTCGTCGAGCACCTTAAAGCGAACCCGGTCTTCGCCCCCTTCACCACAATTGGACTTGCCCCCCAGCCGGTTCATCGCAATCCCGAGTACTTCGTGGGCCTCACGAGACAGCGAGCCTAAGGACATGCCACCAGTGCAAAAACGCTTGACGATTTCTGAAGCCGGTTCCACGTCGTCGATCGCGATCGCCCCCCCCGCAGGCACAAACTCCAGCAAATCCCGTAGCGCCGTCGGCGTCCGAGTTTCCAGGTATTGCTTATAGATCTCGTAGTGATCGGCTTTCTCCGGATGGCGCACCGCCTCGTGCAGCGCCTTGGCCATGGGGCCAGAGTTCATGTGATACTCGCCGCCCTTTTTATATTTGACAAAGCCATAGTCTGCTAGCTTTTTCTGACCCAGCTCTGGAAAAGCTTGGTCGTGAAAGCTACACACTTCTTGAGCGAGGTCAGCAATGCTGAGGCCACCCAGCCGAGAGGTCGTCCCCCGGAAGCCCAGATCCAGTAGGTCTGAACCAATGCCGATCGCCTCAAAAATTTGTGCCGCCTGGTAGCTCGACAACAGCGAAATTCCCATCTTGGAGAGAATCTTCAGTAAGCCCGCTTCCACGGACTTCTTGAAGTTGTATTGCGCACCTTCAAGTGTTGCAACGCCGAGCTCGCCCTTCTGCAATTTGGTTTGGGTCTTTTTGTGACGCCACCAATGACGCACACTTTCTAAGGCCAAGTAAGGACAAATCGCGCTGGCCCCGTAGCCGACCAAACACGCAAAATGGTGCGTACTCCAGCACTGGGCCGTTTCGACCACCAGGGAGGCTTGCATGCGCAAGCCGCGCCGGATCAGGTGATGGTGAACCGCACCCACAGCGAGCAGGGGTGGGATGTAGGTTTGGTCGGGGCCAATGCTCGTGGAGTTTTGAGCAAAGCGGCGATCGCTCAAAATCAAAATCTCTCGCCCCGCCTGCACCGCAGCCTCTGCAGCCCCACAGAGCGCGACCACGGCATCCTGCAGACCCTGGGGGCCGGAGGCGATCGCATACAAGGTCGATAAATTCTCGACCCCAAACCCAGACTGGCGAACCTGTTCCAGCTCCCCATCATTCAGGATCGGAGAATCGAGCTTGAGCTGAACTGCATCCTCGGGCTTGACTTCGAGCAAATTTCGACGCTTGCCCAAAATCATCCCCAGGCCCATAACCAAGCTTTCCCGCAGGGGGTCGATGGGCGGATTGGTCACCTGGGCAAACCGCTGTTTGAAATAGTCGTACAGCAACCGGGGCCGGGTGGACAACACCGCCAAGGGCGTGTCGTCGCCCATGCAAAACGTTGGCTCTTTGCCCGCTTCGGCCATTTCGTGGATGATCAAATCCACGTCTTCAGCCGTATAGCCAAAGGCAGTTTGTTGGTGCAGCAGCATTTGAGCATCCAGCTGGCACGCGTCCCCAAAGGGCTGGGCTTCGAGGCGTTGGCGACCGGCCTGCAGCCATTCGCCGTAGGGCTGGGCTGCCGCAATTTTCTCTTTGACTTCCCAGTTGCGCAGAATCTGGCAAGTTTCCAGGTCAAAGCCAATCATCTGACCCGGCCCCAAACGCCCCTTTTCGATAATCTCGGCCTGGGGCAAATCGACCACCCCGGCCTCGGAACCCAAGGAAATATAGCCATCCTTCGTGATGCTGTAGCGGGCGGGACGCAAGCCGTTGCGATCGAGACTCGCCCCGACAATTTTGCCATCGCTAAAGGCCAACAGCGCTGGCCCGTCCCAGGGCTCCTGGAGACCGCTGTGAAATTCGTAGAAGTCGGTGATCTCGGGATATTGGGCCAAATCCGGCTGGTTGTTATAAGCCTCTGGCACCAGAATCATCAGCGATTCCACCGGTGTTCGACCCGATCGCACCAGCAGCTCAAAGCTATTATCCAGGTTGGCGGAGTCGCTGCTGTCGGGGTTGACAATCGGCAACAGCTCTTGGATGCGATCGCCCCAGCAATCGTGGGCCAAATCCGCTTGGCGGGCGGTCATCCAATTGATATTGCCCAGCAGGGTATTGATTTCGCCGTTGTGGCCCAGCAGCCGCATGGGCTGAGAGAGGGGCCATTTGGGCAGTGTATTGGTACTAAAGCGACGGTGATAGACCGCAAAAGGGCTGACATAGTCCGGGTTTTGCAGATCAAGATAAAATTCGCCCAGCACCGCCGATCGCACCATGCCCTTGTACACCAGGGTGCGGCTGGAGAGCGAACAGAAATAAAAATCGTCGATCTGGTCGGCAAACCCGGCGGCGGGGAAGCGATCGCGCGCGCCCTTTTCGATGTGTTTGCGGAGTTGATAGAGCGATCGTTCTAATTCATCGCCTTGCAGCCCCAGCGCCGAGGCATCCACGATCACCTGCTCAATGTGGGGCAAATTCTCCCGCGCCTGCACCCCCAGCACCTCAGGGTTCACCGGCACATCGCGCCAGCCCACCAGGGACATGCCCAGGGCCATCACTTCCGCCTCGACGATTTCCCGCGCGAGGGCATCTGCGCCATCGTCCTGGGGCAAAAATACCATCCCAACCCCAGTGGCCGACGCCGACCGCTGCAGCAAACCCCAGGGAATTGCCGTCATCAGACCCGCGCCATCTCCCGAATCTTGATCCGCACTACAGCCGCCGCGATGCTCCATACAGGACAGAGCCACCAGCGCCTTTTCGATCAGATCATGGCTCGCCTGAGCCTGCTGGTGGACAATAAACCCCACACCACAGGCATCTCGCTCTTCCACCAGCCAACGCTGGCCGCCATAACCGGCCTGGGACTGGGTCAAGTTGCGATCGGCCAAGTTGCGATCGGCCAAGTTGCGATCGGCCAAATCTTGAGCGGACTGCTGATGTACCCGACGATTATTCATGCTTCTTTTGACCATGGGATGGCTGATAACAAATGGGCTGACCGCAAATGGGCTGACCACAAACTGACTGACCACAAACTGACTGACCACAAACTGACTGATCAAATACTGATCAAAACTTGATCGATTGCAAACCGATAGAGAACAAAAAGCGCTCTAACAGTTTCCTGAACAAAGAGGCCCGATTCTGAAATACCAGCTACATTTAGCAGCTTTATTTAGACCTTCAATGAGACTCCTGCACGGGTTGCTCAACAGAGTTCTAAACCGCTTTCTAAATCGCTTTCTAAACAGGTTGCTTAGTAGGCCTCTAACTCTCTAGGCATCTGGACTCCAAGCCAGAACAGCAGGCATAAAACACCAACAGGAGCGCCGGCAGACGTAAGCATTACCCAACCGCCGACCGCGATCGCCATGACTCATTTGTTACAGTCCAACGCAGTTATTAAGATTGCGTTACAAAACGATAGGGAGTAGATAGAGATCATAACCAAATCTTCTACGTCTGACAATCTCCCCAAGTCATGAATGCCAGTGCCGTCAAAGCTTGAGCAGAAGGGGCCTTGGGTATTTTTCTGCCGGGGCTTGACCGGGGCACCGCCCTGGGGTTTTGCTCTGTCAAGACCCTATGGAGGGAAACACGCCACTCCGTTACAGTGTCAGCAACGACAGTGTCAGCAACGATAGTGTCAGTAACGACAGTATCAGCCATCTTCAGATCGACGGTCACCCCAGTAAGAGAAAGTCAAGGAAGAAATATGATTCGCTTTGGATTGGGGCTGTTTTCCGCTATTTTGGCGAGTTTGCCCGCGATCGCCTGGGCGCAGTCCGCGCCTCAAACCCGCACACCTGCGCCAGACCGCCCGTTCCCCCAAGACCGCCAAACGATCCTGGGCCAAACGATCCTCATCAACGGCATTCGGGTGTCGATGCCCTGGGCGCAGTGGCAAACGGACGGCAGACCTGTCTTGGGCATCAGCGACGTGGGCCTGCGTCAGCTCGGTGGGATTGATCTGCTCAACACAGACCAGCCCGAGCGACAGCCAATTGCGTGGCGGAGTGGGCCGCTGCAAGAAAATAGCCGGTTTTTGGAATTGCCCGCCTACCTCACGGCTCAGCATCGCTATCTCGATCTGCAGCCGCTGATCGACGAAGCCGGTTGGCAGATTCAGGTTGAGGACAAAACACTCCGCATTCAGACCCAGTCGATGGCGCAAATTTCCAATTTTTTGCTGGGCGATCGCCCGGAACTCTCTTTGGCCCCCTTGACATCGCCTGGGCCGAGGGTGTGCGCTGGCAGCAGGCCTATGTGCGCGTCGGTGGGGCCGAATTTCCGGTGACCCAGTTGCGCCTTGACCTCCAGCAGGTTGGCCTCGATTTGCGACCGGTGTGGCCCCAAGGTAACGGCATGCTGGGGATTGCCCGCTTGGATGAAACCTTAATGGCGCGGGGAGCGATCGCCGGTCTCAACGCAGGCTTTTTCAACCGCAATAACAAAGCCCCCCTCGCAGCCCTGCGCAGCCGGGGGGAGTGGCTGTCAGGGCCGATTCTCGATCGCGGGGCCATTGGCTGGAACGAGGCAGGGCAGGTGATTATCGATCGCCTCACCCTCACCGAAACGCTCCAGCCTTCGCTCCCTTCCGACCAGAACCCCGGCACTCTTCCCCGCGAAAGCTTGGAGAGTATTGCTCTCAACAGTGGTTATCTCAAAGCCGGTTTCTCCCGCTACACCGCTGCCTGGGGCCTGACGTATACCCCCTTCACCGACAATGAAGTCTTGATTTATGTACAAGGGGGCCAGGTGATCGAGCAGCGGCAAGGCGGCAAGGCGGGAACCGAGACCTTCCCGCTGAGTCTGCCTGGGCAAGCAGGCGGTAGCGACCTAAAAAACTATCTGCTGGTGGCGCGATCAAATCGCAGCGGAGCCGCGAAGCTTCCGGTCGGGACGGCCCTAGAGCTGACCCAACATTGGTCGTCTTCGGGGTTGGCGCGATCGCCCAACCTCCTCGGCGCAGGGCCACTGCTGATCCAAAATCGTCGCATCGTCCTCGATGCCGCCGCCGAAGGCTTCAGCAGCGCCTTTATCCGCGAGCAGGCCCCCCGCAGCGTCGCAGCGGTCTTTGCCGATGGCTCCCTCTCGTTGATCACAGTCCACGAGCGCGTCGGCGGCAAAGGCCCCACCCTCGCCGAACTCGCGCGCCTGCTCCAGTCCATGGAGGCGGTGCAGGCATTGAATCTAGATGGCGGCAGCTCCACTCAACTGTTTCTGGGGGGACAAATCATCAACCGTTCGCCCCGCTCCGCCGCGCGGGTTCACAGTGGGCTGGGTTTGTTTTTGAAGCGGCCTTAATCGCGCAATATTTCTTTGATAAAGACAGATCCAGGTCACCCTTCCCGGCCCAACCCTAAGGTCACAATCATTAGGATCAAACACTTAAGATCGAAATCATTAGGGTCACCAACATAATGAGAGTCGCAATCTTGATCATGAGCGGGTGAGCATGGGCTGGATTGGGGTTGCTTGGACAGCACGCTACGCCACTCCGGTGGAAACAACCGCTGGCTAAATTCGTCGTCAAACTTTCCGCAATCTGGGGAGCTGTACTGGTATCCAGAAGAAGATAAGCACCCCGGCTCACCGGCAGCTCTCATCCTCGACCTGCATTTTGCTTTCATTTCACGTTCATCTCACACCCTTCCCACACGGCTTTTGCGACCTGGTTTCGCGGTCTAGTTTCACGGCCTGGTTTCAGTCGCGATCGCACCTCTATCGTTTTCCTATTGCAAAGGAGTTTATCCGTGCTTCAAGCTCAGCAAGTTCCCACCTCTTCCCATCTGGTTTTGCCCGCCGTTGCTCCGGGTACGATCGCAGCCACCGAACTGCGCCCTTGGGGCTCCTTCACCATTTTGGAAGAAGGCCGGGGCTACAAAATCAAGCGAATTGAAGTCAAACCGGGTCATCGCCTTAGCCTGCAAATGCACCACCACCGCAGCGAGCACTGGATCGTGGTCTCTGGCACGGCGCGGGTGACCTGCGGCGACGAAGAGAAACTCTTGGGCAGCAACCAATCGACCTATGTGCCCGCCTGCACGCCCCATCGCCTCGAAAACCCTGGCGTGTTGCCGCTGGTGCTGATCGAGGTTCAAAACGGTGAGTACTTAGGCGAAGATGACATTGTTCGCTACCAGGATGACTACTCCCGCGAATAGGCAAGACCGCTAGATTGGACACACCTTAGCAAGGGGGAGCAGAGTTTTCTGGCCCCCTTTTTTTGAGTCTTCATGAGTCTTTGATTGGAGTCTGGTTTAAGGTCACCTAAAGATCACCTGTAGAAATCAGCGTCAAGAGCAGCTTTAAAATTACCCCTGGGGGGTCAGACCCTTGTATTTTTTTTGCATAGATGAACCGCTGCAAAAGGGATTTTGCTACGAAATCACCGATAATTTCTCTAAGCGAAAGCGGGGAACAATAATCCTAGAGTGGGCTGCTCGGGGTGGGCGAGCGTCGAGTCGCACAGTTGCTCCATCTCTTATCTACGATTATCAGTGCGGTGCATGTTTCGACTTATTGAACGAATTATTGAACGAACTGGGCAGGATCTCGCGAGCTATTCCGAAATGCGTCCGGACTTCCGGCTGCGCAGTCGAATCAACCGCGGCTTTTGGGAGCGCGATCGCCCATGAGCGCCGAGGACTGGTTTGAGCACTTTTGGCGACAGCGCGGCATGGTGTTGCCAGTGGTGCGGTTTGTCTATGCCCACTTGGCGGACTACTCTGGACTGTGGTGGGATCGGATTTTGCCGAGCGATCGCCTCAACGAAGATCTCCATCTCCCCTTAGTCTGCTGGTTTGATTGGGAAATGTCGCTCCTAGACGACTTCAGCAACGAATTGGGTATTGCCATTGAAGATCCCGATCTGCTGACCCAGGCTGTCACAGTTGAAGATTTTCTGACCCTGCTCAACCAGCAGTTTTTGCAAGCCGCCTAAACTCAAACATGGGACTGTCTGCCGCTTCCTCCGCTGCTTCCTCTGCGCCTTTCTCCGCTAATTCCGTTGACACCTTTTTCCTGAGCCCTGGCCCCATCCTGGATGTTCGCAGTCCAGGAGAATATGACCAAGGCCACATTCCAGGGGCGATCAGTTTTCCCCTGTTTTCCAATGGTGAGCGTGCTGCCATCGGCACTTGCTACAAGCAGCAGGGGCGCGATGCAGCGGTGGAGCTCGGCCTAGAACAGGTCGGCCCCAAAATGGCAGGCTTTGTTCGGCAGGCCAAACAGCTAGCGCTCGGTGGCCAGGTGCGGCTCCACTGCTGGAGGGGCGGCATGCGCAGCAGCAGCATGGGCTGGTTGCTGACAACGGCGGGACTCGAGGCCACGGTATTAGAAGGGGGATACAAGACGTTTCGGCGTTGGGTGCGATCGAGTCTGAGCCAACCCCAATCCATTTGCATTGTCGGCGGCATGACCGGCACCGGCAAGACGTTGATTCTGGATGCCTTGCAACAGTTGGGCGAACAGGTGCTCAACTTGGAGGCCCTAGCCAACCATCGCGGCAGCAGCTACGGCAGCCTGGGTCTGCCGCCCCAGCCCAGCACTGAACAATTCGAAAATTTGATTGCTATGGCTTGGCGAACATTCGATCCCCAATGCCCACTCTGGGTTGAGGCAGAGAGCGCCCAAGTGGGTCGCTGTCGGGTTCCGCCCGAGGTGTTTGAGCAAATGGAGCGATCGCCCATTCTCGAAGTTCAACGAACCCAGGCCGAGCGCGTCGCCCTCCTGAGGCAGGTCTACGGCGAAGCCAGCCCTCTGGAGCTGATCACAGCAACCCAGCGCATCAGCCGCCGTCTCGGCACCCAGCGCACCCAAGCCGCCATCCAATGGATTGACCAGGGCAAGCTGGAACCTGCGATCAAAATTATCCTGGAATACTATGACAAGGCCTATGGCCACGACCTAGGACGCCGCCCAGTGCCACGACAATCCGTGGATGTTGCCGGATTGAGTCCGGTGGCAGCGGCGCAAAGGCTGATGCGTCAGAGCCAATTTTAGAGGCAATTTCAGCGCCAATTTCAGCGCCAATTGCAGGGCCAGTTATTGCTCTAGCCAGAGCCGATGGTGGCGAAAGCGCCAACCGGTGAGGGATTCCAAATCGGTTTCTAAACGGCGAATCGTGGGGCGATCGCCGATGGCATAGGCCAGCTGAAGGCTCCGTTCGAGCCGGTAGAGCCGTTCTTGCTGGGCGTCTTGATCCAAATATCCGCCATCTTCCAAGTTGTCTATCGCTAAACTCGAGAGCGTCGAGCCTAGCATCGAAGCGCCTGCCACAGCGCCCCCTTGAGCAGTCCAGCCATCGTTTAACCAAGGACGGAGTGACCGCTTCAGCCCGACATCGGACAAGGGCTCCAACCCAGGTATCAAGGTAGCCCGCCGCCCAACCCCAACGACCGCCCGAGAGGCGGCCACTACCGCATCAAGCAATCGCCTCAGAACCCTCGGTTCCGAAAAACTGGGAGCGTCATGATAGGGAAGATGCATAGGGATACTTGCCGTTGACAACAGGTTACGAAACACACACGGGTAGGCAGGGTACGAGTCTATGGAGCAAGATAGATGCGCGACGGATCAGAGTGCGAGAAACCTGACTGCGACGGGCCCAATAAACGACTAGCCACACCGTGACAAACCACACCGCGACGAATCTCATTACGACCCCTTTTGCGGGGGTGACCTGGCCAGAGTGCAAACCCCAATTGCTTCACAGAAGCTTGTACCGACTTCCATGCCGTCAAAAGTACTAGAGGGAGCGATCTGGAACAAAGGGGAACTACGCCTGAGGGGCAAGACCCTTTTTTCCTATCCCTTTCTCGAGCGTGTCGCAACAAAAATCTATATAACTAAACCAGGAAGATCAAATCAACGGAGATTAATCGTGAATCGAATTCCGTCGAATCTCTGGTCATGACTTCATCATCGAATTGTCATCATCATCGAGTTGTAACTTTCAGGCACAACTCGGTGATCACAAGTTGGTCGTAACTGACAGAAAGTACTACGGTGTTTGGAGCACAGACGATGGGATTGATGCAAAGGGGTGCTGGGGCCGGAAAAAGAGCGCGGCGGAGGCTGAAAGGGTGGCCCCCCTGATCTGGCTAGCCCTGAGTTTGGGATGGATAGGCTGTGCGGGGCTGTCTGAACCGAACGCAGGCCCCAACGCAGACAACCCAGAAGGGCGCTCTGCCCAAGCGCGGGGCAATACAGGGGGCGGGGGGCGAGGCAGTCGGGGGGGTAAAGGCGGTCAGCGCGATTTAGACCAACCTCCCGTCGTCGAAATTCTCCAGGCCACGCGCAGTCAACTTGACGACAGCAGAACTTATGTGGGCAGCACGCAGCCGCGACGACAGGTGACGCTGCGATCGCAGCTCAGTGCCCAGTTGCTCAGCCTCAATGTGGAGGTGGGAGATCGCGTCAGCCAGGGACAGTCCCTCGGCCAGCTCGATGCCTCGCTGCTGCAAGCGGCGGTTCAAGAAGCCGGGGCAGAACTTGCTGTGCGACAAGCGGAACTTGCCCAGGCGAAAGCGAGGCTGGCAGAAGTACAAACCACCCTCGACGAAGCGAAGGCTCAGCGGCAACAGGCTCGTGGGGATGCGGCCCGGCTGCGATCGCTCTTGGGCCAAGGGGCGATCGCCCAACAGCAGGCCGAACTTGCCCAAACCGAACTGCGGGTTGCAGAGCAGCGGGTGCTCTCGGCAGAGGCTCAGTTGCAAAGTCAAGACCAGGCGATCGCAGCGGCCCAGCAGCGACTGATGGCTCAGCAAGCCGTTCTCACCCAAGCGGACAAACAGCGCACATTCACAACCCTGACAGCCCCGATCGACGGGGTTGTTCTCAGTCAGCAGTTGGAAGCGGGGGATTTTGTACAAAGCGGGCAGGAAATTCTGACCCTGGGCGACCTGGGCGAGACACTGGTCGTGATTGAGGTGACGGATCAAGTGCGCGGACAAATGGCTCTCGGGAAAAAAGTGCAGGTACAACTCGATGCCCTGCCCGGTCAGTCGTTTCGCGGAACGGTCAGCCAAATCTCGCCCGTAGCCAACGGCACGAGTCGTCTGATTCCCGTGGAAATTTTGTTAGACACCTCAGAGCCCCTGGGCAGTGGCTTGCTGGCACGCGTGAATGTGAGTGAAAAGCAGGCGGTGGTGGTGCCGATCAGTGCGATCGCCCAGGGCGAGCAGACCGATTCCAAAGCCAATCAACCCCCAGAACCTTCAGGCAATCAAACACCAAAAACCCAAACACCAAAAACCCAAACACCAAAAACCCAAGCACCAGAAGCTCAAGCACCAGAAGCTCAAGCACCAGAAACGCAAGCAGACTCAGCAACCGATCCCAAAAACAACCCCAAAAATGACCCCAAAGATGACCCAGAAGATGACCCAGCAACCGCCTTAATCTTCACCCTCAGCGGAGCAGGCAAGACCCTCAAGGTCGTTGCCCGACCTGTCACCCTGGGAACCCTGCGCAATGGCCAAGTGGAAGTTTTGACGGGGCTAACGCCCGGTGAGTCCTATGTAGCCAAGAGCGATCGCCCACTCCAGTCTGACCAAGTCGTCCAACGTAGTCTCACTTCGGAGTTTTAGCAGTCATGGCGTCTCCCCCTCCCTCGCCGACCACCGGCTGGAGCCTCACCCGCCTAGCCATTCGCCAACACATTGCCACTGGGGTGCTGAGTCTAGCAGTGGTGGTCTTGGGTCTGTTTGCCCTGACTCGCCTGCCGGTAGATTTGCTGCCATCGATTACCTATCCCCGCATTGGCCTCCGAGTTGATGCACCGGGGCTCGTGCCCGAGGTCGCCGTGGACGAGGTGACCCGCCCCCTGGAAGAAGCCCTCTCCGTCACGCCCGGTGTGACTCAGGTTTTTCCCAAACCCGAGAGGGACGCGTCAGTGTGGATTTGTACTTTGAGCCAGGTAACGACATTGACCAGGCCCTCAACGATGCCACAGCAGCGCTGAACCGCGTGCGCGATCGCCTCCCCGAAGACCTGGGTGAGCCACGTTTGTTTAAGGTTGACCCCTCCCAGTTGCCGATCTATGAAATGGCATTGACGTCGCGATCGCTCCCCCCCGTCGCCCTACGAATTTTTAGTGATGAGGAGTTGTCTCGCGAACTCACACGGGTGCCAGGAGTGGCCAATGTAGATGTTTCGGGCGGTGTTGAAGAGGAGGTGCAAATTAATTTGGATTTGCAGCGCATGCAGGCAGCGGGGGTGGACATTGGGGATGTGACAGAGGCCCTGCGCGATCGCAACCAAGACATTTCCGGCGGCCTCTTGCGCGGCGGCAGCGACGAAAGGCTGACGCGGTTGGTGGGCAAGTTTGAGACGGTTGATGAGATTCGTTCGCTCAAAATTGGTAACTCCGGCGGCAATCCCCCCAACGCCCTGCGGCTCCAAGATATCGCGACCGTTGTCGATGGGACCCAGGAACAACGGGTGTTTGTGACCCTAAACGGGGAACCGGCAGTGAAAATCAGTATTCAAAAACAGCCCGATGCCAATACGGTCACCGCCGTGGATGGAGTCAAGGCCAAACTGGAAGAATTGCGTCAGTCCGGGCTGATTCCGGCGGACTTGGTGCTCACCCCCACCCTCGACGAGTCGCGCTTTATTCGCAGCTCGATCCAAAACGTGGTCAGCTCAGGGCTGACGGGGGCAGGGCTGGCGGCGATCGCTGTGTTTCTTTTTCTCGGGTCCCTGGGGCAAACACTGATTGTGGTGGTAGCTATTCCGTTGGCGACGCTCGTGGCGCTGGTGTTGATGTCCCTCTTTGGTCTGTCGCTGAATGTGTTTAGTTTGGGCGGATTGGCCATGGGGGTGGGCATTGTGGTCGATAACGCCATTGTCATGCTGGAAAATATTGCCCAAGCGCGACATGAGAAGGGCCAGAGCTGGGTGCGAACAGTGGAAGCCAGCAGTCAGGAACTCGAGTCGGCACTGCTGGCCTCGACAACGACGAATCTGGTTTCGGTGGTTCCTTTTTTGCTGGTGGGCGGATTTATCTCGCTGTTGTTCAACGAACTGATTCTGACCATTAGTTTTGCCGTGGCGGGTTCCCTTGCAGTGGCGCTCACCGTCGTGCCGATGTTGGCGGCCCGGCTGGGCAATCAATTCGGCTCCCGGCAAAATTCCCAGGACAATTCCCAGCACCAGCACCAGTCAAAATCCCACCGAAACGTATTGTCTGGGTTTCGCCGCAGCGTTGAGGCGATCACGGGTAGATACACCCAGCTACTGGGACTGTTCCTGCGCCATGGCGGGGTCGCGATCGCCCTCGCCGTTGTGCTGTGTACAGGCAGCAGCCTGTGGATGCTCGATCGCATCCCCCAAGAAATCCTGCCGCAAATTCAAACCGGCCAAGCCCAACTCAGTGTCCAATTTCCCCCTAGCACCTCCGTCACCCAAAACCAACGGGCCATGGCAGCCATCGATCAATGGCTGCTTGAGCAACCGGAGGTTGCAGCGACCTTTACTACAGCGGGAGGAGCTTTATTTGGCAACTCCACCACTAGCAACGCCCTGCGCGGCTCCAGTAGCCTGAATTTTAATCCCGGTGTTGATCTGCTCGCCTGGGTCGAAACGGCCAGTCAAAAATTGGAAGCATTGCCCCTGATTGATACTCGGATTCGTCTGAGTCCTTCGTCGGTGCGCGGTCTCTTCCTGAGCAATTCGCCGGTGCGCGCCGATATTGATGTGATTTTGCAGGGAGAGGATACGGCTTTGCTGGAGCAAACCGGCCAGCAGGTGGTTGAACGGTTGAGCGATCGCGCCACCCTCGCGCGCTACCGCCCAGATGCAGACCCCCCCCGGCCCGAGACGCAAATCATCCCAGATTGGAACCGCGCCGCCGACCTCGGCTTGTCTAACGTTGAAATTGGCGACACCGTCCAAACCGCCCTCTCCGGCAGCGTGCCCACCCAACTGCAACGCGGCTCACGGCTGATCGATGTGAATGTACAACTGCCCCTGGGTCGCTTCCAGCGTCCTGAACAGCTAGAAGCAATTCCTCTGTTTAGCACCAGCCAAG
>JAAUOP010000186.1 GCA_012034805.1 Synechococcales cyanobacterium CRU_2_2 | reverse complement strand
TTCGTCACCTCAGGGGCACTCGCAAAGGCTTTTTCCAGGATATTCAAGCCCTCACAAAATATTTTCTGTTTGACTCATGGCAGCATCTCATTGATTTCATGCTCGATGACAAGGTTCAACCCTCTAGTAATACATCCTAACTACTTGAATTTACAATTGCTGCCACTTGAACGACGGTGTTTTGTCGATCCTCGAATTGCGATACGATTTGAAGCGGTGTGATTTGAGCATGGGTGGCGTAATATTTGACGATCTGCTTGCACAAATTCTCTCTGGAGGTTGCCATTCTCGCTATGCTGACCATTGGACATCGCGGCGCAGCAGGCCACGCACCCGAAAATACGATCGCCTCCGTTCGCAAAGCCATCGAACTCGGGGCAGATTGGGTCGAAATCGATTTGTATTGTGTTGACAACCAACTCATGGTTTTCCATGACGATCGCCTAGAGCGTACCACCAATGGTAGCGGGCTAGTGATGGAACAGCGCTTTGAATATTTGCGATCGCTTGACGCAGGCAACGGCGAACGCATTCCCACGTTGCAAGAAATCTTCGAGACCGTCCAGGACAGCTCCCGTCCATTGGGAATCAACATCGAGCTCAAAGGGCCTAAGACCGCCCAAGCCGCTGTGCAATTTCTGCAACAATGGTTGGTAGAGCACCCCGACTGGCCTGCCGATCAACTCTTGGTTTCCTCGTTTCAGCATGAGCAGCTGCGGCAGGTGCGATCGCTCAATGACCCAACAAACCCTGGCCAAACAAACCCTAACATTCGCCTAGGTGTACTGTTCGGGGAATTGCCAGAGGCGGCGATCGCGATCGCCCAGTCCCTCGGAGCCAGCACAATCAACCCAAGATTGGATACCGTCACCGCAGCCTGGGTTGAGGCCGCCCACCAGGCCAGTTTACAGGTCTGGGTGTATACGGTGAACGAGCCGGAGGACTGGGCGAGGATGCGATCGCTCCGCGTCGATGCTGTGTTTACAGACTATCCCGATCGGCGCTAGTCAGGCGTATGCAGGTGCCCTGGTTCGCGATAGACCCCGTAGGCTGCAAACGCGCCGATCAAAAAGCCATACAAATGACCCCACCAAGCGACACCCGGAGCCGTCGGTAAAACACCCCAGATCACGTAGCTGTATTGCACCAGGACAAACACAGAAATCAGTAGGGGAATAAACCGCTTTTCGAGCCAGCCAATCAGTAGCAGGTAGCCAAACAGCGAATAGACCACGCCGCTGAGACCATGGGCCGGGCTAAAGCCAAACAGCCAGCAGGCTAGGCCGCCCCCCAACCAACCCAGGAGCAATGTGGCCCAGTAGTCCTTGCGGCTTTTGGCCAGAATAATCCAGCTAAAGATGGCGAAGCTGATGCTGTTGCCGATCAGATGGGAAAAGTTGGCATGGGAAATGGCGGAGAGGAAAATGCCGGGAATCCCGATCAAAGCGCGGGGAATGACGACAAACACGAGCTGCCCGCGAAAGAAGGCCTGATCAATGATTTCGACCATCCAGGGGATAGCCAAAAGCTGAAGTGGAAGAAAAAAGTTTTGCTGGAGCCGGTCAAGGCTGCCATCGGAGCGTACTTCGGTCGCCATAGTCTGAAGGAGGGAGATTGCGGTGGATGAATATTTCTGTGGGATGAATATTCAGGGATTGCGCGGCTCCCTCCAGCGTAGCTTTCAGTTCAAAAATCGGCCACTCCCCATCAAAGCTTAAACAAAACGGTGCCTAGGGCGATCGCCATCACCCCCGCCAGGGCCATCATGCCGCCCCCCGGCCACAGCCATCCTGCCGTCATCATTTGTGTCCCCGACAAATCAGTACGCTACACAACATTGCGTAGATCAGACCCACCCCCACCGTATTGAGCTTACGTAGCTCCCGGTCGGTCTCTACCGAGGTCATGCGAATCTTGATGTCGCCTTGTTCGAGGTGGTTGAGCGCCTTTTCTGCCCGCTGGGGCAAGTTCAAACTGGTATTGGTAAACTGGGCGGCTTGAAGGCCCAATTGGTCGAAGAAATTATTGGGATTACCCGGAGATTGACTCATCAGTTCAGTCGCTAGAGGTTGAGCAACGGTCATAAAATTAAAACTCGGATCGAGGGATTTCCCCCAAGCTTCCAGCGTCGAGAGTGCCCGCAGGACAAACGTAAACGTCGCCGGAAACCGAAACGGCTGGCCATAGCTCAGCTCGTACAAATCATCACTAATGGCAGCCATCGACACCGCCTCGTGGCTGCCGAGGGACTGGTTCATAAAGTTTTCGAGCATGTATTGCACCGATCGCCGTACCGGCCCCAAATCCGTGTCCGGTGCTAGCGCTCCGAGGGCCACCATCGACTCCACCACCACCCCCGCATCCTGGCGAATAATCCCCGATAGCGTAATCATCAGCGAGTCTTTGGTCGTCTTGGGAACACGACCCATCATGCCAAAATCGTAGAAGATCAAGCCGCCGGTGCGGGCATCGACGGCGATGTTGCCGGGATGGGGGTCGGCGTGGAAGAAGCCATGCTGCAAAAGCTGGCGGAGGTAGGATTCCGCACCGAGGTGGGCGATCGCCTTCTGATCTATCCCCGCCGCCGCCAGGGCCTCGCCGCTGCTGACCTTAATCCCCGGTACATATTCCATCGTCAGCAGTCGGGGCGTGGTGTAGCGCCAATAGACTCGCGGCACCACCACCTGGTCGTGGTCCCGAAAATTGCGGCGAAACGTATCGGCATTGCGGCCTTCGTTGAGGTAATCGACCTCTTCCCAGAGGGTGCGGCGGCATTCTTCGTAGATGCCGATCCAGTCGTGGCCCTGTTTGCCCCAAATTGTCCGGTATTGCACCGTTTCAACAATGCCCCGCAAGATATTGAGATCGATTTCAAATAAGCGCTGCAAGCCGGGGCGTTGAACTTTGACGGCAACGGATTTACCGGACTGGAGCGTACCTTGATGGACTTGACCGAGGCTGGCAGAGGCAATGGGAACCAGATCAAAGGCGGCAAAGACTTCGTCTACGGGCTTGGCGAGTTCTCGCTCGACGATCGCCTGAACCAACGCCGCATCAAAGGCAGGCACTTGGTCTTGCAGCCTTGAGAGTTCTTCGATGTACTCGGCGGGGAATAAATCCGATCGCGTGGAGAAAAACTGGCCAATTTTGATAAACGTCGGCCCCAGCTGGAGCAACGATTCCTGTAACCAAACGGCCCGCTTGCGTCGTAGCTCGCTCTGGGCCTGGGATGACAGACGCCCCCGCTGCTCGGCTTGGCGATCTTTCCAGAGAAAAAACAAAAATTGGGAAGCCACCGAGCCAATGTCGAGCAGTCGCCCCAGGGGCGTGTAATTGCTCCGAGACCAGCGATAGGAACGCGGCGGATCATCAACAGGTGCAGGCACAGCGAT
The DNA here is from genome assembly GCA_012034805.1 of Synechococcales cyanobacterium CRU_2_2. Taxonomy (GTDB): domain Bacteria; phylum Cyanobacteriota; class Cyanobacteriia; order PCC-9006; family JAAUQQ01; genus JAAUOP01. Next base: position 4,221 of record JAAUOP010000186.1, on the reverse strand, counting down.
CAGCCCCGAGCAGTAAATGAGAGATCTTTAAGAGATGTTAATCAATCCTAAGGGCTTTTTGGGGCGATCGCCCATCTCTTGAGGTTTGCTTAACAAGCGTTCATGTCGGTGGGTCGGTTTGGGATCCGTTCAGATCCAATCAATTTCCTCTAGGATACAAGAACACTCACCCCCATTCCCAGCTGGACAAACTGCATTTGTCCCTGCGCTTTCAGATGCCTCAACAACTTTTTGCCAACCCTTGGCTGATCGGAATCTTGCTCAATAGTGTGCTGTTGCTTCCGGCGATCGCCCTGCCCAAAAAACTCCTCACCCCCTGGGGCACGGCCCATGCTTGGGTCTTGGGCGTTTTGATCTGGGGCACCCTAGGCTGGCGCGGCTATGTCGTGGTGATGTTTTATTTTTTGGTGGGCTCTGGGGTGACCCGCATTGGCATGGCCCAAAAGGAAGCAGCGGGCATTGCCGAAAAACGCGGCGGGGCGCGCGGCCCGGAAAATGTCTGGGGCTCGGCGGCAGCAGCGGCGTTTTGTGCGCTGGTGGGTTGGGGCCTAGGGCACTTTGGCGACTGGCGATCGGCGGCGGTATGGATGCCGCTGTTGGCGCTGGGCTATGTGGCCAGTTTTGCAACCAAGCTGTCGGATACGACCGCCAGCGAGGTGGGCAAGGCCTACGGGAAACGGACGTTTTTGATTACGACCTTGCAGCCAGTGCCACGCGGTACGGAGGGCGCGGTGAGCTTGGAAGGAACCCTAGCGGGAATGGGTGCTTCGGTTGTAATCGCAACGTTGGGTTGGGTATTGGGGATGATTCCGCTGCTCGGAATTGGGGTTTGCGCGATCGCAGCCTTCCTCGCCACCAACATCGAAAGCGTCATTGGAGCCACGGTGCAAGAGCAGTTCGATTGGCTGACCAATGAGTGGGTAAATGTAATCAATACGGGGATTGGGGCGGGGGTGGCGATTTTTTTGGGTCTATTTCTCCTGGGGGCCTAAGCAGACTGCTCAGAATTGAAGGGAGCGACGGAAATAGATATGGAGCCGCGATCGTACTACGTTTCCCTAAACTCACCCTCTAACAACTTCAGCCTCTGACAACCGACCTTCTAGTGGCTCATACTCGTCTTCTAGAAGCCAGAGCTGTGCTTGATCGTAACTGTCATAATACCTAACGAGCTTGTACTGTTCGGCAGGATTAAGAATACGCCAACGGCCAGACTGATCGCCCAGGAGCATCAGCAAATAAGGGGGCGATTGCATGGGGTCGATCCAAACTTCAAGAAAGTCCCAACCGTTATTCTTCGCTGGGTCGAGTGCGGGGGACGGGGTGGTATTGGTTGTCTGCATCAATTTTCACCTCACCATAGAATAAAGGAAGCGTCGAGCGATCGGGGCTAATTCGGACGCCGATCGCTTCGCTGAACAGCAGTCCGTAGCGATCATAGCCTCTGGCAAACCCGGTATGGGCTCCCCCTTCTATAATAGCTTCAGCCACCCGAAAGAGTGTGGCCTCATTATTGAATACATGGGCTGCTCTTCCTCGCCGCAGAAGCCGATTGCTTTGAGGCGTATCTGGCAGATGCTTGGCTAGGTGCCTGCTATCCAGGAAAATCTCGCGGTCAATTCCACTCATAACCCTAGCCGAAAAAAGCTAAACGAGAATATCACGCATGACTTGAGGGTTCACCCATTTCTAGTCTGAACAAATTCAATTTGCTTTGACGACAACGACTCTAAACTTCCATCTGATCGGAGGTTAATACCGAATGCGCGGGTCGATGTAGGCGCTAATGATGTCGATGAGAATGCTGGCAACGACGACGATCGCCGCAAAGAAAACAATAATGCCTTGCACTGTCGTGTAGTCCCGCGAGGAAATCGCCTGGAACAAACGGCTGGCTAAACCGGGCCAGGAAAACGTCACCTCGGTGAGCAACGCACCGCCCAGCAACGCCGCTAGGGTTAGTCCCAAAATCGTAATCACGGGGATCAGGGCATTCTTGAGCGCGTGGACAAAGATAATCCGGCGTTCGCCGATGCCGCGTGCCCGTGCGGCTTCGACAAATTCAGCCTGGAGTGACTGGCGCAAATTTACCCGCACGATGCGCTCGAAAATGCCGCTGAGCAACAGCCCCAGCGTAAAACAGGGCAGAAAGAGGTAGTAAATCGCGGTGCCAAACTGGGGCAAGTTTCCCGTGAGCAAACTATCGAGGGTATAGAGGCCGGTGATCGCAGTGGGCTGATCGACGCCGATCGGCCAGCGTGTCCCCGCTGGAAACCACTTGAACTGAACCGCAAATACAAGTTGCATCAGCATCCCGGCCCAAAAGGGCGGGATAGCGTAGGTGATGATGCCAAATAAACGACCGAATAAATCCCAGCCGCTGTTGGGCCGAGAGGCCGAGAGGGAGCCGACGCCCAGGCCGATGAAGAAGGCGATCGCCAAGCTAATCACTGCCAGTTCGATCGTCGCCGGAAAGTAGCTGACAATAATCTCATTGACGCTCAATCCCTGGGTTTCCATTGAGTTGCCCAGATTAAACCGAAACAAATTGCCAATGTAGTCGAGATATTGCTGCCATAGCGGCCCCGTTAGGCCCATTTGTTCGCGCATTTGCTGTTTGATTTCTGGCGGCACCCGAGGCCCCAGACGCGCTTCCACTGGGTCGCCGCCGATGACCCGCAGCAGCAAAAACACAATCGTCGTTGCCGTCCAAATCATCAGCGGAGCTAGCAAACAGCGCACCGCAATGTAGTATTTCAGGGAACCAGAACGCGCCATGAATCGAGCCTAGCTTTTCTTGAGGGTTTTGAACGGAATTTGGGACGTCGGCAAGACGCTCGCGCCTTGGACGTTCTCTTGCACAAAGAGATACTCTTTGCTGGCCCAGAGCGGAATGAACGGCACGTCCTTGGCGAGGATGTCTTGGAGTTCGATGAGAATTTTTTCGCGGGCGGCGGGGTCGGTGGTGATGCGCTGTTGAGCGATCAAGGTGTTGGCGCGATCGCTATAGTAAAACGACCCTTGGTAAGCGCTTTCCCCTTTTTGCAGCCCGTACTCACCGTGCCTTCCTCGCAGGCCATAAACGGCTGAACATAGCTGTCGGCATCCAGATAATCTGGCGTCCAATCGAGCATAAAGATCGGGTAGGCCCCCTTGTCGAGGTTGGCATAGGCGGTTGCAGACTCAACGCCCTGGAGCGTCAAGTTGACCAGGCCTGGGAGGGATTGATCGGCGATCGCCTTAATCGTATTCGCCGCCTGCACGTTGCTGGCCACATTCGAGCGATACCAAAAATCGAGCTGGAGTGGGTTGGCCTCAGAAAAACCGGCTTTGGTCAGTAGCGCCTTAGCGGCATCGGCCTTGCCATTATCGATTTGGAACACGGGTTTTGCACCCGCGACGCTGTTGGGAATCAGGCTGTAGAGCGGTTCGACTTGGCCTTGGAAAACGCGATCGCTCAACAATTTACGGTCAATCAAAATCGACAGAGCTTGGCGCACCTCGGGCTGATCTAAGGGTTTGCTTAATACATTGACGCTGAGGTAGTGAATGCCCAGTCCTTCGCTTTCGATCGTCTGCACCTGATCACTCGTTTGCAGGGTTTTCACCTGGTTAGGGTCGAGGCTTTGGTAGGCGGCATCCACTGCGCCGGTTTGAATGGCGTTGAACAAGCTTGAAGCACTGGAAAAAATCTGAATATCAACGCCCTGATTGGCGGGTGTCTCGCCCCAATATTTCGGGTTGGCATTGAGCTTGATCGTATCGTTGGTGTATTGGGCCAATTGGTAGGGGCCGGTGCCGACGAATTCCTGGGGTTTGAACTTGCCCGCTCCGATTTCGTAGGCTTGGGGCGACACGGCGCAAAGGCCGGGGAAGGCCAGCACCGAGGGGAACGCCGCAAATGGCGCTTTGAGTTTGATCGTCAGCTCCAATGCGTCCGTGGCTTCGACCGATTCGACGAGGTTGCTGAGCAGGGTCGCTGGGTCGCCACCGTTTTGGATGAAGCGATCGAGGGAAAAAGCCATGGCCTTGGCATCAAACGCTGTGCCGTCATGAAAAACCACCCCGTCCCGCAGCGGGATTGTGTAGGTGAGGCCATCTTCGCTGATTTGGGGTGCGGCAGTTGCCAGTTGGGGTTTCAACTCGCCGCTGAGCTCAGTGCTGTAGAGCGATCGCCTAAGTTGTAGAGCAAATTCCCCGACAAATTCGATGAGGAAATCC
>JAAUOP010000046.1 GCA_012034805.1 Synechococcales cyanobacterium CRU_2_2 | reverse complement strand
CCTCCGCTTCAAAAATCCTCACCTAAACCAACGCGGCTACCCCGGCCAACTCGCCAGCCTCCAAGAAGGACTGCACCAATGCCCCGCCCCCACCTACGGCCACGCCTTCTTGCAACACCAACTCGGCAACGCCCACTGGAACCACGCCAACCTTCAAGCCAGCCCCCGCCCCTACTGGCGCGCCGCCCGCGATGCTTACGATCAGGCCAGCCAAATTTTCCGAGCAACAGGCCACCTCCAAGACGAGCTAAAAAGCCTCCAAAGCCTGATCACCACCCACCTCGCCCTCGGCCTCCCCCACGACGAACCCATCTTCGCCCTCCTGCGCCAAGGCACCGCCCTGCGTGCTCGAATTCTAGATGCCGCCACAACCGAAGACCAGCGCAACCGCCTAGCCCGCACCCTGCCCAACTTCAACCAACTCACCGTCGATCTCCTCATTCGCCAAGGCAAAAACCTAGCCGCCCTCGAAACCGCCGAAACCGACAAAAACGCCCTCATAACCTGGCTCCTGGCCGAAGCCCAAACCAACGCCCAAACCAACGCCCCCCAACTCCAACTCCAACCCCACCAAGCCATCCTCTACTGGCACCAAAGCCCCAACGCCCTCACCACCTTCCTCCTGCTTCCCTCGCCCGCCGGGGCCGGAGCCGAAAGAGATATCGACCTCCAAATCCTCCATGCCCCCGACACCCAAACCGCCCTCAAACAAATCACCGAACTCGAAGGCTGGCTCCAAACCTGGAACCAAAACTACGTAGCCCACATCGACAAAAGCAAAAGCAAAACCCAAACCAGCAACCCGAAAAAATCGGTCTGGTACGCTGAGCTCCCGAACAAACTCAACCGCCTCGCCCAAATCCTCCAACTCGACGCGCTCAAAGCCCGCCTTCCCGCCGAAATCACCCATCTCACCCTCGTCCCCCACCGTGACTTGCATCGCTTGCCGCTCCACCACGCTTTTCCCGAATACCAAACCACCGTTCTGCCCAGCATTCGGCTTGGCCAAACCCTGCGCCCGTCGGGCCTGGGTCAAACCAAGAGCCAAACGAATGGCGGTTCGTCCCTACGGATGGCTTTGACGATTAGTGCGCCCGACCACGATGGTTTGGGTGCGCTGTACCACGCCGAGGCCGAAACCCACCTGATCAACCAGCTCCTCAGCACCACCCATACCGTTAAAACGATTCCTGCTCCCGAAGCCACAGCCGCCCACGTCAGCGAAGTCCTCGGGCAACCCCACCAAATCCTCCACTTCAACGGCCACGCTGGCTACAACTTCGACGACCCCAAACAATCCGCCCTTGCCCTCAAAGGTCACGACACCCTCACCGTCCAAGACCTGCGCCAAATTTCGCTGAACACCTACAGCCTCGTCACCCTGGCCAGCTGCGAAAGCGCCCTGACTGGCAACCAAACCATCACCGCCGAATACGTCGGCCTCACCAGTGCCTTCCTGGCCCAAGGCATTCCCCACGTCCTCAGTACGCTCTGGACCGTGGAATCTGCGGCCAGCATGGTCTTTATGGCTGAATTCTATGACCAGCTTGATCTCGGGCCGATCGCAGCCCTGCACCACAGCCGCCAAACCCTGCGGACCCTCACCGTGGCCCAACTCAAAACCCGCTACGATCGCTGGCTCAGCCTCGATGTACCGGCAAATGTGCGGGAATTCCTGACGGAGGAACGGGACGACCTTGATACAATGGAGCCAGCACGGATCCGTTACGATCACCCCTATTACTGGGCCGCGTTTACGCTCGCGGGGCTCGGAACCTAAACCATGTCATCCCTTAGTCCGCTCGAACAACTCGCTTTGAACGCCTTCGCAGCAGCCCTAGACACGTGTCACGAGGAAGGCATTGAGCTGCCCGAGGAAATCAGGGTGTTGAAAAATAACTTAGAGCAGCATGTGGGGGAATTGGGTGCGATCGCCCAAACACACCCCCAGTTCAACGCGTTTTATCGCAATGCCAGAAACGTGTTGAGACGAGCTTCGGGCGACGGTGACAGGTTCCTACCCCGGAGCGATGCAGCCCCCAGGCAAACCGTCCCAGCCCCAATCGTCCAGACCCAAACCCCGACAAACCCCTCAGAAGGAGACCTGCGCAACCTGAAACGGGTTGGCGCATTCTGGGTCGTGAGAGCAGTTCATCAGGCCAATGCCGACTGGGATCATCTCGTGCAAGGCGATCGCGACAGCCGCTTAAATACCCTAATGGGGCTGGGTATCGCTGAATCATGAGAACACTCTTTGATACTTCTACCCTAGTTGCTGCGCTCCTTGAAGATCATCCCCAACACATCTTTTGCCTGAGCTGGCTAGAAAAAGTGCACAACGCCACCACCCTGGGTTTTGTCTCAACGCACACTCTGGCCGAGCTTTACTCTGTGCTCACTCGTCTTCCCCGAATACCCAAACTCCAGCCCAGGGAGGTCAACGCACTCCTCGGTAACCTTCAAATCCTAGAAAAGATTGTTTTGGAGCCCCAAGATTACGAGGCTGCCATTCATCGTCTTGTGAATCTTCAGTTGACGGGGGGCATTGTCTTTGATGCCCTCATCGCCCAAGCCGCCCTCAAGGCCGGGGCGAGCCGACTGCTGACGCTCAACGCCAAAGACTTTCTCCGGCTCGGTGCGGAAGTTGCTCCCCTCGTGGTTTCACCTGGATGATTCGTGTTAAGCGGTGAGCCTTATGATGATGAAAATAGAAACGCAATCTAAATGTTGGTTCATGTTCACGGGATTCGGAGCCTAAACCATGTCATCCCTTACCCCCCTCGAACAACTCGCCGTTGAGGCCTTTGCGATCGCCCTCGAAATCTGCCGCGAAGAAAACGTTGAGCTGCCTGGGGATATTTGGGCCTTGGAAAATGATTTAGAAAGTCAAGCTGGGGAATTGAGCGCGATCGCCCAAACGCACCCCCAGCTTCAGGCCTGCTATCGCACCGCGCGGAACATGCTGCGGCGTGAGTCAGGCGATCGCAACAAGCGCCTATACGCCCCCGAAGTAGGCCTCGAAAGAGCCCCCGAAAAGACCTTAGACGCCCCGCAGATCGGCAACCCTTCGGCGCTTGGCGAAGCCAACCGCTCGACGCAATCTAGCTCGATGCAATCTAACGGAAACAGTCCCGAACAGAACGCGCCACAAGCGGTTGTGCCTCAGCCCATCGTCGTCCCCCAACCCAGCCCCAGCGACAGCACGCATCTGGAAGCCGAGCCGAGCCTTGATTCCAGGCAACAAGATGTGCATCGTTTGGCGCAGCGGCAGCGTGGCTCCGCCAAAGCATCTGCTTGGGAAAACTTCGATCGCATCGCCATCATGGCCGCCGGTGGAGCCTTTTTAGGCGGCGCTGTTGTCCAACTCTTTGGGGGTGGCGTAAGTCAACTCCTGGGCGCGTTGCTGGGCGCGATCGTCGGCTGCTGGGCGGGCTTCTATGTTGCGCCTAAAACAACTCACTCCAATCGTAACCCTTAGGTCATCGCGTCTTGTCTCCCCGTCTTTACTGGTTTTTCTGGTTCCTTGCAGTTGTTGTGGTCTCTGCCTTTGCTCATCAGCAACGTCGAGCGACAGGGCTGACAGACGAAAAAATTATTCTCACTGCCGGGTTCTCACTGGCAGGCGTTGTTGCCTTGCTCAAAGTGCTGATGAATGTTTCCGTTCATTACCAAGCCCTAGAGGAGCTGCTGGATTGGGATGGCATTACAGCACTGACGATTAGCTGCCTGTTATGGATGGTGATTGCCCTTAAGGAGATCATCAAGCTGATTAAGCCCTAGCTCCCAGCCAATTCCTGCCAGGCCGATCGCGACTATTTCCAAACCGATATTGCTGACTTGAAGTGGCTTAATCCAAACTGGGTGGTGACCCGCGATCGCTGCAATCCCGGTGAATCCGATGCCTACGTCATGATTCCCAATGGTGAAAATTATTCAGCCGCCAATGCTGCTTGCCTTGGGAGACAAAGAACTTAACACAAACATCCTCGACGCACCCCCCAGACTTTCATTAGAATCGGATGAATTTCCCTGCCGTGTTGAATCGGCCAAGACTCGTATGTCCCGCATATCCCGCATGTCTGAACGCCCCCTTTTCTCGCCTGCCCCCGCAGGTTCTTCCCCATGAAATCAGCCCCTGCCCTTTTGACTGGCTTGACGGTTCTGCTGCTCGTCCCCGCCTTGCCCAGCGAAGCCGCTTCACTGAATTTCGATCGCCTCTACGTGTTTGGGGACAGCCTTTCGGACCCCGGCAACTTGTTTGATCTTTCGGCAGGAACATTCCCACCCCCGCCCTACGTAGACGGTCGTACGAGCAATGGCCCCGTTTGGGTTGAGTACTTGGCCGATGAGTTAGGCCTCTCGCCCGCGCGGATTTTGGCGGCTCAGGCGAATCCACTGTCGGCGAGTCAGGGAATTAACTTTGCGATCGCCGGAGCCAACACCGACGACACCAATTCCAACGATGACAACCCGCTCAAGCCCGCCGGAAGCCCTGCGCTGCCCGGTGTCGCCACCGAGTTAGGGGCCTATCAAAGCTTTATCAATGCCGCTGGGCCGAGTGCAACAGAGGATGCGCTCTACATCTATTGGGCCGGGGCGAATGATTATCTCGGTGGCGGCCAAACCAATCCGCAGATTCCCTTGACGAATATCAGCAATGCTTTGAACGACCTGTATGCCAGCGGTGCGCGCAATTTCCTCGTGGCCAATTTACCCGACCTCGGCAACATACCCCTGGGCCAAGCCATTGCGCCAGATGCCCTAAGTGCTCTGACCGCAGCCCATAACCAGGGGCTGACGACGGTGCTGAATCAATTTGAGCTCGCCCACCGCGACATTCAGGTTGTTCCCTTTGATGTCGCCACCGTTTTTACTCAAGTTCAACAGAACCCTGGGGCTTTTGGCTTTACCCAAGCCGATGTGCCCTGTTTTACGTTAGCTCAACTTGCAGACAACACCATCTCCGATCCGGCAACCCTGGCGGCCTGTGGTGAAACCTCGCTGTTCTGGGATGATTTACATCCGACAACCAAGGGCCATCAAATTATCGCGGCTCAGGCCCTGTTGGCCTTGGAGGCCAGCCAACCTCAGCCGCCCCAGGCGGTACCGGAAGCGGGGGGAGCGATCGCAAGTTTCTTGGCCCTGGTTGGATTTGTCGGGCGTCGTCGTCGCGATCTCAAAGCTGCCTGAGCAGTGGCCTGAGCTTTGTAGCTCAGCGAACCTTTAGCACAGACTTCACGGTCTCCTTGAGCTGCTGTTTGATCTGATTTTCCTTCTGGGCCAACTTTTCTCCCGCATCCGTGGCCACGAGCTCAATTTCGATCTGCCGACGATCCAGGGGGGTGGATTGGGGCGTTTCGCTGTTTTGCGTTGCGTTGCGATACCAGTCGGCAGCCTTGGCAAAGACTTGCTTAGCGACGTTTTGGCTGGTTCGTTTGGTGGAAGTGTAGCGATCGCCATACTTCTTGCCCAATTCCCTATCCCAGCGGGCGGCCTTCTCTTGGAGTGGGCTGAGGCGATCGGGCAGACGCCCATACTCTTGCTTGAGATAAACCTGGGCCTTGGTCTTGATCGAATTCAAGACCGTTTGCCAAAACGGATCGACAACCTGGGTTTCGATATTTGGGTCTGCATGAACACCGACATCAACGCTCGCATCTACGACCGGAATTTCAGTTTTAGGTGTCTTGATTTCAGGCTGTTTGAGTTCAGATGTTTCAATTTTAAGCACTGTGGCGATCGAGTCTTTGGAAATGTTCCAGACTTGACGAGATCCTCCCTTCAGCTCAGACAATGTATCTGCAAAAGCTGTCCTCAAGATATCTTGGATGCGCTGGACTCGTGCCTGACCTTCGGCCTTGGCTTGGTCAACGTGATCTGCAATCTGGGCCTTTACCGAGGGACTCGGCTCTGCTTCTACGGTTTCAGCTGAGACGGTGATGGTCTCGGTATTGCTCTCGACATTATTGGGGTTCATGTTCATGCTCCTGGATTATGCTCTTGGCTTAATTTCTTCAAATCAAATGGCAATAATTTCTGCGTCTTCAGGAGCGGTCGTTTCCTGGCGCTGCTTGCGCTTCTCCAGCAGAATCTGCGAAATTTCAGTCACTAACAATGTGGCAACCATGCCATCATCAATCCAGCCGATAATCGGCATAAAATCTGTTATGAAGTCTACTGGACTTACAAGATAGAAAAAACTGGCGGCGATCGCAATCCAACGATATTTGGGATGCTTCAAAATGGCGCGATATACTGCGTACAGAGGCTGGAGTAAGGACTTCATTTGGTGTATCTCCCTTCGACCTATTCATCATCTCGGAAGACTCCAAAAAGCACGAGTGAGGCTTACCCTAAAAGAAGTGATGAAACCACGAAAAGGATCAAGCTTTAGATGGGTTTACATCACCTTCGGTGTGGCAAACCCATCCCCTGCATCAGAAGCCCTATGACACTACGGCAAACATCCCATAAGTCAGCAACGCCACCGCATCTATTGAGCTAAAGGGTGCGTTGACCCAAATACCATTAGATACTGCGCAGGGCCACAATCGGATCGAGCTTGGCCGCCTGACGCGCGGGTAACACGCCAAACCCCAGGCCGATGCCGCCGGAAACGCTCACCGCCATGATAATCGCGGCTGGAGAGACCGTCGCCTTGAGAGGCGAGAAGGCACCGACGAGCAGCACGCCGCTTACGCCCAGCGCCGTGCCCAGGGCACCGCCCGCTGCTGAGAGAATCACCGCTTCGATGATGAACTGAACCAAAATGTCCTGTCGGGTTGCACCGATCGCCTTGCGCAGGCCAATTTCTTGGGTGCGCTCGGATACGGAGACCAGCATGATATTCATGATGCCGATGCCGCCGACGAGGAGGGAAATGGCGGCGATCGCCGCCAGCATCAAGGTCAGCGCCCCCGTAATCGTGCCCACAAGGGACAAAATATCCTTCTGGGTATCCACCGCAAAGTCATCCCCTTGATCGGTGATGTTATGGCGCAGTCGCAGCAGGTTTTCCGTTTGAAATTTGGCGGCGTTAATACTGCCTTCGTTCTTGGCGGATACCGCAATAAATGAGACTTCGGTGCCGTAGGGCGAGGTGCGGCCAATCAGTTGGTTGGCCATTGTGGTCAGGGGTAAATAGATCGCATCATCCTGGTTTTGTCCCAAAAACGAGCCCTTTTCCTTCATGATCCCCACCACTTCGAAGGAAACATTGCGTACCCGCACCTGCTTCCCGAGGGGGTCTTCATTGCCAAAGAGCTTTTGGGCCAGCTCGGCACCCAGGGCGGCAACTCGGGTGGTGCGCTTGAGGTCATCGTCGGTGATAAATCGCCCCTTCTCGACCACAAAGCTACGCACCACCAAAAAGGAGGGTGTTGCACCAATGGTGGTGCTAGAGGCGTTGTTGCCGCGATAGCTAATCAGGTATTGGCTGGAGATCTGGGGGGCGACGGCCTCAATCGAAGGCACTTGCTGGGCGATCGCCTCAGCATCGTCGAGCACTAGGGTCTTGGGGATATCAAACGTGGTGCGTCGAGCTTCCCGCGTCCCTGGCACAATGAACAACACATTTGGCCCCAGGGATTCAAACTGCTCCGACGCCAACCGCTGGGCTCCTTGGCCGACACCAATCATCGAGATCACCGAGGCATTGCCAATGATAATGCCGAGCATGGTTAGGGTGCTGCGGAGTTTGTTCGCGGTCAGGGTTTTGACCGCCATGCTCAGACTTTCGGCGAGATCCATCGGCGAGCACAGGCAGGATGAGGGTGGGTAACAGAATGGTTGGGTGGGCCATCCTTTGCCTATCCTAGCGCTGCCTATCCTGGCGCTGCAAGGTTGCAGGATGGGAGCCTGGGCTTCGATGTGAGGTGAACGGCTGCGGTGCTAAAACTGGTATTGGCGATCGCCCAGCCACAAACTCACTGGAATGGCCTTACCAAAGCGATCGACCTTGGCTTCCACCTTCACCTCGCCAATCTCGCGGCTCTGGAGTTCCTGCACGGTCTGATTGATCTGATCTCGCCGATCTTCAGGCATGTAGTAGCGTTCTAGATTGTAGAGAATGGCGTTGCCGTTGCTACTGGCTCGGAGGGCAATTTGCCCCGCAGGTAGCGTGGGAGGGCGATCGCGTACAATGCCGACCGGCTGCCACACGGGTGGCGAGGTCTGAGTTTGGGAATTTGGAGTATTAGCGTTGAGATCAGCTTTGGGCGCGGCTAGCAGCACGTAGAATGTTTCGGTTTTGAGAACGTTGGGGCGATTGGCTGCATCCAGCTCTGCAGGATCGTCCCCAAGCTGATTTTCCAGCCGTTCGACGATTTCGTATCCCGGCAATTTTTCAAAGGTATCGGAGTCAGAAATCTTATAGGCTAGGGTTTGGGAATAGCCTCGAAAGATATCGTAAGGATCGATGGCTAGGGTTTCGAGCACAATCGTTTCACCTGCAACTGCGACGTAGGCATTGCGCAGAGGTACTGGCAAAATGATGCCCAGTTGCAACAGCAACGGCAGCCAAAAGCGCCAGCTGGGAAGATGCTGCTGCTGGAGGGAAATGGGAGGAGAGGAAGTTTGGGCGATCGCCAGGTCAGGCTCAAGCCCTGGGGATTCAGGCACTTGCGATTCAGGCAGTTGGAATTCAAACGGCTGGGATTGACTAGGCTCGGGTGCAGACATAGGTTCAAAAACAGAGATAGGAATTCACAAAACCAAAACTAATCAACACACCGCTAATGCTTCGATTGAACACTCATCCTCCGGCGCTACAACCGGCGCTACAACAATCGGCTCTCCATAAAATCAACCTGGGGGAGCAACGCATCGGAAACAAAACCGACGCCTGTAAAGCCTAAACGCTCCAGCGTGAGTTTAATTTGTCTGAGGGAACTCATTTCCACCGCAAAGTGCTTGCTCACATCCCCTGCATGGGTATTAAGATACAGAAAGGCTTCATGGTCTGCCCGAAACAGCAGCAGATAGCGTTGCTCTCGCTCATCCAGCCTTTTTTCTTCCTGCGGTTGGGCTGCCATGCGGGCTGCAACGTAATCGCCATTTTGACGCGATCGCAACAAATAATAATGCTCCATTCCCGTTCCCCTCAGAAATTTTGCCTAGGCGAACTGCTGTTTGTCCCCACCTTCGCCGAAACGATAGCCTAGCCCCGCAGCCCTTCGAGCCCCACCAGCCCCTAGGAGGAGGAGCTTCGCATCGCCTCCGGCAGTGCCATTCCCGGCTCTTGGAACAGCGGCGTACTCAGATAGCGCTCGCCAAAACTCGGCTGAATCACAACGATCAGCTTGTCTCGATTTTCGGGTCGCTGCCCAACTCGAATCGCAGCACAGAGCGCCGCCCCCGTCGAAATGCCAGAGAGCAACCCCTCCTCGCGAGCTAGCCGACGACCGTAGGCGATCGCCTCCTCATCGCTCACTGTCATCACTTCGTCAATCAACTCCGTCCGCAACACCGCCGGGATAAAGCCCGCGCCAATCCCCTGGATCTTGTGGGAGCCGGGGCGGCCTCCCGAGAGGACGGGACTGTTGGTGGGCTCGACGGCGATCGCTCGAAACCCAGGCTTCCGCGCCTTCAGCACCTCTGTCACCCCGGTAATGGTTCCCCCAGTCCCCACCCCTGCCACTAAAAAGTCCACCTGGCCATCCGTATCCTGCCAAATTTCCTCCGCCGTCGTCTCCCGATGAATTTGGGGATTCGCCGGATTTTGAAACTGTTGCAGCATGTAGGCATCGTTGTGGCTTTCGACAATGGCCTGGGCTCGCTGGATACAGCCCGCCATACCCGCACTGCCGGAAGTCAGCTCTAGCTCTGCACCGTAGGCCTGCAGCATTGCTCGCCGCTCAGCGCTCATCGTATCCGGCATGGTCAAAATCAACCGATACCCCTTCGCCGCCGCTGCCATGGCCAGCGCAATGCCCGTATTGCCCGACGTCGGCTCCACCAGCGTAGTCTTACCCGGCGTAATCAGCCCTTCGCGCTCCGCCTGTTCGATCATATTGATGCCAATGCGATCTTTGACGGATGCCGAAGGATTCATACTCTCGAGCTTGACCACAATCTGGGCAACACAGTTTTCTGCAGCGGGAATGCGGCTCAGCCGTACAAGCGGTGTTTGGCCAATCAGCTGGGTAATGTTGTCAGCAATGCGCATGGTAAACTCCCTGTCCGCGTCCTCATTCAAACCCCTTTGTTCATGTTAGACGCTAACCCCAACCGATCAGAGGAATGAGCCCAGATCTAACGCCCCAAATCTAAGCCTCTGGCTCTTGCAAATCCGTTGCAATCACAATCACGGTGATATTGTCACGGCCACCGTTGTCTTTGGCCGAGTCAATCAGCTTCAGCGTGACTTTCTCGCAGGCTCGGGTGGTCTTGAGCAGTTCGGCAATCAGGTGATCCGAGACTTCCTCTGTGAGACCATCGCTACACATGAGCAGGCGATCGCCTAAGCGAAATTCGATCGGCTGAACGCTGATTTCATTGAGGTCAGGACGCCCCAAGCATTGGGACAGCACATGCCGCCAGGGATGGGTTTTGACCTGATCCACGGTAATCACCCCCAGTTTGCTCGCCTTATTCACCCAGGTGTGGTCTTCCGTAATTTGCTCTAGCGTTGCCCCTCGCAGCCGGTACAGACGAGAGTCACCCACGTGGGCACACCAGGGCTCGAGGGGAGGTTTAGGGGGGGCTGCGGTTTGCGTCAGAGCGTTTTTGGGTTTAGTACTTTCAGCTTTGGCACTCTCGGGTTCAGTATTTTTGAGTTCAATATCCTTAGGTTCGATACTTTCAGGTTGAGTACTTTCAGGTTCGGTACTTTCAGGTTCGGTACTTTCAGGTTCGGTACTTGCTGATTCAGCGCTGGCTCGCTCAGCGCTTTCAGATTGAGCCGATCGGAAAATCACTGTCACGGCTGTGGTTCCCATATCGGAACGCTGAGGATGATTCAGTTGATCCTGAATAATGGCACCATTAGCTTTGAGCAGCGCGGCCTTCAGCAGTTCTGCCGAACTGTCAGCGCTGAGCCAGCGAGACTCTAGGTGGACTCGAATCGCATCCGTCGCCAAACGGCTCGCCTCTTCACCGCCCGCGTGGCCTCCCATTCCATCCGCCACGATAAAAAATCGACCCTCAGGATCAAGGTAATAGGCATCCTGATTTGCCGAACGGACAAGCCCGGTATCAGTTGCACCATCAAAAAACAGCTTCATCAGCCAGCGATCCTCTCTAGATTCCAGACGCCTACAGACGGTCCATACGATTCAGACGCAGCATGAGCCGGACAAAGGCTATACCGACCACCAACGCTGCTAACAATAAAAGCACTGCAAAAGGCAGCTTATCATAGACCAGCAAAATTGAAGCCGAGACCGTGAATGCACCGAGGAGAACGGCATAGCTGGTTCCCATTTGAATGCTGCCCAGACGACGCATGAGCGATCGCTTTCGAGCGATCGCACCCGCACCCGCAAATCACCCTGATCGAGTTTGTCGAGCGTATCCTCAATGCGACGAGGCAGACCGAAGGCCGTGGTACCCACCTGGGCTGCCTGACGCCCCAACTCGTCAAGGAATCCTGAACTGGTCGAATTTCCGTTGGTCATAATGTCAAGCGCAAAAGGTTTGGCCACTTCCATAAAGTTAAACTCGGGATCGAGTCCTTTGCCAACCCCTTCCAGGGTTGAAAAAGCTCGCATGACAAAGGTAAAGGTTGCCGGAAAGCGAAAGGGCTGACCATAGGCAATTTCGTAGAGATCGTCGCCGATGGCATCCACCGATTGGTTCTCAAACGGCTTGTCCATAAAATTGTCCAGCATGTACTGGATCGATCGCCGCACCGGCCCCATGTCTCCCGTCGGCACCAGTGCCCCCAGCTCGATCAGGGAGTTGACCACCTGGCCTGCATCTTTTTGGGCCACGCCAAAAAAGGTTCCCAGCAGCTTTTCGCGAACATCAAGGCGAATGCGCCCCATCATGCCAAAGTCGTAGAAAATCAGCGCCCCATCGGGGCTTACGGCCAGGTTGCCGGGGTGGGGATCGGCGTGGAACAGGCCGTAGTTAAGGATTTGGCGCAGGTAGGCTTCAGCGCCCTGGCGAGCGAGCAACTTACGATCGAGTCCGGCGGCTTCTAGCGCTTCGTAGTGGCTAATCTTAATCCCCGGCAAATATTCCAGGGTCAAAACCCGAGGCGAGGAGTAACGCCAGTACACCCGAGGCACCTTCACCCAGGCATGGTCACGAAAATTACGCCGAAAGCCATCCGCATTGCGGCCTTCGTTCAGGTAGTCAATCTCCTCCCAGAGAATACGGCTACATTCTTCGTA
Source organism: Synechococcales cyanobacterium CRU_2_2 (assembly GCA_012034805.1). Taxonomy (GTDB): domain Bacteria; phylum Cyanobacteriota; class Cyanobacteriia; order PCC-9006; family JAAUQQ01; genus JAAUOP01. The sequence continues at coordinate 20,227 of JAAUOP010000046.1, read as the reverse complement.
AATGCCGATCCAGTCTCGGCCTTTGCCCCAGCGCGGATGTTGCTGAAAGTATTGGGTAATGCCGCGCAAAATTTTGATGTCAATTTCAAACAGCCGCCGGAGGCCATTGCGCTGAATCTTGACTGCGACCTCTTCGCCAGAGTGGAGCTGGGCCTTGTGCACCTGACCGAGACTGGCAGCGGCAATGGGCGTCGGATCCATCTGCCGAAACAGCGCCTGCAAGTCCTTGCCCAGATCAGCTTGGATAATCTGCCTCACATCCGAGAACGGGAAGGCCGGAACGCGATCTTGAAGCTTGGAGAGCTCTTCGACGTATTCCGCTGGAAACAGGTCTGCTCGGGTGGAGAACAGTTGCCCGACTTTGATAAAGGTTGGCCCTAGGTTCAGGAAGGATTCTCGGAGCCAGATGGCGATCGCCCGTCGTCGAGCCGTCTTCTTTGCCTCGGTCACGCCACCCACATAGGACCAGTCTTTGCCATCTCGCCAAAGCCGTCCCATCAGCAGCAAAACAAACCCCCAGATTTCGACGAAGCGACGCCGGGGAGAATAATCACCACGATTCCAACGATAGGAACTCGCCTTGCCCGCTTCAACCGGATCAGACGGCCGTGTCGGGGGGTGACCGGATTGAGATAACGCTCGGAAACGCCGGAACTCATTGCAGCAAAATAGGCGGGCTCAGCAAGTGTAACCGAACAAAATTAAGACTGCTGGTTACGATACTCTTGGAGCTTGGAGCGCAGCAACGCCACCTCGGCCCGCAGATCGTCAATACTTTCTTGAAGATCATCGGCGGAAGAGGAGGAAGTGACGGTCGGGCTCCCTCCTTCTTGCTGTGCCCGAGCCATCACCTGCTCAGAAAAAACACGGAGCCGCTCGCGCTGCTCGGCATCAAACTTACCCACTTCGCTCAGGGCATTGGCCACCGTTTTCTCAACCTGCTCTTTGACTCCTTCTGCAAGGGCGCGTCCAATGTAGAAAGATTGGAGGACTGGGTTAGTCATGGATGAATTAATCAAAAGAGCTTTGCAATACTGGGATTATAGTCTCCAGCCAGAATTCCCAGCAATCCTTCCCCAGCGAAAAAGTCTCGGCGACCCAAAGCGAGCCTGACGCAGCCCTGACGCAAATTGATGGAGTGGGTTATATTCCGTTGGGGCATACTGATGGACAGCGTCCACCCCCAGAGCCCGACTGACCCCATGGCCACGCAAAAAGTTCCGCTGACCTCCCTGAAACAAATTCAGCAGCATATTCGCACGGCCCTAGCGGTGCCCCAGATGGAGAACTCGCCCTGTGTCGAATATCAAAAGGTGCCGGTTATGGCTGCGCCGATGACCCTGGGAGATTTGGGGAATATCTTTCGGGTGCCTGCCCCTGCCTCGACCTGTGAGGCAGATCCGAATGCAGACGGGCGTTGGTTTGTGAGCTCGGTGAACCCTGGTGCCGCGCTGTTGCAGCTCAAGGGACTGCGGGTCAAGCCGGGGTTGCGACTGGTGCCCTATTTGCTGCGCACGCCAGACGGCGGGGGGGTGGGCCACATCTGCGCCGTGCCAGAAGCAAGCAGCACAACGGAGTTTTTAGAATCGGCACTGTCCGAAGATGCCGAGTGGCATTACCCGCCGTTTCCCGAGGGTTCGCTCAGCCATACGATGTTGGCGCTGGAGGGCGATCGCTCTCCCATGTCCTACATCGTCGCTTCGATTTTGTGCCGAGAGATTCAGGCGTTTGGCGCAGTCGGCAAAGACCGCCAGTGGGGACAACATCAGCTGATTGAGACGGTGCCAGCTCAGGTCAACTGGCGCTGGAAGAACACGCGTCCCAAAAGCTTCGCCTCCAAAGTCAAGACCAATCCCGACGGCACTGCTGCGGTGGAGTTTTTTAGCTGTCGTACCACTTCACCCTTTGCGATTTTCCATCATCTAGACCAATACGCTAAGGGGACGTATGTGGCGACTTCGAAGGATCGGCGATCGCCATCATCCAAGACTAAAGGCCGGCGGCCTCGCAAAAGCCCCGCCGAGAAAGGGAGCACCTGGGCATCCCCCAAACGCTCCCTTTTTTCCTGAACAGCTCACCGATTCAGCTTCGGCAGATCCCTCTAGCTGTCCAACATCTCAATCCGTTCGATTTTGGCCCCCAGACCACGCAACTTCTCATCCAGCTGCTCATAGCCCCGATCCAGGTGGCGCAGCTGTTGCACCGTTGTCTTGCCTTGGGCCGCCAGCCCCGCTAGCACCAACGCCGCCGAAGCCCGCAAATCCGTTGCCATCACCGGTGCCCCCGACAAAAAGGGCATCCCACCAACGATCGCCATGTTGCCCTTGGTCTTGATATTCGCTCCCATACGCTGCAGCTCCGCCACATGCTGCAAACGGTTCTCAAACATCATTTCCGTAATGATGCTATTGCCCTCGGCCAGGGTGAGCAAGGCCATAAACTGCGCTTGCATATCCGTGGGAAAGCCCGGAAATGGCATGGTTTTGAGGTCGGTTGCCTTGTAGGTATCACCCGGAAAAATTCGCAATCCAGAATCCCCCTCCCTAACAATTCGGCATCCCACCGCTGTCAGTTTGGCCAGCACCGCTGTCATATGCTCTGGCACCACGGAACGCAAACTGAGCTCAGAACGGGTAATGGCACCTGCCACCAAAACGTACCCGCCTCAATGCGATCGGGAATAATCCGCCACTGGGCACCGTGCAACTTCTCTACACCCTGAATGACAATCGTATTGGTGCCTGCGCCGGTTATTTTGGCCCCCATGGCGCAGCAGAAGTTGGCCAAATCCACCACTTCTGGCTCCTGGGCCGCATTCTCGATAATCGTTTCGCCATCTGCCAACGTCGCCGCCATCATTAGCGTCTCCGTCGCGCCGACACTTGGGCAGTCGAGGTAAATTTTGGCACCCTTAAGACGCCGACTGCGGCCCTGGACCGCAGCCTTGACAATTCCATGCTCAATTTGGACAGTCGCCCCCATGGCCTGAAGACCGCGCACGTGCAACTCCACCGGACGCGCACCGATGGCGCAGCCTCCTGGCAAGGGAATTTTGACTTCTCCGAGGCGAGAGAGCAGTGGACCAATGGCAAAAAAGCTGGCCCGTAATCGGCTCACGAGTTCGTAGGGAGCCTCGGAATGGCCAATGCCGCTGGCGTTAATTTCTAAGACGTGGCCCTCGTGCTTGAGATTGACACCGAGCGCCTTGAGAATCTCGGCCATGTTGCCAATATCCGCGAGCTTCGGGACATTGGTAATGCGGCAATCATCGGCGGACAGGAGCGTTCCGGCCATAATGACTAGAGCCGAATTCTTCGCACCACTGATGGTGACCTCGCCTTGAAGGGAGCAGCCTCCCAAAATTTCAAGGGCGGAGCGATCTTCCTTGACAACGGCCTGAGAAGGCGTCTTAACAGCTACAGTAATGATCCTATCCTCCTAAATCAGCAGTGGGAACGAGTGTTGAGCTATCAGAGTCCGGGCCGAATCCTACGGGAGTCCCAGTAGATTCTTGAAGCGACAACACATCTTTGGCTGAAATCATACAGCCTAAAATGATGTGTTTTGGTAGAAACCCGATGCAAACTCTGGAAAAGTTTGCTGCCGAGGCAAAGTCCCGAGGGCGTTCAACCACTCTAGCCTTCGTTTTTGAGGAAATAGAGTTCTGTAGGCTACTTTTAATCGGTTTGTGAGCCATTTGAGCTGGGGTTGCGGCAAGGCTGGATTGGTATGCTGAGGGCTTCTTTCACGAAAAAAACAGCCCCCTCATCCCCCAGCCCCTTACTCCCAAAATGGGAGAAGGGGAGCCGGATTTAAAGTCCCTCACCCCCGGTGGGTGAGGGTTTGTGCAAGAGGTCTAACTGTATTGACGATGATAAAAATAATTGGAAAATTATATTGACGAATGCTCACAACTGCTGAAAGATTGGAAAGGCGCTAAAAGCGTCGGGTAAAGTCAAAACAAAATATGCGGGACTGGCGGAATTGGTAGACGCGCTAGTTTCAGGTACTAGTGTCCTCACAGACTTCCGGGTTCAAGTCCCGGGTTCCGCATTCCAAAATTGCCTAGGCAGAATAGTCGTTGAGCCAAATGGTCGCCGAGCTAAATGGTCGCCGAGTTAGAGATTTTAACCAGTCGGCGTAATCCATTGGTCAAGCAGCTGCGGTTGTTGCACGATCGCCGAGGCCGTCGTCTGGCTGGGCAACTGTTGCTCGAGGGAACCCACCTGTTAGACGAGGCATTACGTGCGGGTTTTTCGTTGGATGTGGTCTGTTACACGCCCAGTTGGCAGATTCGGCACCCGCAGCTGGCGGCGGCGATCGCCCCCCTAGCCCAGCGCTGGTCGCGGTGAGTGAGACGGTGCTAGAGGTGATCGCCACCACCCAGGCCCCCGATGGCATTATTGCCACTGCATCTCGGCAGCCCCCCCGCCTTGCGGCGTTGCCCTGCCGGTTGGGAGTGGCCGTCGAAACGCTACAAGATCCCGGCAACCTCGGTACGATGATTCGCACGGCGGCGGCGGCGGGGGCCGATGGGTTTTGGCTGAGCGAAGATAGTGTTTCTTTTGATCATCCCAAGGTGTTGCGCGCTTCTGCGGGCCAGTGGTTTCGGCTGCCGATGGCGATCGCCCCCAACCTCGGCGAGACGCTGCGGGCCGCCCAGGGCCAGGGCGTTCAAATTGTGGCGACGCTGCCCACTGCCACCCAAACCCACTGGGCGATGGATTGGCGTCAGCCGAGTTTGATTGTGTTGGGCAACGAGGGCGCTGGGTTGTCGGAGGAGATTGCGGCGATCGCCACCGCTTCGATCAAAATTCCCCTGGCGCGCGCGGTCGAATCCCTGAATGTGGCGATTTCCCTGGCGGTGATTCTTTATGAGGCCCAGCGGCAGCGGGGGGGCGGGTCGGGTGAGGATTGGGTGAGCGACAAATCCTGAACCGTTTGTTCGCTAGAATTTAATCTTTAGAATTCAATCTTTGAATTTAATCTTTCTGTCTTGGGAATTTCCGCTGGGAGTCAACTGTGAGTCAATTTGATTACGATCTGGTGATAATTGGCGCGGGCGTGGGCGGCCATGGCGCGGCCCTCCACGCTGTGAGCTGTGGCCTCAAAACCGCCATTGTCGAAGCAGCGGAGATGGGCGGTACCTGTGTGAATCGCGGTTGTATCCCCTCTAAGGCGCTGTTGGCGGCCTCAGGGAAGGTGCGTGAGCTGCGTGATGCCAAGCATCTTCAGGCTCTGGGGATTCAGGTGGGGGAGGTGCAATTTGATCGACAGGCGATCGCCGACCATGCCAACGCGGTGGTGACCCAGCAGCGAGAAGGGCTAATCGGCAGTCTCAAGCGTCTGGGCGTGGAGGTAATTCACGGCTGGGGGCGCGTGGCCGATATCCAGAAGGTTGGCATCAAGCCGGATAGGCAAACTGAGGCGGGAGAGCGTTTCGTCACAGCCAAGGAAATTTTGCTGGCCCCAGGATCGATTCCCTTTGTGCCGCCAGGGGCCGAGGTAGACGGCAAAACCGTGTTTACCAGCGACGATGCGGTTCGGTTAGAGAGCCTGCCGGACTGGGTTGCGATTATTGGCAGTGGCTACATCGGCCTTGAGTTTGCCGACGTGTATTCGGCCCTGGGCTGCGAGATCACGATGATCGAAGCCCTCGATAAGCTGATGCCGGGATTTGACCCTGATATTGCCAAACTCGCCGAACGCACTTTGCTCACCCCCCGCGATATCGAAACCTACAAAGGCGTCTTCGCGACCAAAATCACGCCGGGATCGCCCGTGCGCATTGAGTTGACCGATGCCAAGACCCAGCAAGTGATCGAAGTGTTAGAAGTCGATGCTTGTCTCATTGCCACGGGCCGTATTCCCGTCGCCAAAAATATGGGCCTAGAGGCCCTCGGCGTGGATCTCGGCAAGCGCGGTTTTGTGCCAGTGAACGACCATTTGGGTGTGGTTCAAGCCAATGGTGAAACCGTGCCGCATCTTTGGGCGATCGGTGACGCGACGGGCAAGTTGATGTTGGCCCACACCGCTTCGGCCCAGGGAATGGCCGTGGTGGAAACGATCTGCGGACGGCCCCGCAGCTTGGACTACAGCACGATTCCGGCGGCGGCCTTTACCCACCCGGAGGTGAGCTTTGTGGGCATGACCGAGCCCGACGCCCAGGCCCAGGGCAAGGCAGAAGGTTTTGAGGTCAAGTCAGTGCGGACTTATTTCAAGGGGAATGCGAAGGCGATCGCCGAAGGGGAAACCGATGGCATTGCCAAGCTCATCTTCCGTCCGGACACCGGCGAGATCCTGGGCGCGCATATTTTTGGCCTCCATGCCGCCGACTTGATCCAAGAAGCCGCCAATGCTATGAGCCAAAAGGTTCCCGTGACCGAATTGGCCTTCTCGGTTCATACCCATCCAACCCTGTCCGAAGTTTTGGACGAAGCCTTTAAGCGCGCCGCTGGCGCAGGAGCCGGTCACTGATGCAAATCCGTCGCCGCCCCCCCAATCCCGAGATTCGGGTGGCGCAGATGAGTTATAAGACCTGCATGGCCGACGCCGAGCCCGATAACATTCTGGAAGAGATTATTTGGCACAAGGACACCGAAGTCTCGGTAATGCGCGACAAAACCTCGCTGCAGGTTTTGCAAGGCCGGATTCAGTCCGCCCCTGCCCCCCTAGACTTTTTGGCTGGACTCAAGGTCCGCCAGAAGCCTGGGTCATCAGCGGCGAGTTCCCCCAGCGTAATTGCCGAAATCAAAAAAGCTTCCCCTAGCCGGGGCGTTTTCCGGGAAGACTTTGACCCGGTGGCGATCGCCCAGGCCTACGCCCAAAACGGAGCCGCCTGCCTCTCGGTGCTCACGGATCAAAAATTCTTCCAGGGCAGCTTTGACAACCTCTCCCGCGTTCGCGAGGCGGTTGACCTGCCGCTACTGTGCAAGGACTTTGTGCTTTATCCCTATCAAATCTATTTAGCCCGCACTTGTGGAGCCGATGCGGTGTTGCTGATTGCCGCCGTACTCTCGGATCAAGATTTGCAATATTTCCTCAAGATCACCCACTCCCTGGGAATGAATGCTTTGATTGAGGTGCATTCTGCCCCGGAACTCGAGCGGGTGCTGGCGCTAGAGGGCGTGCGTTTGGTCGGGATTAACAACCGAGATCTGACCACGTTCGAGACCCGCTTGGAGACTACGTGTGAATTGCTGCAAGCATTTGGCGATCGCCTGCAAGATATCCTCGTGGTCAGCGAGTCGGGCATGCATGAGCCCGACGATCTCCGGCGCGTCGCCCAGGCCGGAGCTGCCGCCGTCTTGGTGGGTGAGTCCCTGATTCGGCAACCGGATCCAGGCCAAGCCCTCGCCCAGCTAATGTCTTTTTAGTCTGGCAGCGATAGACCCAGTCACCCCCAGCCAGTCATCCCGTACCGCACTTTCGTCCGTTGAGCGAGATGCTTAAGTCCAGCAATTTGCACTGAGGTTTTGAAAGCTGTGAGTTTGATCCCCATTCCGTCCACCGTCCACTACGAAGTTCCACTGCAGATTCTAGAGCAACAAACATTACGTGCCATCTCCGGGCATCCCGAGCAGCGACAGCTCGCCCACGAAATGGTGATCACCCTGCGCAAAGTCATGTCTTTGCAGCGCCGTTTGGAGGAAAGCTGCGAACAAAGCCAGATTCAGCTAGAGCATCGTTGGGGTCTAGAAGAGAAAACTTTTGATACATCCCCAGCGCCGAACGCTTAGACTCCGTGCTAGTTTGGGAATGGAATATCAGGGAACCACTCCCGTTCGTCACGTGCAACCTTTTGTGGATGAATCGTTAGAACACGTTCTTGAGCGGTTTAGGGCAGAATTGGATTCATTGCGTCAGCTCTGTCAGCGAACTGTCGAGGATGGGGGATCTCATTGCAGCTTGATGGAGCCTGTCGCCGATGCTACTGCCGATGCTCCGGAGTCGATGGCTATAGGCGTCCGGGTCGGTGTCGATGGCTTCTATCAACAGGTGGAGGCCTATTGCCAGACCCAGCAGGCCAATCTTGCTGACCTCCAGGCCCAGGTGTTGCTCCAATCGCAAACCCAAGCCCGCAACCTTGCCCAACAGGAGCGCCTACCAGAGCAGCTCTTGACCGAATTGGAGGCTTTGATCGAGGCCCAGGAACAGCAATTGAGGCTATTTCAGAGTCGGCGCGATCGCGAGCAGCAGTCCCAAAAAACTCGGCAATTGTTTACAGACAAAAAGATTGAAGCCCTGACCCATTCCCTGGCCCAGACTGAGGAACGTTTGGCCGAGCTAGAGGCCCAAGCGCTGGCGGCGCGCACCTGGGCGATTAGTCTGAACGGGCAGCGACAGGCGGCCCAAACCAATGTCCTCGAGCTGCAAGCGCAATTGAATCAGCGGCGATCGCACCGACAAGCCCTCCAGGCCGAACTCGATGAGCGTCAGCAATCCCTCGACCAACAGCGGCGTCTGACAGAATCACAAACCACGGTGATCACGGCGCTCCAACGGGATTTGGCCACAGCCCATCGAACGATCGAGTCCCTTGAAAAACAAATTCTCCAGGGCCTGCGTCAGCAATCGGGCCTGAGCCAACTGCGTCAAGAGTCCGAGTTGCGCAAACAGCGGGATGGGCAACAGCAGCAGGCCCAATCCGACGAGCACATCGCCTACCAGACGACGATCGCAGACCAAGCCGGACTGCTGCGGCAAACCGAGGCAGAGGTGCAAGAGTGGCGGCGGCGATCGCTGGCCTACCAACACCAGCTCCAAAACATCCGCGATTGGCTGGAGCGATATAGCTCAGAAGCCGCCGACCCAGAAGCCGCCGCCCAGGCCCCAGCGCTTCCTCCAGCCTTGCTAGAACTGATTTTGGCTCCCACGCCAGAACCCTTTGTGGCGGCCACTGACCAGCCTCAACCGGAGCACACCCTTGAGCAAACACTCGATCGCAAACCGCTCGAAAAACACAAAAAGCCGCTTCATCTCAATAAAGACGTCCTAGAGCTACCTCGGTTACCGCAGTAGCGCTTGGGCCTTAGATCGCTTGCATGACAATAGAGACAGCCAGCCCCCTCGTCCCCCAGCCCCTTACTCCCAAAATGGGAGAAGGGGAGCAACTTCAAAATCCCTCTCCTCCGGTGGGAGAGGAATTTAGGGTGAGGGTTTCCATTTTTGCAAGGGGTCTATTATGAATGTTGTTGATTATCTGCGGATTAGTTTGGTCGATCGCTGCAATTTTCAGTGCCTCTATTGCATGCCCGAAGGTGCGAAACTCGACTACATTTTGCAGCAAGATTTGCTCACAAACTCAGAGTTGCTGACACTACTGAAAGAGGTTTTGATTCCCAATGGCTTTACCCGGTTTCGCTTGACCGGCGGCGAACCGCTGCTACGTCCTAGTGTTGTAGAGTTGGTGGAACACATCAATCAGTTACCCCAGACTCAAGATTTATCCCTGAGTACCAATGCCTTTTTGCTGGCCGATCTCGCCCAGGATTTATATGATGCGGGGCTAAAACGGGTCAATATCAGTCTTGATTCTTTAGATGAACGTACCTTTGGCAATATCGTTGGAGGAACAACTCAACGAATTGGCAAAACGCGCTGGCAACAGGTCTGGGCTGGGATTCAGGCTGCCCATCAAGTTGGATTCGATCCACTCAAACTCAATGTGGTGGTAATTCCAGGGGTGAATGATCATGAAGTCTTAGATTTGGCTGCGCTGACTCTAGAGCGATCTTGGCATGTGCGGTTTATTGAATTTATGCCGATCGGCAATGGTGATTTGTTTGGCGATCGCGGCTGGCTACCTTCGGCAGAAATTCGGCAAAGCATTCGCGATCGCTGGGGCCTCACCCCAGGGCAGGTGGTGGGCAATGGCCCTGCGGATGTGTTTCAAATTCCGGGGGCGCTGGGGACCTTGGGGTTTATTAGCCAGATGTCGGAGTGTTTTTGCGATCGCTGCAATCGCATGCGGCTGTCGGCGGATGGTTGGCTGCGGCCCTGTTTGCTGAATGAGCATGGGCAGATTGATTTGAAAACAGCGCTGCGTGAGGGTGTCTCAACACCTGTTTTGCGCGATCGAGTTCGAGATTTGTTGTGCCTAAAACCCGAGATTAACTACAAGGGCCGAGATTCGGGCACGGGCACGGGCCACTATAGCCGCACGATGTCGCAAATCGGCGGCTAGGCTGGGCGCTTGGGGTTGGGCTGTTGGGTGCGGATCCATTAGACTTGTTGGGAAATAAGCTAATTTTAAGGACGAAGTTTTCTGATCTTCCTCCAGGTTATGCTGCATCCAGATAGAAGTTCCACAACCCTACAGCTTTCAGCTTTCTTCTTTCCAGAGTAAAGCTGCTTCTGTTGGTCTGAGCTTTTCTGACGTTGCTGCACCGGTCTCTCTGTCCCATCGACAATCACCTCTTGCACATCTGGAAAGCGCTCGAGAAATTCCTCCATGCTTCGCAGCTTGCGCTCCGGCAACGCTTGTTTGTAGCCTAACGTTTGCTCCAAAACCGGCAACAGTCCGTGCACCCAATCCCAAGCGCAGGAACGCTCAAAGTCAAACAGGATACTTAGCAAATCAAAGGTGGGATAGCATTTGCAGTACAACAGGATGTAGAACAACTTTTCTTGAGGCGTGCGTAATGTTGCTTTTCGCCCTCCGCCAACAGCTCGTTTGCGTTTGTAGGGACGAACCGCTGTTCGTCCAGCCTTTGCGACCCCGGTCACCCACCCAAACCCTTAAAACAAGCGAATAAGATAAGCGAAGAAACACCTCCAAACGCCCTCCAGCCATGGCCAAAGTCGTCGCGGTCACAGAAGCCATTCGAAGCCTAGCGGATGTCGAATCCCGATTCGGTCTCAGCCGCTCCCTCGACCCCGAATTCTTCCCTGAATGGCACAATGACCTACCCTCCCTCAGCCAAGCCCAGCAATCTGCGGTAGAAGTAATGTGGAATCGGCTGGACTATCAGCGCAGCCAAGGAGATCTACTAGAAGGAGCCGTAACGCTGCTCGCTGCCTCACCCTTGCTGAAAATCGCTGGATTTTACGATCCTCCCTTTCGGCTCAAAGCTGAAGCCGCTGTAGAGCTGACGGTCGATGATGGAGAGGAGGTTCTGCGGGGTCGAATTGATGTACTCATCATCCACAATGGCCTCTGGGTACTCGTCCTGGGATCCAAAGAGACCACAATATCAGCGCGCTCAGCCCTTCCCCAAGCCTTGGCCTACCTGATGGCTGCACCCGCGTCAGCAATACCTATTTTTGGAATGTTAACGAACGGTGATGACGTTCTCTTTCTGAAAATCATGCGGGGAGGCGTACGACAATATGCCCTGTCGCGGGTCTTTTCGCTCTATGCGGTGCCAGAAGATGGGGCCGAAGCGATCTGTGTGTTGAAAACTTGGGGGTCGCACAGGTCGCGCCTAGCTGCGTCTGATGGTCTGGCGATCGCCCCCAGCCTCAATCCGAACGTCTCGGATTGTCTCCGTAAATCTTGACTTTTCGTTGATTTTTTGGAATTCACACAAAATTCTGCTCACTCCCCAACGCCAACCTACGCAAATTTGGGGATTTGCAATTCAAATCCAGGTAATACCGCTTCGCCGTTTAATAGCGTTGGCAATGCAACAGCTTTCATCTCTTGTCCCAAACGGTAAATCTCCACCGCCTGCTCCTGGGGATTAAACATCCAACCCAGCCGCACACCGCTGTCTATGTACTCCTGCATCTTCGCTTGCAGCAGCTTCAAGCTATCTGTCCACAATCCTTCGGAGCTTGGCGAAGCCAATCGCAGCTCAACCACAAAATCTGGGGCAATCGGCGGAAACTCCATTCGCTGCTCCGGTGTAAGTGCCTCCCAGTGTGACTGCTCCACCCAGGCAGCATCGGGCGAGCGACTGGCCCCATTCGGTAATCGAAAAATTGTCGAAGGACTGAAGACCTTACCCAACTGAGTCTTACGGTTCCAAATATTCAGATCAGTAATCAAGTCTGCCTCTTGAGACCCACTTTCTCCACCCACTGGAGGCATAACAATCAAAACTCCTTTAGCGGAGCGCTCGACGCGCATGTCGGGATTGGTGACGCAGAGCTGATAAAACTGCTCATCGCTGAGCTGCACCGCGTTGACATCAAGCATGAGCGGAAGCGAAAGCACCGTCATGGGGCACCTCTGCTAAAGCGAGACTCCTATCCTAATTCACATCCAGCGATTGCCGCTCCCGCGTCCAATGTTCAGGCGATTGTCCAGGCGATCGCGGTTTGTACGCGATCGCCTGAACCCGTACTCTATTGACCCAGGCCGCCCAGCAAACCAGTCAAACCTTCAAGGGAAGAGGTAATCGCAGTTGCATCGGGGGTCTCAGCGCCCAAGCTCGTGCTGACTTCAGTGATTTTCTCTTGAATGCCCGTCGCCGCATCACTGGGAACCATCGCCTTGAGAGTGCCCCAAGAAGATTCAACCTTCGAGAAGGACTCCTTGGCAGCGACAAAGTCGCCAGACTTCACGGCATCCAGCGTCGAGGTAACGGAGCCGGTTATGTCGGTAACGCCATCTTTGAGCGCCATCACACCATCCACCGCACCGCCCGCTGCGCCTGCGACGGCATCCTTGGCACCCGAAGCCGCGCTACCTGCAGCATCAACGGTCTTGCTCGCTGCATCACCTGCAGCTTCGACGGTGTTGCCTGCAGCATCGGTCGCGCTACCCGCAACTTCGCCCGCTGTATTCACCGCAGCACCGCCCGCATCAGAAACCGCATCCTTAGCACCACAAGCGCTCAAGGCGAGAGTTGAAGCAAGGCCCAGTGCAAAAACTGAAGTAAACCGTTTCATTGTCCAACACTCCACAATTTAAGGAAAACATGCCGTAATCCTGACCTAGCTCGGCAAAAGATCGCGAAGATCAGGCAAAGCCAGATGCCTGCGATAGTAACAGCGCAGGGGAATTTCTGAGATTTTGTATCCCAGACAACATTCAAGAGGCATATCCTTGAAAAGATACGACATTATTTTGTTTTTTTAAACTGCTAAAAGTTTTATTAACAATTGGCTGAATGGGGACGTGACTTGTTCAGCCTTTTCTCGGAAGACAATTCGACGATCACCGGGGCGTGGTCACTGGGTTTTTCGAGTTTGCGGGGGCTGGGGTCGATGGTGCAGCTGAGGGCGCGATCGCACAAACTCGGGCTCAAGTAATGATGGTCAATGCGCCAACCCAAGTTCCGCTGGAATGCCGCCGTTCGGTAATCCCACCAGCTAAACTGCTTGCCCTCGGGCGTGAATCGCCGAAAGGCATCGGCAAAACCCAAGTCCAGCACATGCTGCCGGAGGGCCTGCCGCTCGGCGGGGGTTGACATGATGTGAGTGGCAATGCTTTTGTCGCCAGGTTCTTTGTAAATGTCCTGGTCTTCTAGGGCGATATTGAAGTCGCCGCAAACGAGGATGTCTGTTTCGGTGGCGAGCAAGGTTCGGAGGTAGGTTTCCAGCAGCGCCAGCCAGCGCAGTTTGTAAGCGTATTTGTCGCTGCCCATGGCTGAACCGTTAGGAACGTATAGATTCACCAGCCGGACACCCTCGAGCACACCGCTGAGAACACGCTTTTGGTCGTCGAGGTCGCCGATCGCCTCGGTGCCGCCCGCTGGTTCTCCTAAGCCACCCAGGATCGCCCCAAAGCCAATACCAATCTGGGTCAACGGCGTCTTTGTGACGATCGCCACACCGTTGTAGGACTTTTGGCCCGAAATTGCGCAGTGATAGCCGAGTTGCTCAAACGCCTCCAGCGGAAAGTCGGCGTCTTGGACTTTGGTTTCTTGGAGGCAGAGGGCATCCACCGGGTTAGCTTGCAGCCAAGCTTTGACGTGCTCCAGGCGCGATCGCACGGAGTTGACATTCCAGGTGGCGATTTTCACGGGATGCAGGGCTCAGAAGAAGTTCAAAAGAAACGCTAGATGGACCAGGTTAGAGGGGCCAGAACAATCAATTGGGCCAGATTCAAACGGAGAGGGTGGGATTCGAACCCACGGTACCTTTCGGTACACTCGATTTCAAGTCGAGCGCATTCGACCACTCTGCCACCTCTCCAGGGTGTCTTCCTAAACCAATATACGCCTTGGGGCCGTTCGTCACCACCCCCGCCGTCAAAAGCAGCTAGATACTGGGCAGGGAATCTGACCCGGTGGCAAGCGCATGGCGGTGCACCCATGCTCGAAAAGCTCGCAGCGCTGGGTTGCGTCCCAGGATTTTACTCATCTGTAGGTGTTGGGCGATCGCAGTTTTCAACGGCAGCCCAGGGAAGTTGGGGCTTTCTTCCACACAAACGTATTGCTGCCCGCGCAAAACTTTGATTTCCATGGCACCTTGGGAAAATTGCCAAAGCTCCGGAACGCCGATGGCTTGGTAGAGACTAGGATAACTCCGGGACGTGAGGTCAATTTCTAGGGCCAGGTCTGGGGGCGGGTCGGTGGTGAGGTCGATGCGGTTTTTGCCTCGGATCACGGCTTCATGTTGAATGTAAAAACATTGGTCGGGTTCGATACCTCGGGTACCGGTTTGTTTAAAGGTGGTAGAGCCGAGGCTACGAAAGTCGATGTCGAGTTCTTCCAGGAGCGCTTTAATCAAATAACCGATGATTTCCTTGGCATCTTCGTGTTCTGGTAGGGGCATCGTGATTTCCAGAAGTCCTTGGTCGTAGGCGAGACGGGTGGCACGATGGTCGCCCAGATCCACCAAAATCCGCTCAAATTCTTCCCAGCTGACATCGTGGAGCCGCAGGTGCTGGCCGGGAGAAATTTCGATGCGGCTGAGTTCTAGAAGCATAGTTGGCAAGGAAGTGACCCAGACTGGGAAAATACTGATAGAACACCGGGAAAATCCAGGGAAACACCGGTAAAACAAAGGGCTCACCGCAGACTTTTTTCTTCGGCTTCCTTCACCATCGTATAAAGCTGGGCAAAAATGGGTAGCATTTGGGCCTCGGGGATCTCCATGGCCTTGATTTTCTTTTTAAGCCAGTCGGTGAGAGCTTGTCCCCGCAGTTTGAGTACCTGCTGCCCTTCCTGAAGCAGTTCTAGCCCCGCTTTCCAGGCGGCCAGCTCATCTGTGGCAGACTTCATTTCGATAAACCCCTCGACGCCCATGTTGCTCTCGGGCTGAATGGCTGACCTGAAATTGACTGCCTCGCCGCCGCGCAAATGTTCGTGGATGCGGGCGAGGACGCCT
This sequence comes from Synechococcales cyanobacterium CRU_2_2, assembly GCA_012034805.1. Lineage (GTDB taxonomy): Bacteria > Cyanobacteriota > Cyanobacteriia > PCC-9006 > JAAUQQ01 > JAAUOP01. The sequence continues at coordinate 5,005 of JAAUOP010000046.1, read as the reverse complement.
TCGATCGCCGCAGGATCACCATCAATCGAGATAGTCAGCTTCATTCTAGATTTGGCACCGATTATGCTGCCATTGTACCAATCAGGCGCATCAACGCCCCAAAGACGACCTAGGCAACGCGCACCCAATCCGACAATTCTGAGAGGTTCTCTTACAAAAATTTAAGCCGATGAAAGCTAGGCTACGTCCATGCTGTCGTGGCCTCGGGGCCCTACGGAGAAGATTTTGTCGCAACTCCCGCGCCGCCCCACTCAGGCTGGGCTAGGCTGGTGATAGGGTCTTAATGCGAAGGCCCCCAATCCTTCGATAGATATTTATTCCCATACTACCGGTTGATCCTCCTATGAATGCAGCGGCCCTTTGGCAACGTTACCAGGACTGGCTCTACTATCACGAAGGTCTCGGGCTGTATTTGGATGTCAGCCGCATGGGCTTTGACGATGCCTTTGTTACCCGACTAGCACCGAGGTTTGCGCAAGCCTTTGAGGCGATGGCAGCACTGGAGGGGGGGGCGATCGCCAATCCCGACGAAAACCGCATGGTTGGACATTACTGGTTGCGAAACCCCGACCTTGCACCGACGCCAGCGATCAAAGCGAGCATCATCGACACCCTCACCCAAATCAAGGACTTCACCCAGAAAATCCATAGCGGTGCGGTGCGTCCCGCGTCGGGATCGTGGTTTACCGACATTTTGTCCGTCGGCATCGGCGGCTCGGCTCTGGGGCCGCAGTTTGTCTCGGAGGCTTTGACACCGATCGATGCGCCGCTGGCGATTCATTTTATTGACAATACCGATCCAGCAGGGATCGATCGGGTGCTGGCGCAACTAGGCGATCGCCTCTCCACCACCTTGGCGATCGTGATTTCCAAATCCGGCGGTACACCCGAGGCTCGCAACGGCATGGTAGAAGTGCAGCGGGCCTATGGCGATCGCGGCCTTAGCTTTGCCCAGCACGCCTGTGCGGTCACTGGTAGCGGCAGCAAACTGGACAATGTTGCTCAATCAGAAAACTGGCTGGCCTCCTTCCCCATGGAAGACTGGGTCGGGGGTCGCACCTCGGAGTTGTCGGCGGTGGGCTTGCTTTCGGCTTCATTGCTGGGTATCGACATCGACGGGATGCTGGCGGGCGCGAAGGAAATGGACGACGCGACGCGGGTGGCGGATTTGAGAACGAATCCAGCAGCGCTGCTGGCATTGTCCTGGTACTACGCCGGCAACGGCAAGGGCGAAAAGGATATGGTGGTCTTGCCCTACAAAGACAGCTTGCTATTATTTAGTCGCTATCTTCAGCAGCTGGTGATGGAATCCTTGGGCAAGGAAGCAGACCTAGATGGCAACAAGGTTTATCAGGGCATTGCCGTTTATGGCAACAAGGGCTCGACTGACCAGCATGCCTACGTGCAACAGCTGCGGGAGGGCGTGCCAAACTTCTTTGCAACCTTAATTGAAGTCTTGGAAGATCGCCAGGGGCCGTCGATAGAGGTAGAGCCCGGTGCCACCAGCGGTGATTTTCTGGCAGGGCTTCTCCAGGGCACCCGCCAAGCACTCTACGAAAATGGTCGAGATTCGATCACCGTCACTATTCCCCAGGTGAATGGCCGCACGGTCGGGGCGTTGATTGCGCTCTACGAACGGGCAGTGGGCCTCTATGCGTCCCTGGTGAACGTCAATGCCTACCACCAGCCAGGGGTCGAAGCCGGGAAAAAGGCCGCTGCGGCAGTGCTAGAGCTTCAGCAAAGGGCTGTCGTCCTCGTGCAGGGTTCTAGCAGCGGGTTAACCGTTACTGAGTTGGCTGAACAACTGGGTGCAACGGAGCAAGTCGAAACGTTGTACAAGATTCTGCGGCACTTGGACGCCAATGGTAGTCGGATCAAATTAGTGGGCAGTCTTACAAAACCTGCGAATTTGAAGGTTTCGGCCTTGTCGTAGCGGTTTGGGCTCAAAAACTGGCCTCAAAAAACGGTGTTGCTGAATATTTAGTCTGAACCTGGCAATCGAAGCGTTGCAGAAGCTAGACGAACAGCGGTTCGTCTCTACGGCAAACATTCCCGCAATCAGCAACACCCCAAAACGTTCCACCGATCGCCAGGGTCAGCGAAAGCGTGTGATGGCCCCAAATTGGCCGTTGAATTGACTGTAATCTTACATGAGGCTGGGGTATGTGGCGTGTGTTAATCCATTGCTCCGCAGAGGCTTGGACAGAGCATTCTGTGGCGTTTAAGGCGATCGCCGATCGCTATGCCGGCGAACCCGGCATCACTCGCAAAATGAAAGGCGACCAGCGTCGCATCATGGAGTACAAACTCGAAGACGTTAGCGACGCCGAGGAGTTTGTCGATGCCTGCATGGCCTTGAGCGGCTTCATGGCTCTGTTCGAATCCCTCTGACGTTGATTCACCCTTACCGTATCCGGTTAAACGTACCTCATAATAGAAGCGAGTAGCGTAGAGTGAAGTAACCGCATTTGGGAGTAGAGCGCGACGAATGGCATCTGAACAGCTTTGGCAACGTTCCGAACTGATGGGAACCCAAGTCATCACCCGCGATACTGGACGCAGGTTGGGCGTAGTCGCTGAAATTTTGGTCGATGTCGATCGCCGCGAGGTTGTGGCCTTGGGCCTACGCGACAATATTCTCTCCAAAGTCGTCCCCGGTGTCCCCCGCTACATGTACCTTGCCAAAATCTGCCAAGTGGGCGACGTGGTTTTGGTGGATTCTGATGACGCGATCGAAGACGTGGATCTGCGCCCCTACAGCGCCCTGATCAACAGCGAAGTCATCACCGAATCCGGTCAGCCCCTCGGGCGCGTGCGTGGGTTCCAGTTCAACATTGAAAGCGGTACGCTGCAGTCATTGGTAATCGCCTCCATTGGCCTAGCCTTTGTCCCCGAAGGCGTGATTAGCACCTACGAGCTTCCCATCGACGAAATTGTCAGTAGTGGCCCCGATCGCATCATTGTGTTTGAAGGATCAGAAGACCGGCTTCAGCAACTTTCTGTGGGCTTTTTAGAGCGCCTGGGCATTGGTTCGCCGCCCTGGGAAAAGGACGACGATGCCTACGTACTCCCGACCATTCCGGCAGAAAACCAGCTTCCCAGTGGTTTGCCCACCCCGTCTTCCCAGCCTCAGCAAAATTATGGCCAGCAAAACTATGGCCAGAAAAATTATGGCCAGCCCACTCGCAATGACCCCGCTTGGGATGAGGATACCTGGGAGCGAGAGCCCGAAGCAATCCCCCGCGAGCAGCCCCGCGAGGAACCCAAGCGCCGCTATCTAGAAGCAGAACCGGACGAGTGGACGGATGTTTCGACCCGGTCTAACGACTACAGCAGTAGCGACCCGACCGACAGTGGGTCGCGTCGCCCCCCGCGATGCGGCGGGCAGCGTCGCGGGTGATGTTTGGGAGGATGCTCAGCAGCCAGCACCCAAAAAGCTTGAAATGCCCAAGAGTTTGCCTGAAAAGCAGCCCGAGTATGAAGATGGGGGCTATTGAGGCAATTAATTGATGATTGGGGCGATTGAGGACGCATGACGGTCGGTGCGTTGGGGTCAGTTCGAACGCAACCGCGCGACCAGGATCCGCACCAAAAATACCGTATTGCCCACTAAATATCGGTTCCACAACCGCTGGGGTTCTGTGAACAGTCGGCTGAGCCATTCCAGCCCTCGGTCGGTCATCCAGCGGGGCCCTCTGTAGATATTGCCTGTGTAAAAATCGAGGCAGGCTCCTAGGGGTAGAAAGACACGAGCGTCCAGCTGGTCTAGGTTGTCGGCGATCCAGCGTTCCTGGAGTGGCATACCAAAGCCGATGTAAAGAACGTCAGGTTTAAATTGATTGACCTGGGTGATCAGAGCATTGTTTTCGGGACCTGTTTTTCGAAAAAGCCGTGGTGGCCTGCGATGCGGAGATTGGGGGCGATCGCCCGCAGTTTGGCGATCGCCGCCTCGCTCACCCCCGGCTTCCCCGCCAGCAAAAACAGCGAAACCCCGCCCCGCTCACAGGCCTTCGCCAAATCTTCGATGTAGTCTGGGCAAGTCATCCGGTGGCTAGAGCCGATTTGGCAGCCGCACAACTGTGCCCCCAAGACAACGCCGAATCCATCGCAAAAGACTAAATCCGCTTGGTTGATAAAGGTTTGATACCAAGGCAACCCCTGGGCAAAGTTCATGGCGTGGACATTAACGTTGGCAACAATGGTTTTGCGCTCTTGTTGTCCCGCTGCCACGATGTAGCCAATGAGCTCTTCCACTCGCAGCTTATGAAACCGAGTCCCGAGCAGTCGAATTTCTTCAAAAGCTGACTGGAGCTGGGACGGTGGGGATGGAAGCATAGCTAAAAAATACCGGCAAAGGGTAGGAGGAGACTCGGAGCAGGTCATCATTTCTACCCAAAGCATATCGAGTGTTGGCCAGGATTAAACCAGGCTTCGCGGAAAGTTTAATGAGAAGATTAACCAGAAGAATGAATTAAGAAAGACGGCACTGGAAGACTTCATACGCAAGCCAGTTGCCATTTTCGACCCGAATCCTGTGGAATCGATGCACGGGCCCCTCGGCTTTGGGCTCAAGCAGAGCGTGGGAAGCCAAGCCCTGAGTGAATTTCTTGCGGGGATGAATCTAGAGCAGCACGTGGGGTGCTCCCCCAGTGTCCTCAACGGTTTGACGCGGTCGATGAGAGAGGGAATTTGTGCCTACGAGGTGCTGCAAAAGGATGCTTGCATCCATTGTGAAGCGTGATAAACACGGCTGTAAACCTGCGAAAGGGCATCGGGCTTGGGACTGCATTCGCTGGGATGGGATCTTGAAGGGCAACTAAGGTGACAGCCCAGATGCGTATTCATCGGCTAGAGACACCAGGGCAGGAATGAATGTTCAAGCACGACAGTTTCAAATCACAACAACAGTTTTAGATCACAACAACAGTTTCAGATTACAACAACAGTTTCAAGCGTGAGGCTAAGCAGGCCAGCAATTGTAAATTCAAGTAGTTAGGATGTATTA
>JAAUOP010000185.1 GCA_012034805.1 Synechococcales cyanobacterium CRU_2_2 | reverse complement strand
GGGTGGGGGCCAGGGGGTGGGGGATCTTTGTTTTTATCGGGCGCATTATTTGTCGGGTAATACGGCTCCGGTGGATGCCTTGTGTGAGGCTTTGCGCGATCGCCAGCTCAACCCGGTGCCGGTCTACGTTTCTGCTTTGCGCGATCGGGAGGTTCAGCGGGCGGTGGTGCAAGCCTTTGCGGGGGCGCAGATTCAGGCTGTGATTAACACCACTGGCTTTGCGATTCAGACGGATGACACCTCCGGCAATACCTTGTGGCAACAACTGGATGTGCCGGTACTCCAGGCCATGTGCAGCGGGGGGACAAAAGTTGCTTGGGAAGCCCGTGGCCAGGGCCTTTCACCCCAGGACATGGCGATGAATGTGGTGTTGCCGGAAATGGACGGACGGCTGATCACGCGGGCAATTTCTTTTAAGGGAGTACAGCGGCGGGACGCGGCCCTGGAAACGGAGGTGGTGACCTATGAGCCGCTGGGCGATCGCATCGCGTTTGTCGCTGAACTCGCAGCCCGCTGGGTGGAACTGCGCCAGAGCGAGGTGAGCGACAAACGCATTGCCCTGATCTTGGCCAACTACCCCACCCGCGACGGTCGCCTCGCCAACGGGGTGGGTTTGGATACGCCAGAAAGCTGCGTCCGAATCCTCAAAGCTTTGCAACGTCAGGGGTATCAGCTTTCGCATTTGCCGGAGTCGGGCCAAGAACTGATCGAGTGGCTGACGGCGGGGATCACCAACGATCCCGAAGGACGGGGCCTGCGTCCGGTGTCCCAGGGGCTGGCCTTGGCGGATTACCAAACCTATTTTGAGCGCTTGCCCGCCGCCGTGCGCGAGGGCATTCAACAGCGCTGGGGTACACCGGCACTCGATCCAGACGCCCCGGATGCGCTGCAATTTCCGGTGGCGGGTTTAGAGTTGGGCCAAGTATTTGTCGGCATTCAGCCGCCCCGTGGCTATGACCAAGATCCCAGCTTGAACTATCACGCGCCAGACTTGGAGCCGCCCCATGCCTATCTGGCGTTTTATGAGTGGCTGCGATCGCACTTCCAAGCCCAGGCGATCGTCCACGTCGGCAAGCATGGCAATCTGGAATGGCTACCGGGCAAAAGCATCGCCCTCTCGGAGGCCTGCTACCCCGAAGTGGTTCTGGGGCCTTTGCCTCATCTTTATCCCTTCATTGTCAATGATCCGGGCGAAGGTTCCCAGGCCAAACGCCGAGCCCAGGCGGTGATCATTGATCATTTGACGCCGCCGCTGACGCGGGCGGAACTCTATGGCCCGCTGCTGCAAATTGAAGGCTTGGTCGATGAATATTACGATGCCCAGCGATTGGATCCATCGCGGTTGCCGGTGATTCGCGATCGCCTCCTTTCCCTGATCCAGACCGCCGAGGTACACACGGATCTACAGTCGAGCCGACCCGCTCACCAATCGTCCGATCTGGAATTGTTTCTTCTCAAGCCCACACAAAAAAACAAAAATCCACAAAAAACGTTACATCCAAATTCCGGCAAAACCGTAACGGAACTTGAAGCTTCTGATCCCAAACCCGCAGCCTTTGAAACCGCCGTCCTGGCCCCCCTCGATACCTACCTGTGCGACTTAAAAGAAGCGCAAATTCGCGACGGGTTGCATATCTTGGGCCAATGCCCAGAAGGGCGGCAACTGCGAGACCTGGCGATCGCCATTGCCCGCTTGCCTAGTGATGGCCGACTGGGGCTGACTCGTGCAATTGCCCAGGATCTGGATCTCGATTGGGATCCGCTGACGGCAAATTTGGGAGAGGCGTTGTCAGGGGGCGATCGCGATCGATTGAACCTGTTCAATCGGTTCAATCGGCTCAATCCGTTCAATCCGGAACCCGAAGCCCCAGGGTACGCTTGTCGAACCCTGGGCGATGCCGTCGAACGGATCGAACAACAAGCAGCAGTCTGGATCGATGCGTTGATTGCCTCGCCCGATCGCGATCGAACAAACTCCACCCCTGCTGGGACAAAGACCCAACGCGAACTGGACTGGATTGCCCACACACTCTTGCCCCAATTGCGACAAACCTCCGACGAAATCACCAACTTGCTGCGGGGACTCGACGGACGCTACGTTCCCAGTGGCCCTTCCGGAGCCCCCAGCCGAGGCCGCAGCGATGTGTTACCCACCGGGCGAAATTTTTATTCCGTTGATATTCGTGGATTGCCTACCGAAAGTGCCTGGGCCGTGGGCGATCGCGCCGCCAGTGCCGTGATCGAACGCTACACCCAAGACCAGGGCGAATATCCCCAAACCCTCGGCCTCTCGATGTGGGGCACGGCCACCATGCGAACCGGTGGCGACGACATGGCCGAAGCCTTGGCCCTGTTGGGGGTTCGGCCTGTGTGGGAAGGACCATCTCGGCGGGTAGTCGATTTTGAGATTTTGCCGTTGTCGCTCCTCGGGCGGCCACGGGTAGACGTGACCTTGCGGATCTCAGGCTTTTTCCGCGATGCCTTTGCCAATCTGATTGACTTGTTTGACCAGGTCGTGAGTGCCGTCGCCGAATTAGACGAACCCCCTGACCAGAATCCTCTCGCAGCGAGGGTTCGGGCCGAAACTGAATCCTGGGTTGCCCAGGGCATCCCCGCTGAGCAAGCCCAGACGCGATCGCGCTTTCGTATTTTTGGCTCCAAACCCGGAGCCTACGGCGCGGGCCTCCAGGGTCTGATTGAAGCGCAAAACTGGGAGAGCGATCGCGACCTCGCCCATGCCTACATCAACTGGAGTAGCTACGCCTATGGCCGAGCCGCCATCAGCGGCCAAGCCGCCCCCGAAGCCTTCCACCAGCGGCTCCAAAGTCTGCACATTGTCCTTCATAACCAAGACAACCGCGAACACGACCTGCTTGACTCCGACGATTATTACCAATTTCAAGGGGGTCTGACAGCTGCCGTCCGCCTCGCCTCGGGCCTCGAACCGCAGGTCTACTTTGGCGATCACGCCCGACCCGAAAATCCCCAGGTGCGTCCCCTCTCCGCAGAAATTGCCCGCGTCTACCGCTCCCGTGTCGTCAATCCCAAATGGATCGCTGGGGTCATGCGCCACGGCTACAAAGGCGCGTTTGAGATGGCTGCGACCGTCGATTATCTGTTTGCCTACGATGCCACCACCGGCTGCGTACCGGATCACATGTATGCAGGCGTTGCGGCAGCCTACGTGCTCGACCCAAAAGCCCAAGCATTTGTGCAGACGCACAACCCTTGGGCCTTAAGAGATATGGCTGAACGCTTGCTAGAAGCGAATCAGCGGGGGATGTGGAAAGGGGAATCGGAGGTGTTGGCAGAACTGCGGGCGATCGCCCTCCAAGCAGAAGAAAAAATTGAAACCCGCAGCGGCCCGCCCTAGACCCCAAATCTATCGCCCGAATCTACAGCCCGAACCTAGGCCCCGAACCTAGGCCCCGAACCTAGACTCCAAAACTAGGATTTGATATCCTTCGCCATCTTGCGGAACAAATCCATGCTGCTGTCTGGAGACCGCTTTGCCTGCTGGGCCGCCGCTGGCTGAGACTTGGGCTGAGGTTGAAAGGTTGGAGCTGCGGGCTCAAAGGTTGGAGTCGGAGCCGCCGGAGCCGTCGGAGCCGTTGGCGTAAACGACGATTTTGCGATGGTCTTTGGCTGAATCTGAGCGCTGCCCGCCACTTTGGCCTTGACACCACCTGCGCTCAAAATTTTGCCCTCAGACCGCACGATCACCTTCTCCGTCGCGGAAATATCCTGGACAAACTCTTTTTTCTCCGGGCTACTCGCACTCTTGGGGAAGGTGCGCCGAATGGTGTTCGGATTGCGCATGAAGTCTAAGTCGCCCAGAGACTTTGCTGCGTCATCATCGAGGAAAAAAGCTTCCTTAGGCGACTCAGGTGCCTTTTGCTTTTTGCCAAACAAGCCACGAATAAATCCAGTCATCGTTCTCCTACCGCTGAAATAAAGCTCAACATCCTTAACTAATCTTAATTGATGTTAAGGATTTTAAGACAAAGATTTGGGGCTTTAAATCCTCTGGATGTCGGCATTTCACGACAAAATCTGGGCAAAAGAGGGAAAGTGGACGATCGCAGTAGGCACAGCAACGAATCCATACTCTCCTAATGTTTGATGAGGAAAGCGAAACTTTTATCCAATTTATGAGAACTCACCCGTTACACTCAGAAACAGATGAGGCCCAAAAGCCAATACTGTCGTCAAAGGCTTCTCAGAATAGCCCTTGAGCCTCTCAGGCGGTTGGTTCGGTGACCGCGAAGCGCGTCCTTGAGCCCGTCGTCCTTGTCCTTTATTTTTCCCATTAAGTGGGAGGAGGTTCGCGTTATGCGTTTATCTCAATCTTCAGTACAGCTGGTTGGTTTAGGGGTGTTGTTGGTTGCGCTCAGCGTTGCCCTCTTGGCGTTGATGACCTTTGCCGCCGCCCACTAAAGACGCTGGAGCAGACTCTTGCCGTGGGTGTCTGTTCCGCAACTGCTGAGCAGCTGATGCTGTTCTGCCAGTGCCGCAACTTCTGCCGTCTGATTGGGGCTAGGTTGCCAAGGCGAAGGATTATTGTAAGCATAGTAACTTTCGACGCCATCAATCCCGCAGTCAACCGCTGCTTGAATCAGCTCTGGCAGGGGGCGGCGATAGCGAGCCGGATGGGCCAAGATTGCAATGCCCCCGGCGGTTTGGATAGCGCTCACTACAGTTTGAGCAGCGTGAAAACTGCCTTTTGAGACCCGGCTTTGTAAATAGGGTCGCAGCGACGCAGCGTCTGGGTCGAATCCATATCCCAAAATATGCACCTCTGCTCGGCACAGTTCCGCATTGATCTCAACGCCAGTCCAAAGCCTGGGCGGGTTGACTCGGTTGCCCATTCGCCAGCGCAAACCCTGAACCCAGCTGTCCGCCGCCCAATAGCCCTCAAGGCTGTGGTGGTCGGTGATCGCCATTCCCTTAAGCCCAATGTCCATCGCCTGCTGCATCACCTCGGCGGGTTTCAGTTTGCCGTCCGAGTGGGTTGTATGCATATGGAAGTTGTAAATGTTGGGGCAACTTTCGGCACCAATACACCGGAGCACTTCCTGGAAGCACTTCGCTTGAGGCGTCAGCAGGAGTTGTCGTTGGGAACAGCCAAGGGTGGAGCGAATCACGGCATTTTCGGGTTAATTCGGTGGGTCGATCAGACTAAAACATCCTTGGTCACTAAGACCAATCTCGACAGATTTCGGTGCAGGTTTCAGCAATAAACCTGAGACGCTCTTACGGGAGACAGACTCCAGAGAATGGCTCCACAAAGTAAGTTCAGACAGGGGCTTGGGACAATGTAACAAGAAATAAGAGCAAGGGATGGAGAAGAAATACATTCTAGCGAATCTTGCCAACCTAAATCATCGCTTAGATGGGCATACAGGGAGAGATACCCTGGTTCCGCAAAGGCTGTGGATAGTTTGCGTTGTCCTTTGCAGGCGCAACCGAATGCTGAAAAGTTGCCTAAGTAAGGTCTAGTTACCTTAGCCTATCGGATTTCTCAGGCAATCACTGTGCGAAATGAACCATCCTACAAATTGATGGTTTAGGGAAGAGAGCTGCTTCTGGGCGGGTGTGTTGGTGGATTGCCTTGCTCAGGACTGGGAGGCGATCGCCGCTGGTTTGATTGCCTCTGTCGCCTGGGCCTGGGCCGCTTGGGCCAGACGACGCTTACGGGCGTAGAGTTGAATAAAGGCTGCCATCGCGACGACCATGGCAAAAATGCTCCAGCTCGCGGCGCTGGTCGGAAAATTATTCTTAAAGACCGCCAGCATTACCACAATCACAAAAAATACGGTAGGAAACTCATTAAACCAGCGAAATTGCTGGCCGGTCATGGTGCATGTGCCAGCGGCGAGCTGTTTGATGATGCGACCACAGAGATGGTGATATGCCATCAAGATGGCGACGCAAACGAGTTTCACCTGGAGCCAAAGATTTTGAGTAATGCTGGGCTCGGTGGCAATGAGGCTGACGCCCATGGCGACGGTCAGAATCAGCGCCGGGGTCATGATGATGCGGTAGAGTCGCGTTTCCATGATCTGGTACTGATTTTTGAGGATGCTTTGGGCCGGTTCTGGCTGCTCGGAGGCTTCGGCGTGATAGACGAAAAGTCTGGGTAGATAAAACATCCCGGCGAACCAGGAGACAATGCCCACGAGGTGAAATGCCTTGAACCAGAAGTAAGCCATGGGTTTTAGTCTGGGAGTAATGCCCTGGTGAGTACTGAGGGGGGTTAATTTTTTAAGATAGGGGATGATGGCGAAGCTCGCCTGAACTTGTGACAGAAGCTTAATGTCTACAGGTCATGTCTAGGGGCTGAATGTCGAGAAGCGGGCGAGAGTGATACGAATGTGACAATGGCCTCGCTAGAATGGCCTAGATCGTCTTTTGGGAAAATTCGTGATCACAGACGATAGAGTGCTGGCCGATTTTGAGCTTGGAGAGGGCGAAGGCTTCATTCGGATTGAGGTTCCGAGGCCGCGAATGAGTGGGGATGATGCCACGGAAGAAGTTTCGATTGTGGATGACGTGCTTCAGGCTCCTGAAACCTTTGATCAGGCCTTGAGCAAACTTCAGCCCGTGGTTGAGAAGGTTGCGCGTCGGCTCAAGCATGGGCTGACGGCTCCGGCAGATGAAGTGGAGGTTAAGTTTGGTCTGAAACTCAGTGTCGAATCCGGTGTGATTATTTCCAGTGTTGGGGGAGAAGTGAACTTTGAGGTGACGCTCAAATGGCAGAACAAAAGTTAGACCCACAAAAATTAGACCCACAAACAATTAGACCCACAAAAACTAGACCCACAAAAATTAGGCAGGGCCGACTAGATGGCTCAGAAGACGGCGGTTTCTATGGAAGCCTATAAACAGGCGATCGCCCGCATTTACAAAGATAAAGACAAAGGCAATTCCGTCATCGGTGCGGGGTTTTGGGTAGAAGGCGGGTATCTGTTCACCTGTGCCCATGTGGTTCGAGATGCGCTGGGTGTGGCACAGGCGGCGCAGCCTGTGGGACGACGGATTCAAGTTAATTTCCCCTATCTGAATCTGGGCCAAAAGCTCTCGGCGGAAGTCCTCTTCTATCGGTTGATTCAAGATGCCAACCAGCCGAATGTCGATATTGCGGCCTTGCGGCTGTTGGATCCGCTGCCCGCCGGGGTTGTTCCGGTGAAGCTGTCGCTCAGCTATCAACTCGGCCAGAGCTACTCTGTGGTGGGTTTTCCCGAGGGGCATGAGAAGGGGATTGCTTCTTTTGGTCAGCTTTTGAGCGATTTACCCAAGGGTTGGGTGCAACTGGAAGATACTAAGGCCCAGGGGCTGGCAATTTCGCCGGGATTTAGTGGTGCGCCGGTTTGGAGCCAAGCCGAGGGGGCTGTGGTGGGGATGGTCGTGGCACGGGACAAGAAGCAACCTGAGGCCAAGATCGGGTTTATGATTCCAGTGCGATCGCTTCTCAAGGTTCACACAGAGCTCGAATCTCTCAGCCTGCTCCGTCTCCTTCAGCCCCACACAACAGCGCTCACAGCCTCCATTCACCGGGCCTATGGGCTTGCTGCTCCTGCGGGATGGTCCGAGGCGATTCCAGAGACGCTGAAGGGGAAGCTGAAAGGACTACAAGAGATGCCGAAAGGGGATGAAGCATACAAGGCGATCGCCCGCTTCACCGCTCTACTCTGTTCTCCGAATTTGAACCCAGACGAAGACCTTCGCCAGCAGCTTGAG
>JAAUOP010000045.1 GCA_012034805.1 Synechococcales cyanobacterium CRU_2_2 | reverse complement strand
CTCGGGATGACTGTCGCTGTGACCGGCAAAAAGAGAATATCCCAGCCCTTGGGATCACGAAGGCGATCGCTCACCCGCTGCCGGGACGGCTTGGTCAAAAATTCGACGTTCGCCTGGGGCAAAAAGCGCGAAATGATCGCCCGATCTTCCTGCAGGCTAATTTGGTCATCATTCCCCAAAATCGCCAAAATCCGTACTGGCCAGCGCAGCGGCTTGCCCTGGGGCGGATAGGGCATGTGCAACGCCATCACCAAATTCTTGTACCGACTGAACAACGACCAACGATGCCAAGGCAACCGTTGCAGATATTCGTCCTCGGTTTTCAAAATCAATTGAGCCGATTCATTGTGCAGCAACTCCTCCCGCAGAGAAAACTCGAGTTCTCGGGCACTGCCGTGGTTAAGCCAGGTCTGCATCGCAGCGATCAGGGCATCTCCGGCGCTGCGCTGTTCCTCTAAACTGGCGACGTTGTGGACTTGTCCAGGGGGCACAATGATGCGGGTTGCGGCAAGGTAGAGCGATCGCCATTGTCGATAGAGTTCGGGAATCTGGGGAGCAGGCGGAAGCTGCCCGTAGATAGTTTGATGGGGGGCCTTGCCTCGCCAACTGAGGTGAATGGTCACGGAGAAGCCCGTCTCAAAATCCCCTCCGGTCGTCTCCAACACAATGATCTGGGTTGCTAGTTTTTTTGCACAAACCCTACGGCCTCCTGCTCCATAGATTCAGATGAACCCCAACGCTCCGACACACAAGCGCTTTTCGTTAACCGACTTGCGATCGCCGGCCCCAAATAATACCTCCATCAGTTTATCGGTGGCGTCGTAAAAAATTATTCAATCTGCCAGGTTTTGCCCTTATGCCTCGCTCTCATTCAGCCACAGCGCCACTGGGAACCGCTGGAGGAGATCGCGCAGCCACAGCATTTCCTCCGACACAATCACCCGCCCAGTAATCAAATCACGCCAACGGGGGCCGCTACCGACGGGGGGCTGAAGGCGGGTTTCGTACCACACCTGTTCGCCAACGGGAAACTCGCCCGACGGGGCCAGAGCTGCGGTAAGGCGGGGGGCGATCGCAATCATCTGTTGCTGACCCAACTCTCGTACAAAGGTTACCACATGACTCTTAAGACTGCCAGAAACTGTCAACTTTTGGTAGGCACCGCGCAAAAATAGATCTTGATATTGCTGCCGCGCTTGGAGCAGCTTATGGGTCAAAAACAGTTTGATGCGGCCATCGGCGTAGTTTTGCAACAGCTCTGCCCAGAGGGCCTGGGCATCGGCCTGCTCTTGCTCCTGCAAATCCTGCAGGAGTTGAAAGCGAAAGGCATAATCCACCGGACGGCGGTTATCCGGATCCACTAGGCTCAAATCCCACAGCTCCGTGCCTTGATAAATGTCTGGCACCCCCGGCACCGTGAACTTGAGTAGCGTTTGGGAGAGCGAGTTCAGCGCACCGTGGTGCTGGATTTTGCGAACGAACGGCAGGAAGGACTGCAAGAAGGGATTGTCCGGGCGATCGTCAAGGACGCGATCGGCAAATTGCAAAAAACCAGCTTCGTACTCCGCATCTGGCTTCAGCCAGGCCGTATGCACTTTCGCCTCCCGAATCGCTTTGATCAAATAATCCTTGATGCGATCAAGAAGGTTTTGGCGATCGCCGCTTCACTCGATTCAAAGGGATAGATTCCCACAAGCGTCTGATAGAAAAAGTATTCATCATTAGGATCGGGAATGGGATGCTGCCACCCAGAACCCGCTTCGTCGTCCCCGGTTTCAGCTCGATCGACGCGATGATTGACATTGAGTTGCTGCCACTGCTCAAGGTGTTGTTGCCAGAGTTCTGGAACTTCAGATAACACGTTCAGCCGCATTCGCACGTCTTCCCCCCGCTTGGTATCGTGGGTCGCCGTGGCGTTCATCGTATGTGGCCATTGCGTAGCCAATACCTGGTTAAATGCATGAAATTGCTCAACGCTAATGCCAAAGTGATTGGGTAAGGAGCCGACCTCATTGAGCGATAGCAGGCGATTGTAGATGTAGAGTACCGTATCTTCGACACCCTTAGCCATAAGTGGCCCCGTAAGTTGTTGCATACGCATCAGAAAGCCTAGCCACTGTTCACGATCCTCGTCGGACAAAGACTCATCAAACTTCAGTCGTAAAAACTTTTCAACAAAAGATAGTTCGTTGAGAAAGTTGGGAATATTCTTTTTGGCCTGACGCATGACCGCTTTAATGCAGTCTTGATCAGCGAGGCTCGCACCGTCACGGTTAATATAGGTTCGATAGACAGGGAAGACCACTAGGATCTCAACCAGTGCAGCTTTCAAACCAAAGATTGTAAAATCACTCGCATGGCGATAGCGCCCCGAAATTTTCTTGAGGAGTTGAGCTAAATTATCAATATCACCTGCTAGGTGCTTGCTAGCGATTAAGCGCTTTTTCTCATCGATCAAGGCCTGATACGATATCGACGAACCCAGAATTTGTCGATAAATTTGATCAAAAGTTGCTACACTGTCGGCATTACAAAAAATGCCGTTGACCTGATTCAAAAAATCGTAGCCCGTCGTGCCTTGTACAGGCCAGTTTAGTGGCAGTAGCTCTCCGGGCTCTAGGATTTTTTCCACGACTAAGTACACTTCGGGTGCTTCTTCACGCAGACGAGCAAGATAGGCCGCTGGGTCATATAATCCATCAATATGGTCAATGCGAAGTCCCGTGATGATACCTTCATTGACCCACGCTAGGATTAGCCCATGGACAGACTGGAAAACTTGTTCATCTTCGACTCGCAGCGAGATTAGATCATTTACCGTGAAAAAACGTCGATAATTGAGTTCTTCGTTACCTACTTTCCAATAGGATAAGCGAAAGAATTGTTCCTTCAATAAATCATCGAGAAGATTAAAGCTTTCGGGGTTTCCCGGCTCACCATTAAAGCTTTGAAGATTGGTTTGAATAAATGCCTTCACATCTGGAGCGTCATTCCATAGTTCCCAAAGCATGCGTTTGACAAAGGCGACTTGGTCGTATCGCTCTTGCCCCTCCTCTTCTTCAAAGGGGACGTACTTCAGAACATAGAGTGCACCTAAAAGCTTCAAATAGTCTGGATGCTCCCGACCCAGCTTTTTTCGCAGAGTCTCGATGCTATAGGTCAAAACCCGATAATAGGATTCAATTCGAATTGGAAACTGGAGACTGTAATAGTTGATGGAAAAGCCAGACTGATCATAGTCAATTCGAAGTTCGCCACTTTCTAAACAGTCTCCGTAGAACTGGCCCAAAAAGGGAGCGAGTACCCTGGGATAGATACCCTCGTCGGAATGCTTCCAATCAATATCAAAGAAGTCTACATAGCGCGAGTCTGGGCCATGTTCGAGCACGTCCATGAGCATGGCATTTTGACTATCAAAGGCCATGTGGTTGGGAACAATGTCTTGGATCCAGCCGAGGTGATGCGATCGCAATTCCCCACTTAACAGCTCAAATTTCTCGTGCCCACCCAGTTCTTCGCTCATTCGCATGGGGTCAACGCCATCATAGCCGTGGGTACTACCTTGGCGAGCCTGCAAAATGGGCGAGGCATAGACATCAGAAATGCCCAAGGCACTTAGGTAGGGCGCGATCGCACGGGCATCCTCAAAGGTAAAGGCAGCATTGAACTGGAGTCGATAGCTGGCAATGGGGATTCTCATGGGTTTAACGGCGGTTTAACGACTCAAGAGTTGGTTTAGGAATATCTCATCTCAGATCATCGGTGCAATTTTACCTTCACTGCAATTATTCTCGTGGGTTGTGCTGTAAACTAGGACACTATGGGGCGCAAGTTTCAGGGTTTGTTGGGTGACAGTTTGACTGCAATCGCGAGGAATAAACTCAGGCACCGCCTGACCTGGGCCACCCCAGATGGCATCCGCCGAGTGGAGCACCAAATGCCAAGTGCCGGGGCGGAACGAGAGCTGGATCTCCCTGGGGCGATCGCCAAAATTCAGGCAGGCCAAGACCTCACCCGCAGGGTTCCAGCGGCGCAGGGTCAGCACCTGCTCTAGCTCATGCACCTGGGCTTCGGTCTGGTGATGGTCGAGCCGGCGTAGGGCCGGATCGGAGCGGCGTAGGCTCAGCAACCGTTGATAAAATCGCCAGAGCTGCTCATGGTGGCTCCTCTGCTTGAGCGACCAATTGAGTTTGGATTGATTGAAGGTTTCGATCGCCTGGGGGTCAGGGGCTTCGCCCTCATCCTGAAAGGCTGCAAATTCTTGGCTGCGGCCCGTCCGCACGGATTCGATCAAGTCGCGGTCGGTGTGGCTGACAAAATAGAGAAACGGAGCTGTTTCACCATACTCTTCGCCCATGAATAGCAGCGGCACAAACGGAGCCAGTAGCAACGCCGCCGCCGCCAGCTTTTGGGCCTCAAAGCTAAGCAGATGGGAGTTGCGATCGCCCCGCATGCGGTTGCCCACCTGGTCATGATTTTGGGCCGAAATCACAAATTGCTGGCCCTGGGCCTGACGCGGCATTGCCCCATGCATCCGTTGGCGATGGGGAGAATAGTCCCAAGTGTAGACAAAGGCTTTTTCGTAGGCCTTGGCCAACTGCGACAGACAACCAAAGTCGGCATAATAGCCCTGCCGTTCGCCCGTGAGCAGGGCGTGAAGGGCGTGGTGAAAGTCGTCGCTCCATTGGGCATGGAGGCCGTAACCGCTCAGTTCAGTCGGCTCGATGATGCGGGGGTCATTTAAGTCGCTTTCGGCAATCAGGTAGCGGGGAGGGCCGGAAATGGAGGAGATGCGATCGTGCATTTCCCGCAGAATATGCTGCGCCCCAAAATCATAGATCGCATGCACCGCATCCAAGCGCAGCGCATCAATCCGGCAGGTCTCGAGCCAGTAGCAAGCATTTTGGATAATATATTCCCGCACGCCGTCGCTGTGGGCCGCATCGTAATTGATGGCACTACCCCAGGGGATTTTGTAGTGGTCGGTGAAGTAGGTGCCGAGGTGCCAGAGATAATTGCCCTCAGGCCCCAGATGGTTATACACCACATCCAAAATCACTGCCATGCCGAGCTGATGGCAGGCATCCACCAGTTTTTTGAGCCCTTCAACACCGCCATAGGACACCTGGGCCGCGAAGGGAAAGGTGCCGTCGTAGCCCCAGTTGCGATCGCCGGGGAACTGGGCCACGGGCATAAGTTCGATCGCCGTGATGCCCAGGCTTTGGAGATCGGCTAGACGCGCGATCGCCGCCTCAAAAGTCCCTTCTGGCGTGAACGTGCCGATGTGTAATTCGTAGATCACAAACTGGTCTAAGGGCAAGCCATTCCAGCAGCCTTCGCTCTGGACGCTATCAACCCGATCGTGCCACGTGAAACCGAGGTGCTCGACAACCGCTGAGGGGCCATGCACCCCCTGGGGCTGAGACTCGGAAGCGGGGTCAGGGTAGTCTTCGCCATCGATTTGAAAGGAGTAGCGCGCCCCAGGTTGAATGCCTGCGAGGGTGGCCTGCCAATAACCGCGCTTGCCCAGCTCGTCATCCCCACGCGCTAGGGGCACCGTGCGCACCTCGGGGTCTATCACATGGACGGCGACACGGTGCTTAAGCGGTGCCCAAAGTGTAAAGGTACAACGACCTTCGCCCCAGTACTGGGCACCCATTTTGGGGGGTCTCATGGCTAAAACACCTGACATTTGACCATGTCTTAGTGTGACCCGGTTTGGCGAAAAACTGCAAAAGATTAATGGAATCTAAAGGAAAAGGGTAAAGATCAGGCGTGAATTTAGAGCTGAATGCTAGCGGTCAATCTTAGGGGCATTGCAAACCCTTCCAGCTCATTGCAAGACATTGCAGAGCTTAACGCTAGCGCTGCTCGAATTCAATTTCGTCGGGCAAGATACGCAAGTCGTACTCACCCAAGAAATTTTGGCCCAGATAGCCGATGGGTCTCTCCCATTCGGCCACCACCACCCGCACAAAATATGCCGTTGCCCCACCCACCTGGATTTTTTGCACATAGCCCCCCTGGGCCTGAACGATTCGTCCATCCATGCCCTGGTACCACAACAGTTCCGTTGGGGTGAAGTCAATTTGAGTGGCGATCGCCCGCGAAATCACCGTGAATCTTGAACCGGTGTCCACGATCAGCTCAGCACGGTGGCGATCGTCAAAGTTAACCGCCACCACCGGAGCATCCTGATAGCGATACAAGATCGGCACGCGAATCAGCCGAGCTTGGGCAGCGGCTTTTTCGGCGGCTTGGGCGGTCTGGGCGGTGCGCAACTGCTGGATGCGATCGAGCGTCTTGGCATAGCGATCGCCCTCGCCCCGCTTCAGCCACAGCGTTGCCGCGCAGGTATAGTCTTCGATCGCCCCTTCCAAATCCCGTGTTTCCCAACGCACCTCGGCCCGTCCCTGATAAAGCGCCGGTTCATCCACCCCGGCCCCGAGGCCGTTGGAATAGTTCTTGAAGGCATCATCCCACTGGCCCAGCTGCTGGTACGCCCGGCCCCGGTGTAGAAAAATTTGGGTATTGGGCTGGTCGGGCTCCATCAACTGGGTGAGTTCGGCGATCGCCCCCGTGGCATCGCCCAAATCGATGCGCAAACAGGCATGGCGAAATTTGAAGGCACGATCGTCGGGGGCTAGCCGCCGCAGCTGAGCCATATCCTGCACGGCGGCTTCTTTGTAGCAAAGTTGTGCATGCACTTCGGCGCGACGACAAAGAGCTTCTAGATAGAGGGGCTCAGAGGTTACTGGCTCAGAGGTTACTGGCTCAGAGGTTGCGGGTTCGGGCTCGAACTGTAACAGCCAGTTGAGATCAACGAGGGCGGCAGCGTAGTCTTGGCGATCGATGCGGGCGATCGCCCGCTGCAAAAATTCTGCTGTCGTCAGGGTCAAGTCGATGCTTCCCTCGGCCCTGGGACGCTGGTTGTGAATCCGAAGCTGTTCGGCCTGGGCGAGGCAAGTCTGGGCACGGAGTTTGTCGGGAGGTCTGGCGGCGAGGTATTGCTGGGTGGCTTGTTTGTAGGCAGCGATCGCCTGGGCCACATTGCCGAGCTGGGCCTGGGCCTTGCCGATCAGCTCATGGGCGGAGGCGAGGCTCGGTTGCAACCGAGCGGCGCGTTGGGCATCAGCGGCGGCAGCGCGGGCGAGGCCGAGGTGGAATTGGGCGATCGCCCGTCCTAAGAACCCCGGCGCAAAGGTCGGCTCAGCCCGCAGCACTTGGTTAAATCCCGCCAGCGCGGTTTGGTAATCCTTGGCCTTAAGTGCCGCCATCGCCTGGGGATAGGGGGAGTTTGGGCCAGCAAAAGCCGATTCTGAAACGGTCTCCATAAACGCTCCACGCAAAAGAACAAAGCTCCACGCACAAGAACAAAACAAAAAGCGTCGCCCTCTTCGCTTATCGCCGACACGCTTCAATTTTATACAAACTACTACAATTGACGGAGATTGTTCTTGATGGGAGGCTTGATAGCCATGACCGCAGCGATCGCCACACCAATCCACCAAATCGAACTCACCCCCGGCAGTGCCATTCAGATTAATGGCGTTTCCTGGGACGACTATCTAGCGCTGTTGCAACAGCTCGGCGATCGTCGTTCCACTCGCATGGCCTACGACCATGGAGTCCTCGAAATTCGTATGCCGGGTCAAGCCCACGAAGCCATCAATCGTGTCCTTGCCACGATCGCCCTGACCCTCGCCGAAGCATTCGGGTTTGAATTCAATGATTTAGGCTCCATGACCATGAACCGTGCCACCCTGAGTCAAGGCGTTGAACCGGATAGCTGCTTTTACATCCAAGTTGGCCAGGGATTAGGGCACACGATCGCCAGCGAATTACCGCCTGATCTTGCGCGAGAAGCCGATATCGCCAATCACTCTGACAGCAAATTGAAGATCTACCAAGCCATGGGTGTGCCAGAAATTTGGCTCTATCAGCGTGCGCGATCGCGATCCGACAGCTCACTGCCGGAGCCTATACCGCCGCCACCCATAGCCAAGACTTTCCAGCCGTTAGCGCCACCCAATTAAATCAATGGATCACACTGCGCAAAACTGGCACCGATTTCACTGTCGTCCGGGCCGTGCGACAGTTTTGCCGCGATCTTGACTTGTAGAACGAACGCCAAATTCGCCGCCGCCGACTCTTACACCCTGTATATCAACATATTTCGGCATCATATTTCGGCATCAACTATTCATGTTATTCACCCCCATGATGGAAACCCCTTTAAGTCTGTCCTCTGAGCCGCCAGCCCAGGAACCTGAGCCCCAGTTGCTTGGGAATCAGCCCATTGTCTTTTTTGATGGGGAATGTGTGATGTGCAACGGTTTTGTGGATCTGCTCTTGGCGATCGACACCCCAGCCAAACTCCGCGTTGCCCCACTCCAGGGCACTACTGCCCAGGCGTTGCTGCCGCCCCTGCCCCATGACTCGGAGCAATGGTCAATTTACTATCTCGATGAGCGGGGGTTGTTTTACCAATCGGAAGCGGTGGTTCAGATTCTGCGACGGCTCGGTGGCCTTTGGTCAGTATTGAGTCTCGGCGGCACCATTCCTCGGCCCGCGCGGGATGCGGTCTATCGGTTTGTGGCCCGCAATCGTTACCGCTTGCTGGGCAAACGGGGTACCTGTCGCATGCCTACCGCCGCCGAGCAGGCTCGTTTTTTACCTTAGTTACTGATCTGCTCGTTATTGATCTGCTCGTTACTGATCTCCCCGTTACCTATGCCATCGTTTGTGTTTTTGGCGATCGCAACCTCCCTCGCAACTTTGATCCTGTTTGCGCTCAGCAGTCTACAGTTTTGGCTCTTGGGTGCGGGGTCTGATTTAGGTTTTTTTGACCAGTTGGTGTTTTTGCAAAGTCAAGGTTTAACACCTATTTCAACGCTTTATAAAGATATTCATTTGATCGGCGATCATGTGGCACTAGTGCTGTATCCGATCGCGCTCCTCTATAAGATTCATCCGAGCATTTATTGGCTGATTTTTGTTCAGGCTTTGAGTTTGGCCTCTGGTACAATTCCGATTTATTTACTCAGTCGTCACTTCCAGCTTTCCCAACGTTTTTCAGAAGCGATCACCCTCTGTTATTTGCTCTACCCTGTCATTTTTAATGCCAATTTTTACGCCGACTTTCGCACTGAAGTGATTGCGGTTCCGGCCTTACTCTGGGCTTTGTTCTTTTTGCGAACCCATCGTTGGCTACCGTTCTATGGCACAATTCTGCTCACCCTATTGACCAAGGATATCCTAACGCTGACGGTTGCGACGTTTGGGGTTTGGATTGCAATTTTTCAACGCCGTTGGCTGCATGGCTTAGCCGTCGTGGCGATGAGTGCGGTGTGGTTTGGGGTGGCTTTTTTCTATGTAATTCCGAATTTTCGCGGCGACCAAGGCATCGCGAGTATTGGTTTTTATGCCTACCTCGGCGACTCCTTTCGCGAGATCGTTGCCAATCTTATTCACAACCCTGGCATTCTCATTACGAGAGTTTTGGCGATCGACAATCTCTTCTACTATTTACTCTTAGTACTGCCGATTTTAGGCCTGGTGAAGCTGACAAAAATCACAGACCTTGTCCCGGCGATCGCCACCCTCGGCATGAATACCCTCTCTGATGGCTGGCAGCGGGATTTAATCCATCATTATTCCTTGCCGATTTTGCCATTTCTGTTTTTCTGGGCGATCGATTCTGTGGCAAGTTGGCGGCACACGGGCAGACGCCCGTGGCTTCAGCCCCGCTGGGCCGTGCTGTGGTCGATCGCTGCGTTTTGTGCGCTGGCGAAGTATGGCTACTTTTATGAGCGCTATTTGCCCAAACTGCCTGAGGCGATCGCTCTGCACCAGATCCTGCCGCATGTGCATCCGGGCGATCGCGTCCTCAGCACCAGCCACGTCGTCTCGCTCGTGACCCAGCGGCCCATGGTTCGTTTGATCGAGGGCGGCGGTTGGCCCCAGGGCAGCGCCAAGCCTGAGAATTTTGATGCGATCGTGTTGTCCTATCCGTTTGCAACGACGGCGGAACGGGTACTTTTAGACCGCCTGATCCCAGCGCTGTTGGCGGACTCGAAACATTATCAAGGGTTTGTCAGCATCGACCGTCAAAGTTTTGTGTTCAGACGCAAGGTTTAACAAGGTTTGAAAGGTTCTACCCACCGATCTTTCATAGATTTTTTGCTAGTCTAAGATCATTCTTGCGCAATGCTCTCCCACGAGAGCATCTTTCCATGCGTTCGCCCCAAAGCCCCCAGCAATGGAATAATCAGCTTGCCACCCTACAAGCCGAGCTAGCCGACGGCGATCGCCCCGCCGCGCTCCAAGTCGGAACCCATGTTGCCCTGGGCCAGCTCTACTACAATGCCGCCAATTACACCCAGGCTCTGATCCACTACGAAGACGCCCTCAATCTTGCCCCCCACAGCATCGAAGCCCTCAACGGCCAAGGCAATGCCCTGCGTCATTTGGGCCGCCATGCAGAAGCCATTGTCGCCTATGATTTGGCTATCAACCGCAGCCCTCAGCGAGCGGAACTCTGGACGAACCGGGGCCGTAGCGGTGAGCGCTTGGGGCGCTTGCGAGAGGCGATCGCCGATTACGAACATGCACTGAAGTTAGACGCGACTCGCTATCGACTTTGGCAACGTCATGCCGATCTGCGCTACCGCCAGCAGCGCTTTGGCGCAGCCTTGATCAGCTATGCCCAAGCTTTGGCGGTACAACCGCTGAAAGAAGAAGAAATCACGAGCCAATGTCTGTTCATCGCTAGCCCTGGCCCCTATGTTCAACGCTATCAGGCGGCCTTTTCTCAGTTGGATTTACGCTTGGAAAAGCGGTGAAACAGGATCCGGTGTGGGGCTCGTTGTGGAAGGTGCAGGGGGAGCGGTTGGCTAAGTTTGGGTTTTGGCTGGAGGCGATCGCCAGCTATAACCAAGCTCTCAGCAAACACCCCCGTAACCCTGAGTTGCATCTGCTCAGGGCACAATCTCTAGAGGCATTGACTCGCTGGGATGAGGCTGAGTTGGAATATCAGCAATCTTTGGATTTGTTTGTCGCCCAGGGCGATTTGCCCGGTGAGATGCGTTGCCGGGAGGCGATGGGCTCCGCCCAGATCCGAAGAACCGCTCAGTTCACCCAACACAATCTGGCCACGAGCCAAGACCAACAGTCAGACTCACCCACCCAGGACTGGCTCCGGCAAATTGGTCAACAGGCGAAAAATATTCTGGCGCGGTTACGGTGATTGTGTAAAACTGCCTCTACGGAAATTGCCAAAGACGAATGGTTTCGATCGCTAAAATTGCAGCCCAAACCAGGATACTCAGGCCTGCAGCAGCGGCAGCAATATCTTTAGTGACTCGAATGCGATCGTTTTGCTGGGGTTCGACAAAGTCACAGAGGACTTCGATCGCGCTATTAAACAATTCAGAAATTAGCATGATGGCCATCGCCAACAAGATAATACTGACGTCTATCCATTGACGAAAAAAGAAAGAAATTCCCAAAATAGGCACCGACAAAATCACCTTATAGGCAACACTGAAGTCGGTGACAACTGCGACATAGAGACCGGAGAGAATAACTTTAAGCTTACGCAGGGGGTGATAACCGGGGGTGCGAAATTGATTTGGCATGGGGAAGGTTTTCTCCTGACAGCTGCTGACTGAAGCCTTAACGTGATGACGTAAATTATGACGTAATATTGGAGACAAGCAATCTTGGAATAAGTTAGGCCATCCATTTATGCCGAGAGAAGATTCAGCCACAGCGAAAGTCGTCCGACTACAGACGATCGCCGGAAGCCCTGACCGGGGATTTCGGGTCATCGTTGAGATTGCCCATGAAGGACAGCAGGCGTTTTTTCAAGGAACGGGAGAATTCCCGCCTATAGACACCCTGCTCAAGCCCTACAGCACCTGGCGACAGTCCTACTACTCTCTCGGATCGTCCACCTGGGACTGGAACTCGCGTATCCTCATCGGCGACCAAGTCACCAATGTCTCCTCGTCTCAAGATATCTTTGAGGCTGGGATTGCATTTGAAAATGCGTTTCAAGCTTGGCTAGAACACCGTAGCGTCGTCAATATCTTGGATCAAATCGTCGATCACATCTCGCTTCATGAGTCGGTGCGGGTCATTCTTAAAACCGACAGTCGGGATTTACAACGGTTGCCTTGGCATCTTTGGAAACTATTTGAGCGTCGTTCTCTAGCTGAGTTTGTCTTGGCTGCGCCCTACATGCAAACAGCGGCAGAACCGCTGCGATCGCCCCTACGTATTCTTGCCGTCCTAGGCCTTTGCAATCAGCTAAACGTCACCCAAGACTGGCAATCCCTCCGCGCTCAGCTCCCCGATGCCACGATCGAAACGCTGAAAAATCCGACGCTGGCACAACTCACCACAACCTTGTGGGAAGGCCCCTGGGACATCCTCTTTTTTGCCGGACACAGCGCCAGTCGCAAGGTCGGCGGCGAAATTTATTTGGGTGATACCGCCATTCCCCTGGAACGATTGCAGGATGCGTTAACAGGCGCGGTACGTCGGGGCCTCAAACTCGCAATCTTCAATTCCTGTGATGGCTTGGGTTTAGCAGAAGACCTCGCGGTAGCCAAGGTGCCCAATGTCATTGTGATGCGTGAGCCCGTGCCGGACGACGTGGCTCAAGACTTTTTGGAGTATTTTCTGCAAGCGTTTGGGCGCGGTGACTCCTTTCATCTGGCTGTGCGTCATGCCCGCGATCGCCTCAAATCTCACGAAGAAACCCAACGCTATCCCCAAGCGACCTGGCTACCCGTCATCTTCCAAACCCCTTCTGCACGACCCTGGCACTATGCCGCAAACTCGAATCAAGGTTGGCGAACCAAACTTGCCGCTGGGGCGGTGGTGATCGCCCTCCTCGCCCCAGGCTTGGGTTGGGGATACAACCAGTTTCGAGCCAATCGGTTTATTGCCGATCGCGTTAGCTCTGGCGAAGACTGGCTGATTAAAGAGCAAGCCAGCCGCACCAAGCAACAAGGAATCAGTACCAAGGAAAAAGGGATCAAAGCCTTTCGCCGCAAACGCTGGCCTGATGCCATCTTGAAATTTGAGCAAGCCCGCCAGGATAACCCACAGGATCCAGAAACCCTGATCTACTTGAACAATGCCCAGATTGCCTTCCAAGAATCGCCCTATGTCGCGGTGGTCGCTAGTGTGCCGATTGGCTCGAATACCAATATTGCCCAGGAAATGCTGCGCGGGGTCGCCCAGGCCCAGGATGAATGGAATCGACGGGTCGAACGCGAGCTGCAAGGGGCTGACTCCCAGGCTAAAAGTCGGTCGGGCTTGCGGTTTTTGAAGGTTGCGATCGCCAACGACGACAATGACTCAGACCTCACCCGTAAGCTAGCCAATCACTTTGTCAAACAGTCGGAGCTGCTCGCTGTCATCGGCCACAACGCCACCAATGCCACCA
Organism: Synechococcales cyanobacterium CRU_2_2; assembly: GCA_012034805.1. GTDB lineage: Bacteria > Cyanobacteriota > Cyanobacteriia > PCC-9006 > JAAUQQ01 > JAAUOP01. Next base: position 19,670 of record JAAUOP010000045.1, on the reverse strand, counting down.
TGGCCGGAGCCCCCATCTATAGCCAAGCTGGCTTAGTGATGATCACCCCTACCAGTTTTGCCGAAGAACTGCGCTCCACTCCCAACAAATACCGCTATGCATTTCGGCTGGTGCCCAGTATGCAATCTGTCTCAGAGCATCTGTCGCGCTACATTCAATCCCAAGGGCATCAGCGGGTGGCGATTTGTGTCGATAAGCGATCGGAGGACAATACATCCTTTGCAGAGGCGTTTAAGGAGACTTTCAAAGCAGATGGGGGTGAGATTATCTTGAATGACACCTGCAATGCGGCAACGCTGGACCGAGCACCTGAGGATTATCAGCCCGAGCAGGCGATGGATGAGCTGCTCAAGAGCAAGGCCCAAGCCATTGTGATCACCCCCCATATCGATCGCCTAGACGTTGCTCTCAAGCTGGCCAAGGCGAATCGAGGCCGTCTACCGCTCTACGGCAGCCCGTCGTTCTATACCCAAGAAACACTTGCACTGGAGCACAAGGCCCAGGGCATGGTCTTGCCAAGCCTCTGGACACCAAAGTCGGTTCCGGGTCAGGCATTTCCCAAAGCTGCCGCAGCGCTCTGGAGCGGGCCGGTCAACTGGCGCACGGCGACGTCCTATGATGCGACTCAGATTATTATTCAGGTGGTTGAGCAACTAGAGCGAGCAAATCCGCCGCAGCCGATTAGCCGCAAAGCGCTCTACCAGGCGCTGAGCAACGAGGTCAATTTTTTTTATCAGGGAGAACAGGAGAGATTGATTTTGGAGGATCCAAAAAATCCCAGCGCACCGTCGGTTTACTTCGGGTGGAAGCGAACCCCAGCAACTCAGCTCAGTTCAGATTTCAGCCCTTGGAAGCGCCCAATATCCGTTAAGGGTGTCGAGCTGAGTGTGGTGGCCATCTGGATCGTGACTGAATCCGTTACTAAATTTGTGACTGATGTTTCCTTCGGGGGAATGTGATGCTAGTTCATCAACCGATCCAAGGCCTGCTGCATTTCCTGCTGCACCCGCTCGAAACAATTCTGGACATAGCTCCGATCCTGAGCCGCTTCCCGCCCGTACCACTCAAACATAATCGGCGCACACACTTGGGTTTTAATCGGCACCGGTAGCGGCAAATTCGGAATCGGGCCAATGCCAAGCCCCCAGGGCAAGCCCAAATAAACCGGAAAGACCTCCGGATCAATCCCCATCAACCAAGGCATCCCCCACTGGTTGAGTTGCTTCACCAACGGATACAAATCCTCCAGAACGATCAGCGTATCGTGAGCCCCACTGGAGATCACCGGAATAATGGGCACCTGCTGACGCAGGGCAATTTTGATAAACCCTTGATGGCCTGCGAGCTGGATCTTGCCGCGATCGCGGTGAGGTCGAAACACATCGCGACTGCCGCCGGGATAGACCAAAACGCTCGCCCCGCTCTGGAGCGCCGCGATCGCCAGCTTCGGCTGCGCCTCAATCGCACCACACCATTCGGCGATCGCCGCCAGCGGCGGCGACGCCTGCCACACCTTGGGATGCATCAGTCCATAGATCGGACGCTCAGGGCCAAAACGGCGAAACCAGTCCACCATCATCATCACCGTATCCGGTGACGCCAAACCACCATTGTGGGAGCCCACAAACAGCGCGCTCTGGCCGGCGGGGGGGACGTGCTGCCAGCCTTGGGTCTCCACCCGAAAGTAATGCCTATAGAGCCACTCCCACAACGGCAAACATTGCTGAATAAACTCGACTCGCCGACGGCCCAGCCAGGGATCAGGCGGGGGTTGTGGAGAGGGCTCGGGGGTGGGCAATGTTTCCACCGATTTCGGGTTCAAGGAAGCGTCAAAAGCGTCAGGCATGAAAGCATTATGACAGTTGCCGTCCTACCAGAGCGGATCAAGCTTCTAAAATTCGCCTGTGCAGAGAAATTTTTCTGGGATTAGCATAAAAAAGGTTTCTGCGTAAATCTGCCCGGATACAACCCCATCCAGTTGTTGCGAGGAGAGCTACGACCGTAAACCTGCCGATTGGTAAACCCTGACGAACCGGTGAACATCTTCCATGACCTCCATGAGCGATCAAGAACTAGATAGTTTTCTTGCCCAATGCTGCGAGCGCCTCGAACAGCGGCAAACCTATTTGGTGGAAGAGTTTGGGATTGGTCAGTGCGATCGCTTCGATCTCGATCTCGAGGCCGGTATCCTCACCGGCCACGATGCGATTGGGATTTGCTTTCGGGCCGAAATTACGCCCATTGGTTCCTACTCTCGCCGCCGCCGCCAATGGTCTTGGGCTTGGGCCAACCCAGACCTGGCCCCGCAACTCCAGCAACGGGCGCGGTGTCTGCGGGCGCTCGCCGATCAGACTGGGTTAAAACTCTTCCAAGCAGACGGATTTGAGAGTGATGAACCCCTCGTCCTCGAACTCACCGCAATGGCCTGTCAGCAACTCCAGGCTGTGGGCTGCTATCAGGTGGAGCCAAGGGGAAATCAGGAGAATTGCGATGGGGAAAAGGGCGAGGCGGGAGATCTTCTGGCGCTTGACGGAGCCAATCACGCTCAAGATGTCAGTCCAGATAGCGGCCCGAGCGATCGCTGGCTCGGCTCCAACTCCGATACTTACCTAATGCTAGCGCTGACGGCCCTTTGTCCTTAGAATTCATTCCCCTAGACCGCGTCAACCACCGCGTCGTCCACCGCATCGTCGTCGGGCATAGACGCAACTTTCAAGCGTTGAGACTGCTTCAGCCGCATCTTGACCTTGGGCGTTTTGTGGATTATCCGTGCCAAAGTCACCCCGGTCACCGCATGGAAACTGACCCAGGCAATGAAGACCGCCATCAGCGTTGAGACCGCCACCTGAATATTCGGGAAATCCAGCAGCGCGGCAGATTTTAGCAATTGGGTTGTGAAGACATTGCTCGCCACCGAACCGATCATCCCACACAAGCCGCCACTGATCAGGGTACTCAACGGCCAGCGATAGGAGCGTGGCACCCGCCGTACCAGCGACAACCATTGCAACCCACCCAAGATGGCGTAGCCCGTAGCTGCCGCTACGGCGGGCATAATCACGCCGAAGAAGATGCTTGCGTCAATGGAAAAAGGCAGCAGACCAACGACTTTGACCACGCTGGTGTAGCCATAAAGGCGGATGGCGATCGCCGTCACCAGCCCCAGTGGCACCCCCAGCGCCGTCGCCCATTTCCACAGTCCTACCCGCCGCAGGCGCTGTTGCAAAACTTCGGTTTGGGCATCGCCCAAGATCAGCCCCAGAAAAAAGCAGCTGATCAGCAACACAACGGCCAATTCGCGGCTAAACTGTGGCAAATTTTCGCCCAGGACGACGCCCCTCCAGGAGAGATCGGGGACACTTTCAAAGAAGGTTTTGGGGGCGATCGCCGCAAACACCAGCGACTGCACCGCCAGCAAAAACATCAACACAAAGCTCACCCCGAGACTGGCAAACTGCCAGTAAGCCCACAGCCGCAAACAGCGCCCCCAAATGCTCAATCGGTGCTGGCGAACCGGCTGGCTTGGGGCTTCGTCCTCGTCTGCATCCCCATCCTCATCGGGCAAAACGCTGACAGCCTGATGGAGACTCACGCCTTCAACCCAGACGGGCGCTTCCTCTCCCTGGGGTCGTCCATAAATCTGGGCAGACTGGATCGATTCCGCAGCCAGCCGCGTCAGCGCCTCGCGTAAATATTGCACCAGAATTTCTTGGGGCGGAGTTTTTGGGGATTCCAGCAAAATGTGCAGACAATCTCCCTGGACGGTGCTCTGGGCCGTAATTCCTCGGGGATTGAGCTGCTGATTGATCAACATGGTGATGGCCTGGGCATCTCCTTCTTGGGCCAGACGGATGACAGCGGATGAGGTCATGGGGACTTACCAGCACCGGGGTTAGGGCGATTTTAGGGCGCAATGGATCCGACGCAAATGTTTTTAGTCAAAACTTCGCGTTTCAGGCCTTGAGTTAAGCGCTTGTCCTGAGCAATGTCAACCGACGGGGAGGCCCCGAGCTCAAAAAATCCTGAGTTTCACGAAGAAACCCAGGACTTGAGGAATTTGTGGCTAAATTGTAAGGGAACGCTCGACGAAGCCAAGCTCCGCAGGATTAACCCACCACTGAAGACCGGCACTCGACCCTAGTACTTATAGCTATCCGCCTTAAACGGCCCAGCCATCGGTACGTTGATGTACTTCGCCTGTGTCTCGGTCAACTGGGTAATCACCCCACCAAAGCCTGCAACCATATAAGCTGCAACTTCCTCATCGAGATGCTTCGGCAACACCTGAACCGAAATCGCGGATTGCTTCTGCTCTTCAGGCAAATTCGCAAACTTGCGCTCATAGAGAAACAGTTGAGCGAGCACCTGGTTCGCAAAGGAGCCGTCCATAATCCGGGACGGGTGGCCCGTGGCGTTGCCCAAGTTGACCAAACGGCCCTCGGACAGCAGCAACAAGAAATCATCTGCATCATCGCCACGATAGACCTGGTGAACCTGGGGCTTCACCTCTTCCCAGCGCCAATTGTCGCGCATGAACTGAGTATCGATTTCGTTGTCGAAGTGGCCGATGTTGCAAACCACAGCACCCTTCTTCAGCGCCGCCAGCATGTACTTGTCGCAGACATTTACGTTGCCGGTGGTGGTCACCAGCAGGTCGGTATTTTGCAGCAAAGCAAGGTTAATGGCGGCGGCGGTACCGTCGTTGATGCCGCCGTTGTAGGGAGAAACGACCTCGTAACCATCCATGCAAGCCTGCATCGCGCAAATGGGATCGACTTCTGACACTTTGACAATCATGCCTTCCTGGCGCAAGGAAGCAGCAGATCCTTTGCCCACGTCGCCGTAGCCAATGACCAGCGCTTTTTTGCCGGCCATCAGGTGGTCGGTGCCACGCTTGATGGCGTCGTTGAGGCTGTGGCGACAGCCATATTTGTTGTCGTTCTTGGCTTTGGTCACTGCATCGTTGACGTTAATGGCAGGGATTTTGAGTTCGCCTGCTTCCAGCATTTCCAACAGGCGATGAACGCCGGTGGTGGTTTCTTCGGTGACGCCGTGGATGCGCTGGAGCATCTGGGGGTACTTCTGGTGGATGTGGCCAGTCAGGTCGCCGCCGTCATCCAAAATCATGTTGGCGTCCCAGAGTTCACCGTTGGGGCCGTGGCAGGTTTGCTCAATGCACCACATGTATTCTTCTTCGGTCTCGCCCTTCCAGGCAAAGACCGGAATGCCTGCAGCGGCGATCGCCGCTGCAGCATGGTCCTGGGTCGAAAAGATATTGCAGGAAGACCAACGCACTTCCGCACCCAGTTCCACCAGGGTTTCGATCAGAACGGCGGTCTGAATCGTCATGTGAATACAGCCAATGATTTTGGCATTGGCCAGGGGCTTACTGGTACGGTACTTGGCCCGGATGGTCATCAGTGCGGGCATTTCGCCTTCGGCGATCGCAATTTCCTTACGGCCCCACTCGGCCAAGCTCATATCGGCAACTTTGTAGTCGGCCACGTTCGCAATTTTGGTTCTTTCAACGCTAGCAATCATCGAAATTCCTCAGAAGTTCATTGTTAAGTTGCAGTGGAGTTGCACGGGAATGAACCGAGGCTTCGGCGTTCCTTGCGAGAGTGTGTGGTTTGAAGTCGCTCGGTTTAACGGTCAGCTTTCGCCTTTTGCCTTGGCTTTTAGCTTTGGCCCTGAGCACAACCGTAGGCTTTACACGCCGTAAGTCGCCTACGAGACTGAACCACGGATATCATCATAAACGTTTCCAGAGCGATCGCCACCATGAGGGAGCCCACAAAACCGCAAACTTCTCCAAGACTTAACGCTCCCGTTAACCACCTGCAAAGACCCCCATCACTCCTGGCCAGGCGCTAAAACCTGCTGCAAAATATCGCGGGCCGGTTCGACGATGGCCCAACTCCCATCGGGTTGTTTGCGCAGGGTCGCAAAATGCAGCGACTGGGCTCGGCCAATGCTGGCCCCTTGGCGCACTCGGCCAAACTGAATGCCTTGCAGGCCGCACAGTCGAAATAAATAGGCCGGAACCTGGGGGCTGGCGAATAGGACGCAGCGATTGGCTCCGCCAAGCTCCGAAGGATCGCGATAGGCGTAAACCTCGCCATCGAAGGGAGCCCGCACCGCATTGCCCCCAGCGCCAGGGAAATATCCCCCAGCCCTCCGATCACCAAATAGTCACCAATTCGCTCACCGGGCTCAAGCTCCCAGGTTTGCTGAATCTTGACCTGCAGCGGTGGTGGCATCGTTTGAGCAATCCACCAACTGCGAGCAATGAGTAGGGCAGCGATCGCCCCCAGCCCCAGCGCCCCCTGCACCAGTAGCGGCATAACTGTCCACTGGCGCACCTGCCGAGCCCAGTCCCTATCGAGCATTGAAGCTATAGCCTGCATATTCATCTCCTTCGTACAGCATCACAATCCAGGTTTCGGGGTCAAATTCCAGTGGGTAGGCTTCACGCACCGCCGATACCCCCGCCCGAATTTTGACGCTAGGCATCAGGCAGTAGGGTTCTTTAACCACTTCGCGCACCTTTTCCCTGGCAGCCCGCTCCGGAATCGTCAACAGCTGTGTCAACTGCGCCCGCGACAGCACAGACTCGGGCTGCACCACTTCTTGGCATTCGTAATCCTGGGTTTTGACAATGCTGGAGATCACACGGGTCGGCTCAATCAAAACCACAAGACCCACCAACAAAACGCCACCCAGAATCCAAAAGCGATAGTCCGCCCGCCGGGGTCGATAGGGTTGAGCCCGAAAGGAAGGCACAAACTGATCGTCCTCTCCCAGATAAGGCCGTCGGGCGGGACGCGGTCCGTGTCGGGAGGGGCTGCCATTGTGAGTCGGGGGATAGGTGGGAGGACGTCTTTGAGGGTGGGCATGTCCTTGGGGTTGGGCATGTCCTTGGGGTTGGGCATGTCCTTGGGGTTGGGCCTGAGTCTGAGCATAGGCCTGAGCTTGGGCCTGGGCTTGGGCCTGAGCTTGGGCCTGAGCTTGGGCCTGAGCATAGGCCTGGGCATAAGCTTGAGCTTGAGCTTGAGCTTGGGCATAGGCCTGGGCTTGGGCATCGCCCCTCACTTGGGTAGCACCTGGATGGGGCTCGCCTGGATAGGTCTGAGATTCCCCAGGCGTAGGTTGGGGATCTCGCCGGGACTGGTGAGAATAGTGCTGAGGATCAACGCGAGGATTGAAAACGTGAGGATTGAAAACGTGAGGGTTTAAATAGGGCCGGCTATTGGGGGGAATCATGCCGGCGGCGGCGGCGGCATTCTCCGTGCCGGATGGACTGGCCTGTTCCTCTGGAGCTAGCCCATAACCTCCGTATGCGGACGGCTCATAGAGATGGGGCGCAGTTGGCGGGGAAGCATAATGAGCCGCAGGGTTCGTCAGCGGGGAGGCAGTCGGCTGTGGCTGGGTTGGGTGATAGGTTGGGATTGGACGTTTGGGCTCGGGCTTGGGCTGTTCCATGGGTCTCCTCAATGATTGGCGATGAAATCTAAAATAAAAACTGCAAATAAAAATTGCAAAATAAAATTGCAAAATGAGGTCGTGGCTTCCGGCACCCGCACTGGGTGGGCTCTATTCGTCTGCCCATAAGTCCATTATAGTACCCTAGTACTAGCAAAGATCAACGGGTATATGTGCTCAATTTCGCACCCGGCAGTCAGACGAAATCCCCACAGCTGCACGAGCCGCGCTGATCCCTCGGAATCACAGCGGTTTGGAATGACTGACGGAAGGGGCTAATTTGCTGATTTACTGGGTTTAGCGATTTTGTTGTTTCAAAGAAATGATCATGGCCGAACGCTACGACTGGACCACGGTAGAAATTTTGGAGTTGCTGCAAACGCCTCTCCTGGACTTGGTCTACGAAGCGCAGACGGTGCATCGTCAACACAACGGAAGCCATGATGTGCAATTGGCGACGCTCTTGAGTGTTAAAACCGGGGGCTGTGTGGAAGACTGTGGCTATTGCGCCCAGTCCGCCCATCACGAGACACCGGTTCAGGCTCAGCCGCTGATGGACGTGGCGACGGTGTTGAGCGAGGCTGAGGCGGCAAAGGCGGCGGGGGCTTCTCGGTTTTGTATGGGTTGGGCTTGGCGAGAGATTCGTGAGGGCAAGGCCTTTGACGAGATGCTGGCGATGGTGCGGGGGGTGCGAGCCTTGGGGCTAGAGGCTTGTGTGACGGCGGGCATGCTGAACGAGTCCCAGGCGGAGCGGTTGGCAGCGGCGGGGCTAACGGCCTATAACCACAATTTGGATACGGGGCCGGAATACTATGACCAGGTGATTACGACGCGCAGCTATGGCGATCGCCTCCAAACGCTCGAGCGGGTTCGTAAGGCAGGGATCACGCTTTGTTGTGGTGGCATCATCGGTTTAGGGGAGAGTTTGCGCGATCGCGCCCGAATGCTCGAGATTTTATCGACGATGAATCCCCATCCCGAGAGCGTGCCGATTAATGTGTTGGTGGGCATTGAGGGGACGCCGCTCCACGAGCAAGCGCCCGTAGACCCTCTGGAGTTGGTGCGCATGTGCGCTACGGCTCGCATCCTGATGCCGAGGTCAAAGGTGAGGCTGAGTGCGGGGCGCGAAAGCCTTAGCCAGGAGGCGCAGGTGCTGTGCTTGATGGCGGGGGTGAATTCGATTTTCTATGGCGAGAAGCTGTTGACCGTTGGCAATAATTCAGGGGATCGCGATCGCGCCCTGCTCAAAGAGATTGGCGTCAAACCGCTACAGCCGAAGTTCACTGCGAACTTTCCCACCTAGAATTAGAACACGCTAAGCTAGCGTCACGGGATTGAACAGGCACGCTCGAGTTCCCGTTGCTTCACACCATGGAGTCAAGATCATGAATGCACCTCTCGCAGAAAAGCTCGTCTGTCAGCTCTCTGGGGCGATCGCAGACATTCTCCCCGTGCTTGAACCTCAGCACATTTCACCAGAAACCAAGGCAGCGATCTCCAAGCTACTGTTTGCCATCGGCAAATTTGTAGAACACCGCTCCGACGCCCAGAAAGATCTAGAAGATACCCACCTCAAACTGCACTCAACCGCCTTGGATGGGGCCAGTTCTGAGCATTAGATTCTGAGTCTTTAGATTCTGAGTCTTTAGATTCTGAGCATTAGGTTAGGCATAGACGATCCCAGAGGCTCGAAAACTCCAACTTCGGGAACGGCTCAGACTAGGCGTGCTCAGGGCTCAAGGCATTGCGCTCTAGCATTGTGCGGTAACGCTTATAAAGCCGCTCAACACCCAGGGCCGTCGGATCCCGACCTGCATTACGAGAATCCACGATGTGCCTGCCGGTCACCACGGAAAGACCATCGACTTGATCCATCAAATAGCAGGCCATTTCCATCAATTCCGCGTTTCGTTCATCCCCATCATTCACCGGATTGTCCTCTCAAGAATTTGGGAAAGCTGAGCCTGAGCAACGGTGCCCTGACAAGGTTCGTTGGCCAAGTTCATTGACAAAGTTCGTTGCTACGTCTGCGTCTTCCCTGTGCTTTACGTCTAGCTTTTACGCCCACTAGCCTTTACGGTCCGCACTTGGGTCTGCGCTTTGCGTCTGAAGCCTAAGATCGTAAGGTTCGATCGTATTCTCTATGCTAATACTGCATTGCTCAAATTGGGAATGGTATCAGCTCCCACCATAATGGCGTAGGGCCATGCACTCTGTCTGTATCAATGGGTGTACTTTCTCGGGATCAAGGTCTAATTTAATCCTCGTTTCTTAGTCGATACTCACCCCTCGATGGGTGCGAGCGGGCTTGCGTCCGGCCAAGGGCGCTTCCTTGACTTGCCGGGTTTGCACCTGGTGAGCCTCAAAATGTTGCATCCACATTTCGGGTGCATTCAGCGTCGTGCCCCCGTGCTGGGTTCGTCGCTGGCGGACTTGGCAGAGCACAGGGGTGTTGATGCAAGCCCCCGAGACAATCACCTGGCCCTTGGTCAGGGAGGGTAGCTCCTGCAACAGATCGCGGCCTGCGGCTTCGACGCCATGCTTGAGGCTTTCTTGATCCACCGGATTGACAATGCGCATCAAGAACTGGCTCATGCATTGGGACAATACGTCGGAATCGACCTTCCCTGGTCGTTGCGTAATCAACCCAATGCCCATACCAAACTTGCGTCCCTCGCCCAAAATCGTGCGCAAGACCTGCTTGCAGCGGGCGGGCTCGTGGGCTGGGGCAAAGCGGTGGGATTCTTCCAGGATGATGAAAACCGGGTAGGGCAAGTAATTCTCGTCTTCGGGGCCGATGTTTTCTTTTTGAGTATTGAGTCGGGCGTGGTAGGTCTGGCGCAGGACGGCGGCGCAAATGACCTGTTGCTCGTCTTGGCTGATTTCGCTCATTTGCAAGACAGTCACTTGGCCTGGTTCTAGGAGGTTGGGCGGTGTCAGGTGCTCGTAGGCGTGGAAATAGGGCGATCGCTCCATCTGTCCCAATTTCCACTCCAGTGCCTCCGCCGAAGAGCCACGCTTTTCATTGCCCTCCTCATCCACGGAGGTATCAGCTTCGTACACCGCCGCGATCAGGTCTTGAACATCCCAGCGATGGTCACCGCCACGTTTGTGCTTTTTGAGGATGGCGAAGGCTTTGTTGAGGATAGCCTGTTGGCGATCGCTCATGGCGGGCAACAAGGTCAAAATGTCGTAATAATCGAGGGACGAAATTCGAATGCGAATCTGATCTGGGGTGAGAATTTTCACCTTTGGTGCATAGCCATCTTCACCCCGAAAGTCTGGATGCCCACGCAACTCTTCTAGGGTGCTATATTCCCCGTGGGGATCGAAAATTAGCACGGCTGCTCGGTTATAGGGCGAGAGCAGTTCCTCAATCAACACGCCTGCCGTGTAGGACTTACCCGAACCGGTACCCGCCAAAATCGCCATGTGGGTGCTCACGAGTTCCTTGACATCGAGAGTCACGGGCACCGCTCCCAACTCCCGCAGCAGCAAGGAACCCACCTGGGCTGAGCCGAGCTCGCCGGGTTGCTTTTTGTTGAGGATGCGCTGGAGCTGGGCGTCTTCGGCAATCAAAACCTTGGCCCCAGGCTGGGCGATTTGCGCAGATTGAGAAACCCCAAGGCTGGATTAAAATAGCCAATTACATCGACACAGACTTCGTAAATTTCGGGGTTTTCATGGGTGAAGCCGACGAGGGAGGCGATCAGTTCGGGGCTGGTTTGGGTATCGGCAAAGATGCGATCGGGCAGGTGATCAATCAAGCTGAGGCCGGAGATTTTGCCAATGATATTGCGACGCTCAACGGGCTGACCGGGGCCAAAGCTTTCTTCTAGAACGTAGTAGACATATTCGCCAATCTTGACCTGGCGGCTATCGGCAGTAATAAATACATACTGATTACCGTTTTCACCCGGCCCCTTAACCGTGCCAACAATGCGACTGCGGGTCGGTACGGCTGAGAAGCTGGCAGGGGCGGTGTCGAAGGGGGGCATGGTGTCGGGGGGGCGATCGCGCCTTCGGAACAGTACTGCCTATAGTACAAAATTTTTACTCGATTGAATGACTACCCCAAGCCAACTGCTAAATGGCCATCCCCAGCCCGTGCCAAACAGTCAAAAACCTAGGTCAAATAAGACCTAGGCTTAGGCTGAGCGATCCGGCGAAGCGAGCAAGCTTCAGAGGTTACGGTTAATGACGATCGCAGCCGTGGCCGCAAAGGCCGTAATCGCCAGGGCCACCCAGGGATTTTGTCCCCTTGCCAGGGCAAACGTCGTGACGACCCCCGCACCTGCACCCGCCACAATAACATCATTGAGCCAACCGGGCCTTGAGTCGTTGTTATACATGTTTGATGATTTTATGTTTGATGGTTTTAGGGTTGATTTGTTATGGAAGCTTTTATGGGCTCTGAAGTCTTGATGCGATCGCGTTCTCGACCTCAGCGCATCCAAACACAATAGCTTTGAGTGCTTCCGACCAAGCTATCACTTCTGTTTTAGCCGAGTGACAGACGGCGAGCAATTCGCAATCAAAATTGACCTTATTGCTGTTTTCTTAATAATCTCTAGCGGATATTGCGGGTGAAGATTGCTCGCAAATACCGCTGCCGCATCACGGCGATTCTGGCTTTTCTCGAGGTTGCCACCCTTCACCCAGCCCTCCAGATCGCCATTGGCCACCTTGACCTTGTCCCAGGCTTTGTCGGCGCTACTTTCAATCAGATAGACCTCGCGCTTGAATTCAATCCCACCCACTTGTTCGCCCGCCACATCGGCGCTGCTGCGAACGATCAGCCCCTCGGGCCAAGTGACGATGGCGAGGTCACCCTTGGGAGCCTCAGGGGTCGGCTTGGGCGTCGCGGCTGCGGGCTTGGCAGGGGCGGGTTTCTTCGCTTCTGGCGGCTTGGGACCACGGGTTTGGAGGGGCTTGAAGGCTTGACCCTGTTCTTCTTCGAACAAGGGTTTCGGGGGAGTCGAGCCGTATTTATCTTGGTAGAAGCGGGCGATCGCATACAGACCGGAGCCGATCAAGGCGATCGCAATCAAGATTCCAAGTACAACACGGAAGCAGCCAGACAAACGCATGGGGGAGCAAGACCAATGGGGCTTAACGTCTGCCTATGCTACCCCATGAAGGCTTGGATGCGATCGGCGATCGCCCCCGGATCCTCTACATGAGCATTGTGGCCCACCCCTGCCAGGATTTCATGCCTTGCCCCAGGGCAACAGCTTGCCATTTCCTGGTTGATTGTTGTAAATTTTGAATCCGACTCTCCGGTCAGTAATAACAGTGGATAACTGTGAGACTTTAACCCCAGCCAAAGACTGGGTTGGGAGCCCGTTCCCATTTCTCGGAGCGATCGCGCCAGCCCTTCGGGATTGTTACGAAGACGACATTCAACCAGGGCTTCACAACGACCAGATTGTTTCCACAGGCTTGTGAATAACGGCTGCTGGTGCCAATGGAAGAGAAAGTTAAGAAAATCGATTTCGATCGCACGAGATCGATCGAGATCCAATTCCCGTCTAGCTTTGCGATCTTTAGATTTCCTTAACCCAGGCGAGGCCGACTCTAAAATAGCCTGTGGAAAAACCTGTGGATAACTTAGGGCACAGTAGAGCGCGAGGCGTCCGCCCATGGAGTAGCCTACAATTCCTCTGGATAAAATTTTATTCTTCTGCAACCAATCCACCAGCAGTCGAGCCGTTGTCTCCATGCGATAGAGTTTGGGATTGGTGCAGCAGGTTTGCCCATGGCCGGGCAGGTCAACTGCGACGCAAGAGAAGCGATCGCTCAGCCGCTCCATCACCGGTAACCAATCCCTGCAACTGCCCATAAAGCCATGCAAAAAAAGCAACACCGGCCCCTGAACCACCCCGCGCCGAATCGCATAAAAATCAATTCTTTCTTCTGCCATCGTTTAGACCTCTTGCAGCAATCCAGACCCTCACCCTGAATCCCTCTCCCAACGGCGGAGAGGGACTTTGAGGTTTCTCCCCTTCTCCCATCCAGGGAGAAGAGGGCTGGGGGATGAGAGGGCTGTTTCCTTTCATGTCAGAGGTCTATTCGCCCTAACCTTCGCTCCATCATCAGACGAACGCGATTCGCGTCGATCTCATCACCCCAAGCTCATCACCCCAAAATAATGAGCCGCGCCACTGTCAAATAAATAAACACCCCCAACACATCCACCGCCGTCGTAATAAACGGAGCCGACATCAACGCCGGATCCAAACCCAGCTTTTGGAACAGCAGCGGCAAACTCGAGCCCGCCGCCGAAGCCAAGACCGAAATCGCTACCAAGCTGATGCCCACGGACACCGCCACGGCCACATCCTGCTGTAGCCAGTAGGCCCACACCGTCACCACCAGCGCCAGCATAATCCCGAGGAATAACCCCGCCGTGGTCTCTCGGGCAATCACCTTGAGCGGGCCTAGGCTCCGGAGACGATCCGTATTCAGACCCCGAATCACTACCGTGGAAGACTGGGCTCCCACATTGCCCCCCGTACCGATCAGCAGCGGAATAAACGCCGTCAGGGCCACGACCTTTTGCAACACCTCCTGCTGGCTATTGATCACCGCGCTGGTGCCGGTATTGGTAATCAGCAGCACAAACAGCCACAACACCCGTCGCCGCGCCACTGTCAGCAAATTGGTCTGAAAATAATCATCTCCGTCTCCGGCCTGCAAACCGCCCAAGGCATAAATATCCTCCGTGGCCTCCGCTTCGACCACGTCGAGCACATCGTCTACGGTGACGATGCCCACTAGGCGCTTTTCTCGATCCACCACCGGCACGGCCAAAAAGTCATAGCGCTGGATAATCCGGGCGACTTCTTCTTGGTCGGTGTCGGTTTGAACCTCGACCACCTCACGGGTCATAATCTGGCCAATGGTCTGGTTGGGCTGGGCGACGACGATATCGCGCAGGGACAAAATCCCCCGCAGGCGTCGGGCCGCATCAATGCTGTAGAGGTAATAAATTGTTTCTTTGATATCTGCGAGGCCGCGAATGTAGTCGATCGCCGCTGCCACGGTCATGGTTTCCTTGAGCGAAACATATTCCGGCGTCATGATCCGGCCCGCTGTACCGGGCTCATAGCCCAGCAGCATGGAGGTAAGTTCCCGTTCCTGGGGGCTCATCTGAATCAGTAAGCGCCGGACAACCTTGGCGGGCAATTCGTCGAACAGTCGGGCGCGATCGTCCGGTGACATCTGCTCGACAATTTCATAGACTTCTTGGCTTTTGAACTCTTCAATCAGCGCTTGCTGTACCGAAGAATCCAGGTGTTCGTAGACCTCAATGGCTTCGTCCTTGGCCAGGAGGCGGAAGGCGATCGCCTGCATGGCCTTCGGCAAATCTTCAATCGCATCGGCGATATCGGCGGGTTGCACCGGCACCAGCAGCGCCTTGGCCCCCTGGAGATTATCCTGCTCTAGCAACGCCCGCAGCTGAGCGCGCACGAGGTCGCGAATCTCTGTGCGGGATAAAACCGGCGAAGGATTAGATACAGAATCAGAAAAAGAATCAGAATCAGACAACGGAAGCCTCGTTGGATGCGATCGCAGGTGATAATCAAAAAACAGCCAAACCCAGAACCGTTAAACCCAGAACCCTCAAAACCAGAGCACAGGCAAACCTAAGAATAGGCAAACCCAAGAACAGACAAAGCCTAGCAATCCATCATAAATCTTAATCTTCTCCCGACCTTGGCTGAGTCGTGGCGGGGGCTTAGATCAACTTTGCAACAGACCCACGTGTTTCTTAACTCCAATGATTTACTTAACGCAGCATTTCCCGTTCCACTGTAAATATTAAATAATTTGGAACCATTCTGGCTATATCTTCCTTAAGGTGGTACGGAATACAAAGTCTGAGTTTAGCCGATTCAGGCGTACTAGGAGGTCAGCTGATGAGTCACCATGAGCTGCTGAGTGCTTACAAAAGTGGAGATCGCACGTTTCACGGCGCAGACCTCCAGGGAGTGGATCTCAGTGGTGAAACACTGGTCGGAATCCAACTGTTGGGCTCTAATTTAATGGGCGTAAACTTGAGCCGCAGTTTTTTGCTGCGCTCCAATTTACAGGATGCCTTTCTCAATTGGGCAGATTTGAGCTATACCAAGCTCAGCGAAGCCAATCTGGCAGAAGCGGATTTAACCAAGGCTAATTTGAGTAGTGCTTTTGCCATCAAAGCCGATTTTAATCATGCCAAGCTCAGTGGGGCTCGGCTTGTGGATGCCAATTTGCGCAACACGAATTTGCGTCGTGCCAATCTCTGCGGGGCGAACTTGCGCGGGGCGAACTTGCGCGGGGCTGATTTGCGCGGGGCCAACCTCAGCTGGGCTTGCCTCGAAGGGGCTCGGCTAAGCGGTGCGCAGATGGAAGGAGCTTTTTTGCACCAGGTCAATCTGAGGGGTGCTTATCTCAATGGTCTTGATCTGTCGGATGTTAACCTTCAAGGTGTCGACCTGGGGGAGTCTCGGCTCAGCGGGATTCAATTACAGGGAGCCAATCTGAAAGCATCGAGTCTGTCGTCGATCCAGGGACGACACAGCAAGTTTACCGGCGCAGATTTGCAGGGGGCTAATCTCACCGATGCCCTGCTCAAACATGCAGATCTGAAGTGGAGTAACTTGCGTGAAGCAGACTTCAGTGGTGCGGATCTCAGGGGGGCGAACCTGCTGGGCGCAAAAATCGAAGGGGCCATTTTTACCAGGGCCTTGGTCTCCCAAAATCTACATCGTTACCTCAATCAGCTAACCGAGGTCGCACCCCAATGGGACGAGCCATCCTGGGACGAGCAGCCTTCCCAGACCAGTCGGATGCAAGCCATTGTGTCGCGGTAGTGCTATGAATTCCTTAGACGCGCTTGAATTTTTACCCTACCTCGAAGCAGGCCAAATCCCTGAAGGGCCGTTTCTGGGAAAGGTGGGGGTCTATGCCATTTTTGATGGCGATCGCACCCTCCAGTACATCGGTTTCTCTCGTGACATCTACTTTAGTCTCAAGCAACACCTGACTCGACGACCGCAATCTTGTCATTGGGTGAAACAGCAACTGGTCGATCGCCCCAGCCGTACAGCCCTAGAGGCCATCCGCCAAAACTGGATTGCAGCCTGGGGTTCGATCCCGGTGGGCAATGGAGCAGACGAAGCGCTCTGGGCCCAGGCGATCGATGCCAAAACCTGGATCACCCCCGCAGAACAGGCAGCCTACGAAGCTGCCGATGATGCAGGCAAGATTAAGGTGCTCAAGCAACTAGCTCGTCGTGTTGAAGAAGAGATCAAGGCAAGCCTGACCGCGCGCGGGGTAACGATGGCCTTACGCTTCGATCCAAAGCTCAAAGAACAGGGCCTGCTCACCCTCAAGTAGAGGCGGCTGTTTTCTGAGTTTTCGCCCTCATTTCTTTTCGCCCTCGTTTCATTGTCCTTTTATCGTCGATCGCTCTCCATGCTTGATCTGGAAGCCGCTAACGCCTTGCTCGCGCTGGGCCTGGTTTTGATTCCGCTCGGACTCTGCTGGAGTCAGGGGCTGAAACTCAGCGGGATGCTGTTGCTGTCGGTGGGACGGGCGCTGTTGCAACTGATTGTGTTGGCCTATGGGCTGGCGATCGCCTTCAGCGCCGCTTCGCCCTGGGTAACATTGATCGTGCTAGGGCTATTTGTTGCAATCACAACTCAGCTCCTAAGCCGCCGCATGGTCGTCGATCTACCGGGGCTTGGGCCTTGGATTTTGGCAGCGTTGTTGAGTGGAGTGGGGGTCGTGCTGAGCTACGGTGTTTGGGTCGTCATCCAGCTTGATCCTTGGTTCGCGCCGCAGTTTTGGATTCCGCTGGGCAGTGCGCTGTTGGCCCATGGACTGAGCGGGGGGCGATCGCCAGCGAGCAATTCCTGCGTGCGCTCCAGCGCAACCGGCAAGCAATCGAAACCCATCTGAGCCTAGGAGCAACACCCGCGCAAGCGGTGCGCAGCTATCGCCAGGCAGCCCTGCGGGCGGCGCTGTTACCGAATTTACAGACCCTGGCGATCGCCGGTCTCGGCAATCTGCCGCTGTTCATGAGTGGCCAGCTTGTCGCCGGTGCCGATCCCCTGGCGGCGGTAATCTATGAGCTTTTGTTGATGTTGATGCTGTTGAGTGCAGGGGCGATCGTGGTGGCGATCCTGTGTGAAGGGATTGAACGGCTTAGCTTTACATCCTTGGCCCAGCTCAGGGAAATTTAGCCGAACGAGCGCTAGGCCAATCCAGCCTCAAGCGCCTTGACTTTGCTTGAGTCGGTGGTCTAGCACCCAGAACAAAACCACCACCACCACCAAACCCAGCGCCGCAATGCCAAACTGCGAAACCCATGTCAGCAACTGCTCCAGCGGTACCAGCCGACCAACAAAGAAGGCCAGCGTCACCATCACGGTCGCCCAGAGGGCTGCCCCTGCTGCGTTGAAAAACAAAAATCGTGGGTAGGGCATGCCCGCAATTCCGGCCAGTGGCCCAGCAAAGACCCGCAAAAGCGTTACAAATCGACCCAAGAAAACGGCCTGGGCCGCATTGCTGCTGAATTTATCTTTGGCTCGGGTGAGCTGTTCTTCAGAAATCTTGAACCAGCCGCCAATGCGCAGCAACAGCGGCCAACCGCCCGATTTACCGAGCCAATAGCCAGCACTATCGCCTGCGATCGCCCCCGCCGTTGCGCTCGCCAACACGCCTTCGTAGGCCAAATCGCCATTACCGGCCAAAAAGCCACCCACAAGCGTGATCGTCTCGCCAGGAATGGGAAGACCGGTATTCTCGAGCATGACACCCAAGCACACGGCCCCATAGCCATATTCTTCCGCAATACGTTGTAAAAATTCTAGCGAGACAACCTCAACGGACATGCGGTTCCACTCTGATGATGCGACAGGAAAACAATTTGACTTTAGGTATTGACGTTGAGATTTGCTTTGGCAAATCGTAACAAAAATATACAAATCAGAGTCAGTCTAACTCGCGAGAGCGTCAGTCTCAAGGACGTATTTACGTAGATATGATGAGATATACAAGTCCTTCCCAGGTTAATCCCGAAACCCGGATCTTCCTTGTGCTCTAGCCAACGATTCATGGCCAAATTGGCCCTCTGTGTCAACTCCAGAAATAAATTATCAATAACAAAACGGGAGCGCTTCCTCGGCCTGGAACCATCATGGCCAGGATTGGAAGCGCTCCCGCAAAGAGGAGGACAGAAGACTAGAAATGAGAACGGTATGGAACGACAGCAGATGCGGTCAGCCATGAAAAAATCTGAGTCCAAAGCTTTGCAGCTCAAATGCAAAACTCAAATGCAAAGCTCAAACGCAAGGCTCAAATTCAAAGCTCAAACGCAAGGCTCAAATTCAAATCTGAGGCTGTAGCGTCGCCCCAAAGTTGGGCAGACTCGGCAGCTCAACGCCGCTGGGGCTAGCGCTGCGGTTGCGCACGGCGAGACGATAACTGACGCTTTGGAGCTCGGCGTGGAGGCGGCGATTCTCCTTTTGGAGTTGGCTGACGCGATCGCGCACCGTCGTCAAACGCTCTGCAAACTTTTTACGATAGACATTGGGCAATTCCTGCACCACCTGCTCCAGCATCCGCGCGCGATCGGTCAGCTCATGGGTGCTCTGACGCAGCTGGAACACCTCAGCGTCCCGCTCAGCCACCTCCTCTTGATACTGACCCACCTGCTGCTCCACCGTCTGGAGCTGCTCCCGTAGCTTGCGAACTTCAGCCTTGTGCTTCTCGGACATCTCTGGCCCTGGAGCTGCTGTTGTGTTGCTCTTCACCAGCCGGAAAAGTTCCTGGGAGAGCTGCTGCACCAACTGGTCACGAATCTCAAGTTCGCCCTGGAGTCGCGTGTTTTCAGTTTTGAGTTGGTGGGTCTTGAGCGCGTCGGTCTGAATCACGTCTTCTCTACTCCGGATCAAATGAGGGCTAGATGAGGATACATATTTCTAGGGCAGCGGGGAGGATCTGTCAAGCACCCAGATTTGCAGCCACTCTATCACCTGGTTTTCAAATTGCCACCCGTTATCGAAAAGTTTTTTGGGGGGCCATGTCTGGCCTTGGTGATGCGGCTAGCGCTAGCTTGAGGTCTTGCCAATGAAAACACTGCGGTCATGCGGGGTTGGCGATCGCGATCGACCACCCCCCATCCCCCCGCCCCCCCA
>JAAUOP010000006.1 GCA_012034805.1 Synechococcales cyanobacterium CRU_2_2 | reverse complement strand
AGACTGGACGCTGATGCTGCTGTTGGAGGGTTCGGAAATTTTCAGATTGAGGTTCTGGGCCTGCGACCGCATCGGCGCGATCGCGAGGCCCGTGCTAAAACGACTAGCGCAGCCCAAAGCATCGGAGAATTTGTCATTTGCCATGCACCGCTTCGTTGAAGCGTTGATAAAAAAATCGGTGACGCAGAATCGGTGGATGCAGCACTAGAGCGCCTGACCTTTGTACTATAGCGTTTCCCGCCTAGCTTGAGAATTGCCCTAGCCGGCTAAAGTGCCCTCAACCCGAACTAACCCCAGTCTAAGCAAGACGCCGCTAGACACCAGACAGCAATAAAGCTTTGTGACAGAATAATGGAGGTGCTGCCGATGAAGAGCCGTGGGGCTCAGAAACCGCGCTCAACTCCGTTCTCGGTCTACACTATGCCCATACCGCTGCATCGACAAACCCTGTCCCTTGACCATCCAGCCTTCGCCCAGACCCTCGCAACAACCGAGCATCTCCTGATTATCCAGAACCTCGACGGTGTCTGTATGGAATTGGTCAACAATCCCCTCGATCGCCGCATTCGCCTCGAGTACATCAAGGCGACCCAGGTGTTTGATCGCTGCTTTTATGTCCTC
The DNA here is from genome assembly GCA_012034805.1 of Synechococcales cyanobacterium CRU_2_2. Classification (GTDB taxonomy): domain Bacteria; phylum Cyanobacteriota; class Cyanobacteriia; order PCC-9006; family JAAUQQ01; genus JAAUOP01. The sequence continues at coordinate 72,089 of JAAUOP010000006.1, read as the reverse complement.
ACTAATGGCGAGCATATCGGCAAACAAGGCCTCAACCGCATTGTTGACCAAGCTGTTAACCAAGCTGTTGACACCGAAGCAACTCCTGTGTTTTCAGACCGCTATCTACCAGGACTCGCCGCCGGGGGAGTTCAGTGGCAAAATCGCCGAGGGGAAGTCTCCCATCCTGGCGTCAGCGAGGCTGAGCTAGAGTTTTTGCGTCAGATCCCCTCGCAGCTTGAAAGTTGTCTCTACAACTTTTTGAGCAAGTCGGCTATTCCTCGTGTGCTCGAGACCTATGTGCAAGACTGCATTTTGGATAACAGGGCTTCCCCGGCGGTGAACATTAACCGCCTCTATCCTTGGCTGGCAGAGGATTCGGGACTGTTTGTGGCTTTGCAAACTCGGTTGCGATCGCAAATGGATCAGCTGCTCATCCAGGCTACAAACCTGGGCTTGGGCGATTCTTTCTTTGTGCACTGTGCCCCCAACCTCGGTTCAGATAGCAGCGGCAAGGAAATTGTCTGGTTTGCCGGAGCGGGCGAATCTGGCACAACAGACTTTCAATTGATACTGCGGGGGGCGGTGAAGGAGGCGGGAGTGCTGATGTTGCTGAACAAATATTATGGCGATCGCACCGGTAGCTACCCCCTCGGGCGCGACTTTAACGCCCGCGTCGCGCCCCGTAGCCTCGAGGCCCTTGTCAAACTGGTGATTGATCGCTTCGACCCTGCCTTTATGCCGCTGATGATCGGTGTGGGTGACACGGTCACGAGCCAGATCCAGCATAATGACTCCGTAAAGCGAGGGGGAAGCGATCGCAATTTTCTTCACTTCATTCAAATTCTCGGCCAGGTTTTCGATACGGGTAATCTGACCGTTTACGTCGACAGCAGCGGCGGCGAACTCAAAAACCGCACACCCCTAGAACTCAGCGGAGCAGGCCCAATGCGTCATGTCGTCCAAGGGCCAAGTGATCCCGCTGATCCCCTGGTGCTGAATGTAGCCTTTCCCGGCGGCCCCGGGGAATATTGCCAAGTCTTTGAACAGGCCGCCCAGCTCCGCAAATACAACCTCTAGATTGGGGGAGTGGGTTCGGTGCGCCCCTGTGCCTCCGGCTGGGGAGGCTGGAGCTGGATATTGCGGAGGCGAAAGGCGGCATCGATCTTGAAATTCAGTTCACTTTTAATCCGCATCTGAAGCTGGGGCTGCGAGATCCACACTAACAAAGCAAAATCAAGCGAGGTGGCTCCAAATCCCGTAAAAAAGACCTGGGGCTGCGGCGATTTTAGAATCGAGTGTTGGCCGTTGGTGGCCTCTAGCAAGGACGCTTTGACGGCGTCTAGATCGGAGCCATGGGCCACGCTCACGGGCAGTTTGATGCTAGCCGGGTTCTGTTGGTGGCTCCAGTTTGTCACCTCTTTTTCCAAGAATCGGGAATTGGGGACGAAAATCGTGAGGCCAGACAGCGTGCGAATGCGAATACTGCGGGCTCCCAGCTTTTCAATCGTGCCCGCATAGCCTCCCACTTCGACAAAATCACCGACTTGGATCGGACGCTCGAATACCAGCACCAGACCGCTGCCCAAATTCTTGGCAATGTCTTGAAAACCAAAACCAATGCCGACACCCAGGGCGCTGGCCAAAATCGCCAGGGAGCTGAGGTCAATGCCCCAAATTTGCAGGAGCACAATCACCCCGAGGGCGATGCAGCCGTATTGAAAGACAGCAGCGATCGCCTCCTGAATCCCGGTGCTAATCCCGAGGGCGCGGAGGAAGCGCGATCGCAGCACGTCCGTCAGCCCGCCCGCTCCAATCACCAACGACGTGAGTAGGCCTGCCAAAACCACAAAGGACACGATCGAAAACCCGTCTCCAATGGGGATCAGGGGTTGTGTCAGTGCCCCGATCAGATTGTCACGCAGTTGATTGCTCAAGGCCCTCGTCTGGGGAAACAAATTGGCCGCCCCCAGCAAAGCAGAAGTCCAAAGCCCTGCCAAGAGCAAGGTTAGACAAACCTTTAGCGCAACATTGAGCAGCCTAGAAGGGTGGCCATCAGGCTGTTCTACATCACTCGCAGGAGCTGCCATCCGCGCCAACCGTCGCTGCAGCCAGTACCAGAGCCGCAAGAGAACCAGTTGCAAGAACAACGCCAAAACTACAACACCGAGGGCTGAGGTGAGCTTTCCCTGGGTGCTGCTTTGGAGTTCGACCTGCATTTCGCGCAACCCAGAGTGGATCGCTTCAGCCCAGGCCTCTGCTCTTTCTGGGGGATGTCCAACTCGGCATCCGCCTGGGTCACGGTCAGGAGATATTGCTCGGCGTTGCCCTGGATCAACCAGAGCGTGGGTGAACCGTCTTCTGTTCGAACTTCGACGCGGGCGAGCGGTGCGTTTTGGACAACGCTTTCGAGTTTTTGGCTGATTTCGCTGGCTCGTCGCGCAGCGGAACTTTCGCCCACATCGGCGACCCAGAACAGGCGTCGATTGAAATAGCCACCGGGGCTCTTTGCGGTTTGGCGATCGCCTTGAGATCGATCTTAGGGATACTGGTTTTAGAAACCGCCTTCGGATCACGGCGCTCCAGTGGCGGGCTCGTCGGCCCAGGAGAACTGCTCGGGGATGGGGAGATGGCTGGAGAGGTCGCGGGCCTTGGAGTCTGGGCGTTGCTGGGGGCAATCACACTCCCCCCCAGGGCCAGATTCAAGGCCAGATTCAAGACCAAGCCTAAGACTAGACCCAAGGCGAGTTTGAGTACCAGCGACGATCTGAAGTTTTTCGGTCTAACCTTGTCTAGAACCGGGCGCATTAAGTCGTGGCTCCCTGCTGCCGTAAAAAGCGGATGCGTTCTTCAAAGCCGGAGCCGTCAGGATAAATATTCAATTGGGCCAGTTTCGGGGAGGTGAGAATTGTGAGGATCGTTCTGCGTTTGCAGTCGCGCACGTTGACATCAGCACCAGCTTCGAGAAGGCGCTGAGCGACTTGCAGGTCTTTGTGGGCGATCGCATAGTGAAACGGCGTATGCCCTTGGGCGTCCCGTGCATTGGGCGAGGCATTGTGCGCCAGTAAAAACTCCAGCTGTGCTGCATCGTTATCGAGAACCGCCAAGTGCAAGGCGGTTCTATCCTTAATGTTTTCGCCACTGCCTGGAAACTGAAAGCTGCGGTTGCTAAATCCAGCAAAGTTGATCATGCTTTCACCTGTGTTGTGCCAAGCCTGTGTTCTATCAAGTATATTCTGCCAAGGCTGCGCTATGATTTTTCAAACCCAGTCTATCTTAGCTTAGCGGCTTTGGGTGTTGGGTTCAAAGGTGCGGGTATATTTGGGAGTGCAGTGTTACCTGTCGGCTTCACGTTGATAGAAAGACATAGAAAAAACCTTGTTTAGCTAACCATTTGTTTTAGAGCATCCTGGGCTTCCTTACAAAACTGTTTAGCCCGCCGAAATAGCTCTTTACCTGAGTGTAGGTAAGATTCTTCATAGCAGCTTGTGAACAACTCCAATTCGTCTAAACCATCGCTAATATGATTAATTGCATAATAGAGTTTACTGGCTGGCCCCGCCGCACCAGCTGGATTCGGCCTAGACTTAAACAGAGAATCTGCCTTTGCTTGAATTGCACGACACTCTTCCAAATAGGCCATGAAAACATTCATTAAACTATCATCAAAGGGGTCAGCAGAAAGTTCGTTAATCTGGGCATTCAGCGGGCGTAGAATCTGGTTGATTTGGCGATCGATCGGGTTATAAATTTGCTTCATCCAGTCTGCAACGGCTCCTTCGGTGGCCCGACCACTGGTGCGACGCCTCGCCTTTTGTTGGGCCGCTTGGGTTCGATCGCTGCGGGACTGGGCCGAGCGCTCGGCCTGGGCATAGGCGTTGTAGGAGGGTGAATCTGGCTCGGTTGCACCGTAGTAGCGGAGGCGATCGTAATGGCGGCGGCGCTCGGTGTCTCCTAAAACTTCGTAGGCTGCGTTGATATGAATCATCCGCTCTGCGCTCGATTGGGTATCGGCTTGGCCGACTTGGCGATCGGGGTGAAACTGTTTGGCCAACGCCCGGTAAACCTGCTTAATCTCGACTTGGCTCGCAGAGGATGTCAGACCCAGAATTTTGTAATGATCGGGTTGGGGCATGGGAATTTGGGCTGGGCGTCAGTGCAAACACACCCTATTCTAAAGCGATTTCGACGAAGGCCCGAACAATGCAGTAATATCTTCGCAATGGGTTGCACACGGGAACGCTCAGGACTTATGCAACTCGATCGCCCAAGGTTCAGTCGATTGGTACTGGTTCGACTTGATGCAGTCGATCAAACACTCGGTGCGACACTTCAAAATTTTACCCACCGGCGATCCCACCACCCGAGCAAGGCCTCCCGGTTATTCACTCACGACTCTCCTCATCGAGCATGACTCTACTACTGTGTGACAATATGTCAATAGGGATGGATGCCGTAAATTCGTGACCGCACCCCCATGCCTCCAAAATCGCCTAAAGATTTAGTTCCTGTCCAAGCGAGAGTAGAAGAATGTGGTGTTTCTCAACTCACTCTCGAAGCCCTCAGCTTGATGGCAGATCTCTTTAAATTTCTGTCAGAAGTCAGTCGGCTCCAGCTCGTCTGTTGCCTAAAATTTAGATTCAAAAATGTGAGCAAAATTGTTGAAGAAACAGAATTGGGGCAAGCCAATGTCTCAAAGCATTTAAAGACATTAGATCAAGCAGATGTCGTGGCACGGGAGCAGCGTGGAGTATGCCCACGTTACCGCATTGCCAATTCATTTTTACTTGAATCATGCGATCTAGTTTGTGACGATTTAACGATGCAGATGCAGCAACAAAGTGAACAGTTACAACAACTTTTCAGGCTACGGCAGAGCGATTAAAACGATAGACCGAGACCTTAACATTCATTGAATCAGATGGATGCTCATCCACTCGCCCATCTGTAAATCGGTTCCGGACAAACTTATTGTGAACTGGGGCAGATGACTTACACCATATTACTATACAGGAGTGCAACGAAAGGGAAGTCGTTACCGGGAAGCGGTTAGTGATATCTCCCTGATTCTAGGTTTCACGGCACTGTCTCACTCGGGAGCGATGCTTTCTAGAATTCAGGAAATCGGAAGGTTTCAACTACGGAATTTGGTCGATCACCCCTTTCAGGAACAGTACCGAAGGGCGATGCACTAGTCCAGCACATTGAGGACAACTTTGCCCCAGCGCCGGAACTATTGAGACCAGCACTTATCAGCGTGGAACACAGAACAAGAAGTTGGAAAAATTCGCCCGGACGGGGGAGTGTGCAAAATGAGGAAAGTATCACAGAATGTAACTACCGCCTCTTTTGCCGCGCGTCCCGCTGCCCAATGCACCAGCTATGGCCATTTTCTCACCGCTGTCTCATGCCACCATTCAAGGCATCAGCCTCCGTCTCCTCCAAGTCCCATCCAACCTCATGCGAGCCCTCGGCTCACAACTGAGAATTTATGGCGATCGCCTCCGCGCTGCCGAAGGTCTGGGACTCATTTGGGCTTTAGCCATTGGTGCAAGCACAGGTCTCACCGTCGTTTTTTTCACTATTGCTACAATTTAATCCATCACCTTAGCCACGGCCCCCTCAGCAGTTTTCTCTCCAGTCTAGGTCACTGGACGATCGCATTGATCCCGGCCCTAGGCGGGCTGGTTGTGGGCTTGATGCGCTGGCGTTGGCAGGATTTTGGTCCAGGACTGACCTCGCTCAAGGAGGCCGAAGCCGGTGAGGTTCACACTTGGCCGAAACTGGTAGGCGCTGCGGTCTCCCTCGGCACCGGGGCATCTTTGGGGCCAGAAGGCCCGAGTGTTGAAATTGGCGCAAGCTTGGGTGTGCGGCTGGGTAAACATCTGCGGGTTTCCCAGGAACGCTTGGGGCTGATGCTGAGTGCGGGTGTCGCAGCAGGTCTGGCAGCGGGGTTCAATGCACCAGTGGCGGGGGTGTTTTTGGCGCTGGAAGTTTTTATGGGGGCAACCTTCAGCAGCACATCAGTGAGTTTGGTGCTGCTGGCTGCTGTAGTGTCTGCCTGGCTAGCCCAAATGGGGATTGGAGCACAGCCCGCCCTAGCGTTGCCTGCCTACGAGGTGCGCAGCCCACTGGAACTACCGCTCTATATAGGTTTAGGTGTTTTGGCCAGCGGGATTTCGATCGCCTTCACCCAAGCGACTCAATTTTCCCAACGCAGTTTTCGGGGAGAAGGGGGCTGGACAACACTCGCCCAGATCCCTCGCTGGCTACAGCCCATGGTCGGAGGTGCGATCGTCGGGATTCTGGCGCTGAAATTTCCACAGCTCCTGGGGGTTGGCTATGAAACTGTTGAGGCAATTTTGCGCAACACCCCCTTCTCCATCGAACTGCTGATTAGCTTGTTAGGGCTCAAATTGTTTGCTACATCACTTTGTTTGGGCAGTGGCTTAGTGGGCGGTGGTTTTGCCCCGGCGATGTATTTGGGAGCTTGCTTGGGGGCAGTGTATGGTCAGGCGATCGCCCTGCTTTTTCCTTTCCTACCCGTTGCGGCCCCCCCAGCCTACGCCATGGTAGGAATGGCCGCTGTTCTGGCCGGAAGCGCCCGTGCCCCCCTCACCGCGATTCTGTTGCTGTTTGAAATGACTCGCGACTATCGTATTGTGCTGCCATTGATGGCAGCAGTGGGGCTGAGTGTGTGGTTCGTGGAAAAGCTGACCGCAGTGCCCAACGCCGATCAAGCGCCCCTAGAGCCCATGGGGGTGCAAATGCAGCGCGAACCTTTGCAGGAGATTCTGCAAATGCTGCCCGTGAGCAATGCAATGACCCAGCCCATGCCAGTTTTGGACGCAACTCTTAATATTACCGAGGCAGGACAAGCATTGCTTAGACAACAAAGTCGCAGTGCCTTGATTGTGAATCATGAAGCCGAGATCCTGGGTGTGGTGACGCTGAAGGACATTAACCGAGCATTGATCACGGCGGTGGGAGTGGACGAAAAGGCCAGCCTGCGATCGATTGGCGAAACCTTTGCGGTGAGATTGGTGTATGCCCAGGCTTCAGAGGCGATCGCGACCGCGCTCAAGCGGATGAATAGTCGAGGTCTTCACCAAATCCCGGTGCTCAAAACGGAAGTTAGCCATGACCAGCCCATCACCCTCGACCAGGTTCTCGGGAGCCTTGACCAAGCCAGTATTGATCTAGCCTGTGGATTGGCGATCGCCCAAGCAGCCCTCGCCGAGCAGATCGAACAGCTCGCTCGCAGCGAAGTCTCCGCAACTCTCGCCCCCGAGTCTGACAGCCCGGAAGAGATCCTCGACGTTACAAAAGCTGAAGCCCTGGGGGTGGCAGAGGCAACTCTGGGATTGGTGCAAAGCTAGGATTGGTGCAAAGCTAGGTTTTCCGGCTTTAAGAACTGGTATTAAAGCCCGATCGAAAACCAGTGGCGATCGCACCGAAATCTTGATCCAAAAGCCCCCTCTTGCTCGCAGGAGGGGGGCCAGAAACTCACTAGACAAAGGGAAAAGCTAGAAAAGCTAGACTTCCGCCGCTGCCCGTTCAACCAAGCGCCGTACCAGGGTTTGAACTCCGGTATGCTCGTAGTAATTGGTGCTCACGTCCAAGAACGCGCCCAGGTACTCCAGCTTATCCTTCGAGAGATCTACAAACTTGCTCAGGCTACCCACCACCTTGTCCTGGGTGAGGCCCCTATCGTTGGTGAACTTCACCATCCAATCTTGCATTGATTCGAAGCTCTCGGTGACAAAGGCCAGTTTTCCCTTGTCGTTATCACCTGGGATCAGCTCCTTGACGCTTTTAAACGTCTTATTGTGGTCTAGATCCGAGGCACTTGACCCCTTAAGCGTCTGCAAACCATGCTCGGCAAAACCCGGCCCCAAAGGCACCAAACCGTCGTAGCACACCAACGCCGCCATCCGCATCAGCGACTCGCCGCCATAGTCCTTCACCGCCGCCAAAAAGTCGCCGATGCTGTTGCCAGGAATACCGTTGATTTGGCAGAATGCGACCAATTCCACCACCAGCTTCACCGTTAGGTCAAAGCTCTGGGCTTTCTCCGGTTTGGGCGTGAGCTTATTAATGAGGCCCAGGAACGAAATATTCTCCGTCGCCTTATTGGCCAACATGCCCGCACCCAAGGCACTCGATCCCGCATCGACGGTCTGATAAAGCCAAAGCGCCTTCTGATACCCCTCGGACTTGTCATTAAACAGCGTCACCGCTCGTTCACCGATGGTTTGAATCAATGCCTCATCGGTTTCACCTGTCACCTCTTTAATGGTATTGGTGAAGCCGACCAAGTTATTCCACTGCCCTGGCACTGCAAAATCCAGCGCTTTGAGCGACATCACGGTGAGGCCACGCGTCGGTAGGTCATCTACCAGTTCAAAATCGATTTTTTACTCACAGTCGGCTCCCTTAAACATGATTGGACTGTTGACTTTAGCGGTTGGCTTTAACGGTTGGCTTTAACGGTTGGCTCTAGACGTCTGAGATCAAGACGGCTGACCTGAAGACAGTTGGCATTAAAACAATTGGCATTAAAACAATTGACTTAAGCATTGAACGGCCTAGTTGGCGAGTTTCGAGAGTCCCTTGAAATCAAACTTTTGCAGCCAGGTGTCGCGATCCTCAGCGGTAAAGGACTCAGAGCGGGACTGGATTTTGACTTGAAAGCGATCGCGCACCAAACCCCCGTACCGTTATTACCAATATCGAGGGCGGGGTACCCCTGGATCTTGCGGCTACTGGACTGATACTTCGTTGCAGCAGAAGGGTTGCTAATCGTGTCGTTAATCGACAGCATCGCGACATTGGTGCCACCCTCGTTCACCTTAAACTCAGCGAAACCTTTCTTCTCTTGGGCAGGCACAATCTCATAGCCATCATATCCCGCGACCGAGCGTGGGAAAAAAGCATTGAAACTGCTACCACTGGTAGCATCCTTAGCCACCGCATCCGGCGCTTTCCGTCCGGAGGTCTCGGCTTGAACCTCGCTAAAGGACGAGGGCGCATCCGGTGGCGCAAAGGCAGTGCACCCCGTTGAGAACAACAGCAGCGCACTCAACAGCAACGGGGCGAAAAGCCGACGCAGTCGGTTCATTACCATAAAATTCTCTCTTGACAGTGATACTCCCGATCATGCCTGATTTTGATGCCTTTGCCCGAAAACGCTCTAAAAATCTTAATTTGAACGTCCCAAGACTAAGGGATAGAAATCCAATACATTCAATTCGGTCACTACTCGATGGGGAAGTTGAGTCACGGCTCAAGGCTAGGCAGCTTGCGACATTGGGGGCAACATCGCCCGAACTGATAAAACTCAGAGGCTTTATCTGCCGCTGAAATCGGCTGACCGCACCCACACATCTCAGTATTGCCCACCTCCAGCCCTTGCTTTACCGCCACCCGCTCATCAAAGACAAAGCACTCTCCCTCCCAAAGGCTCTGATCCGCCGGAATTTTCTCCAAATAGTTCAAAATTCCGCCCTTGAGGTGATAGACCACTTCAAACCCCTCGGTTCGCAGATAAGCCGAGGCTTTTTCGCAGCGAATCCCGCCAGTGCAAAACATCGCGATCTTGCGGTACCGTTGCGGGTGGAGTTGGCGCTGCACGTAGTCTGGAAAGGCTCGAAAGGACTCGGTGTGCGGATTAACGGCATTGCGGAAGCTCCCCAGTTTCACCTCGTATTCGTTGCGCGTGTCGATGACCAACACCTCTGGATCCAAAATCACGGGGTTCCAATCTTCGGGCTCAACATAGATTCCGGCCTGCTCCAAGGGACGAATATGAGGCTGGCCCAGGGTGACGATTTCTGACTTGAGCTTGACCTTCGTCCGCTGGAAGGGTTGGCGATCGCTCCAAGCCTCCCGGCAGGGCAAATCCCTAAAGCGCTCATCCTGGGCCAGAAATGCCAAAACCGACTGGACAGACTGGGGCTCGCCGGCGATCGTCCCGTTAATCCCTTCCTCTGCCAGCAAAATCGTGCCGCCAACCCCACCCGCCAAACAAGCTTGTAGCAACGGCTCACGCAGCTCAGCACAGTCCGGTAGAGGCACGAACCTATAGAACGTGGTCACGAGGTAAGTCATGGGCCAACAGACGTTACGGCAGAGAATGGTCAGGTCAGAGAATGGGCAGGCTACAGCTACGCCCTAGTAGTCACTTTTCTCGATAAACTTGCGAATATCGTTAAGATCAATGTAGCGATCGGTCACATTGCGCAACTCCCTCGCAATCATCCCCTCCGTCGAAACCACGGTAATGTGAGTATTCTTGGAGCGCAGGAGTTCGATCGCACGCTCAAAATCCCCATCACCGCTGAACAAAATCACAGAATCATATTGGTTCACCGTATTGAACATGTCGATGACAATTTCAATATCCAAATTGGCCTTTTGGGAATATCGACCCGAGATATCGTCGTAGTATTCCTTCAAAATCTTGGTGCGGACTGTATACCCCAGACTAATCAGCGCATCTCGAAAGCCACGCTGATCCTGAGGGTCTTTGATCCCCGTATACCAAAAGGCATTCATCAGCTCGGTGTCAGCATTGCGAGCAAAGTACTCCAGAACCCGCCGAGGGTCGAAGAACCAGCCGTTCTTTTGCTGGGCATAAAACATATTGTTGCCATCAACAAAGATCGACAGACGCGTCAGCCGCCCTTCCGTTGATACTCGATTGAGCTTTTGTCTAAGCGGAGCAAGTTTGTCAGGTCTCACAGGGAAATTGTATATAAGAAGTTTTTCAAGTTAGCCGTTTCAAGTTAGCCGTTTCAAGTTAGCCGTTTCAAGTTAGCCGTTTCAAGTTAGCCGTTTCAAATTAATTGTCTGTTTCAAGTTAATCGTTTGGAGCTCGGCGCGAATCTAAGACGCTGTAGACGTAAGCTTAGACCGCCACCAGTCAACAGCCAGCGCAGTCGCCCTCATGGGAGGAGCGATCGCATGAGGCATAAATCCTCAAGACTCTATCCCAGCAGCCGAACCAAATTCGGCCCTCCGCCCTACTCCAAAACTGGACAGGACTAAGCAATACCTGAGCTGTGAATGACTGCCGATTAAAGGAATGACCCGTAACGTTTAGAGATCGTTGATATAGAAATATATCTGAGCTGAGCAGCAGTCTAGCGAACAGATGCTCCCTTCGAACCTGAGATTAAGAATAGGCCAAGATGTCTAACCCAATAAACTTCATATTTGTAGATTCTACAGAGCACCTGGCAAAACCGGAAAGTCGCTGAGCGCTAAATAGAGAGACAAAGGTAAAGGTTCAGGTGTATGGGTATATTTTTTCTTTGCACTGAGTCAGTAGGGCACGCTGACACAGCTCAGGGTACACCCTAACCCCAAAATCATCTGGAATGTCGCGACAATCGGGTTCCTTACCAAATATTTAAATAAGCTTTTCAAATCGATTGCTAAAACCGCAACCTTAGGGCGGCTGTTTTTCCCAGCAGCATCTCTCAGTCTGTAGCTGATAGCACTAAAACCCTGCTCAGTGCTGAAATTTTCCTGCAACACCTACAACTGTTGCTGGGCATAGTCAAGATAGCGCTGGTATTCAGGAATTTTCTGCTGGGCCACGTCATAGCGGGGGTGATCGCTGGGCACCGCCTGCATGTTCTTAACGGCGCTGTCCCAAAGGTCTGCAACTTGGCTCCAAGCCTCTGGGGAGTCGGCGGTTTGGGCGAGGTTTGCAGCCTGGGTGGCAGCGTTCACAGCCTCCCGGAAGGGGTCAGCCGAGGTGGCTGTGGTGTCTGGAGATGTCACCACCGGTTGAGCCGGGGGCGTTGCAGGAGCGGTGTCCGGGGAAGCGGCTTCAGGACTCGTCCCAGGGCTAGCCTCGGTCGGCGGAGGGTTACTCGACGTACTCTCCACCGCCTTGGGCGGGATGGATGCTTTCCAGATTCGACTGTTCCCTCAGTCGAATCCACGCTGTCGGAATCTTGTGGCACGTTTTGCGAAAGCAGCGGGCCAATACCGGGCACCTTCGCCAGCCAGGGCACATTCAAATAAGCGGCAGTGACGACACCACCCAACAGGGCCAGCAAGCCTAGCAGCAACAGCGGCAGGCAAGAGGATTGCTTCCGAGACCTCGCACCAGCTGCCTGACCCACCAACATGGGTTCGTCGGATAAAACGGTGGGATCTGCACCCAGTCTGCCTGCGGTTTCTCTCTCCTGCCACAGGGACAGGTTATCGGCGGAAACATCCCCAGAAAGTTCGATATCGTCATCTAAATTAGCATCGTCCCAAAGGGAGAGCAAAATCTCGCTATCTGCATCCTCATCATTAAGAGCTGAGTCCATCTCGTCCTCGCCTTCATCCGGGACAATCAAAGTCGGGTCAGCTTCTTCAGGGGAGTAATCGACCGGCATGCCCGCGCCCCAAGCCGCGCTGACAGGGGAAGGCTCAAATCCTGCACTGGGAACAGCTTTTGGGGTGACGGCATCGAGTTCGAAGTTATCCCAGCTGGTCGATGACTGGGCAGATGATTGGGCTAATGCCTGAGCTGGTGCCTGAAGTGAGATCGATGGCGGCGGTGGGGCAGGAGGCAGGGGATGATCGACCACTTCGATCGCAGTGGCTTGATCTGACCAGTCTTCCGACACCTGGGTGGGCTCACCGCCAGTGGGTTCTGGAGCATCGCCATCTGCCAATAGCTCGGCATCAAAGAAACCATCTTCAAAAGAGGTACTCCGAATCGGGGCAGTGAGACACTCCTGCCAGGCAATCTGGGTTTGCCCCTGCTGACGGCCATAGATGTTGACCGGAGTGTCGATCAACTCTAGCTTTTCTAGTCCCTGCTGGATACAGCGCACAGAGGCGAGCTTGCTGGGGATTTCGGGTGCCTCCAGCAGAATATGAAGCTGCTCATCGCGCTTGGTTGCCTTGGCCGTGATGCCACGGGGCTGAAGCGATCGATTGAGCAAACTCGTGAGGGCTCGGGTGTCCCCCTGTTTGGCAAGGTTGAGCAAGTTGGGCTGTGTCATGTAACCAAGCAACGAGGGTCTACTTTGGCAGTTTGTCAAGGATGCTGATGTAGACTAGCAGCCGACCTATCGAATGGCAAGATTTTCAGCATAGCAAGAGATTCGAGGGGTCAGTCAACGACATGCAGCAGACCGCGCTGAAGCTGGTCAAAGATGCGATCGATCATGGCTCGATCTTCGGAGCTAAGGGCGTCTTTGGAGAGCAAGGTCACCATCAAACGCTGTTGATCGCCACGGGTGATGCGTCGCGTGGCCAAAATTTGTTCAGTGATGTCTCTCACAGGGGACTGGCTATCAGAAAAGGTCATGGAAAATAACTCACGAACAAAAGAGGGTTTGAGAACGACTGCTCCAAGCAACGACGAGGGCTAGGGGAGACGAGAAGGCCGGTTGCCACCCCGTCCTTGCTGGTGTCTAGCGTCTGGTGTTTAGGGTCTTGGGGATCTACAAACTAGGATGTTGCGATTTCGGAGAACTGTGCTAGGAGTTGCACGGTGGTGTCCGTCAGGGCGAGTCCTTTCTTCGCAAGGGGTGGCGTTATTCCTGAGTGGCAGGCCTGAGTGGCAGGCCTAATTGAGGAAAACCGCTCCGGTTTGTTCAACAGTGAGGGTGGTGCGATCGCGCCCCAAGTCCAGCACGGCTTCGAGCACAATCTCCAACGCGGCGGGTTCTTCCGATTGGGGTTGCAGCCTGACATTCAACAGTCCACCGTCATCTCGTCGAAAGGTCAGCGTGGTCGGAACCTCCAAAAATTGCAAGGTCACGCTCTCCTGACCGGGGAGATTGCGCGGCATGGTGTCGCCAATGACCTGGTAGGTCAGTCCGGCGTTGGTGCGGTTGCTCAGGGTGATGCGAATTTGGCCGTTCTGGGGAGTCAGCTGGGCAGCGGGAGCCTGAATTTCCTCGGGCAGGGGGGAGGTGGTGGTAGTGCTAGCTGCACCAGTGATACCGTCCTCTCGGGGTGGGGTGTCTTTATCGGTCGCCCCTAGGCTGGGCGGCGCTGATTCTAGGCGTAGGATTCGACCGGAGGCGTTGGTGCGGTAGATCCAAGGTTGGCTGTTGCCGGGGCTGCTGACGAGCACGCGCCAGCCAGAGACTCGGCTCTGGGTGCAGACTTCTGTGGCGATCGCCAACCCCAGACAGCCATTGGGCCAAATATCCGAGGTGTAGCGAGTAATTTGCAGTTGCTCAACGGCCTGATTGCTCCGGCGAGCCACATCTCGACGCACAGCGAGATCGACCAATCGGGGAAGCGGGCGATTGCTGGCATTCCCCTGGGCCACATTTTGAGCTAAAGCTGGCGTGATGCGGGGATTGTTCGCCGTGGCAGGCTGGGGCAGCAGAGCTAGGCCCACAATTGGTGCAGCAAGAGCAACGGACCAGAGCGTGATGCTTGAGCGGGCGGCATTTAGAACAGGATTCATTGTATTGAGTGATAGCATTCCCTTGAGTATAAAGATTCAGTTCATAGAGGTTGCAGCTTGTCAAGTTCCCAATTGCCTCACATTCCTAGGATAGGACAGTGGATGGGGGGGAGGAGTCCCAATCGAGCGGCAGGATCTTGCCCCCTGTCGGCTCTCACCCCTTCGTCCTATATTGAGGCCGTCGGTGGTTAGGGTTTATACGGTCCCTGAGCTGAGCGACAGGAGCATTCGGAAGAAGAAGCGCCTGATATGATCACACTCACGATCGCACCAACCCTCGAACCTGACATTACTGTCCATCGAGAGCGGTTAGCTGCGCCTGCATGAAGACTCTACTTGAGCGTACAGATCGAATGACCCCTGCGATCGCAGCTCCCTACGGTTCCTGGGATTCTCCCATTACTGCAGATTTAATTGTCGCAAATACGGTAAGCCTAATTGGAACCGCCTTGGAAGGGCGCGATACCTACTGGCTAGAAATGCGACCTGCCGAAGCCGGTCGCACGGTGCTGATGCATCAGCAAGCCGACGGGTCGGTGCACGAGGTGAATGCAGCACCCTTTAGCCTGCGCAATCGGGTGCATGAGTATGGGGGCGGCTCGTTTGTGGTGCATCAACAAACGGTTTATTTTTCGAATAATGATGACCAGCGGCTCTATCGGCTGGTTCCGGGGCAAGAGCCTTGGCCGCTCACACCGGAGCTACCGCTGCGGTTTGCGGATGGTCAGATTGATCGAGGGCGCGATCGCTGGATTGGGGTTCGAGAAGATCATCGCGTCGAGCCCAACGATCAAAACGGCACTGCGGCGTCGCTCCCCCCAGAGCCAACCAACGCCATCGTGGCCGTGTCCCTCCAGGGCGATGCCAACGGCGGCATCGTCTTAGTCAGCGGTGATGATTTCTATGCCAGCCCGCGCCTCAGCCCCGATGGGACGCAACTGGCCTGGGTCAGCTGGAATCATCCGCAGATGCCGTGGGATAGTGCCGATCTTTGGCTCGGAACCTTTCAGGCAGATGGTTCGCTGGGGGGCATTCGCAAGGTGGCGGGCGGGCCAGCAGAAGCAGTGGTAGAACCTAAGTGGTCTCCGGGCGGACAGCTTTACTTTGTGAGCGATCGCGGTACCGGCTGGTGGCGCTTCCACCGCTGGACAGGCAGCACCGTCGAAGCGGTCTGTGATGCCCATCCCGAGTTTCGGCAGCAGTTTGGCGACGCAGAATTTGGCCTGCCCCACTGGGTATTCTGCATGGATCTTTACGCCTTTGCCAGCGAAGACCAAATTGTCTGTACCTACACCCAGGGGGGCCTTTGGTACCTGGCCCTCGTTGATACGCGCAGCGGCAGGATCGAAAAAGTCACCAGTCCCTACACCGAAATCAGTGACATCCAGGCCTCTCCCGAGCGGGCCGTATTTATTGCAGGTTCCGCCACGGGCCCGACAGAGGTGGTGCAGCTCGACTTGGCAACCCGAAAGCTGACGACGCTCCAATCTTCGAGCCAGCTGGATTTGGATCCGGGCTATTTTTCGGTTCCCGAGCAGATCACCTTTCCCACCAGCGATGGCCAGGTGGCTCACGGCATTTACTATCCGCCGACCCACCCCGATTATGCGACGCACCGTCACAATCCCCACGAACGCCCGCCCCTGCTGGTCAAAAGCCACGGCGGCCCCACGGCAGCGGCACGCAGTTGCATGAATTTGGGCATTCAATACTGGACAAGTCGCGGGTTTGCGGTGCTAGATGTCAACTATCGCGGTAGCACGGGCTATGGCCGCGCCTACCGGGAGGCGTTGCGGGGTCAGTGGGGCGTGGTGGATGTGGAAGATTGCGTCCATGGTGCGGAGTATTTGGTGGCGCGGGGCGATGTGGATGGCGATCGCCTCACCATTAACGGCGGCAGCGCCGGAGGCTATACAACGCTTTGTGCGCTGACCTTCCACGATGTCTTCAAGGCGGGAGCGAGTCGCTATGGTATCAGTGACCTGACGGCCCTAGCCAGCGACACGCACAAGTTTGAAGCGCGCTATTTGGATGGGTTGGTGGGGCCCTATCCCGAGTGTGAGGCGCTGTATCAGGCGCGATCGCCGATTTACCACGCGGATTGCCTCTCCTGCCCGATTATTTTCTTCCAGGGCCTGAAGGATGAGGTGGTACCGCCCAATCAAGCAGAGCAGATGGTAGCAGTGTTGAAGGCGAAGCAGTTGCCGGTGGCCTATGTTCCTTTTCCCGAGGAGTACCACGGGTTTCGTCAGGCGGAGAGTATTAAGCGATCGCTCGATGGCGAGCTGTTTTTCTATGCCAAGGTGTTTGGCTTTGCGCTAGCTCAGGCAGTGGAGCCGGTGGCGATCGAGAACCTGTAAATCCTCGAGAACCTGTAAATCCTCGAGAACCTGTAAATCCTCGAGAACCGGTAAGCAATCCAAACCAGCCGGAACAGCCGGACGAACGCGGTTCGTCCCTACGGGGTGAACGGTGTGCGGGTGATTTGATCGAAATGAAAATCTATCGAAATGAAAATCTATCGAAACGAAAATCTATCGAAACGAAAATCAATTGGAATGAAAACTTATCGAAATAAAATTTATTGGAATACGAAAATCTACAGAAAACCTGATTTCGCGAACCAGGCTACGAAGCTGCAAGAGACTCCCACCTCCCTTACAGCTCCTTCCCCCTTGTGCACGTGGGGAACACCTGGAACGTGAAGACCCTTTCGGAAACCTTCGCGTGAACCTGTATCTACTATGCATAATTCCTTCCGGGAATGGCATCTGGGTAATGCCCTAGAGGGGTCGTTACGGAGGGAGTCGTCACCCCTAGGGGGTGATTGACCCTTATGCTTCAAGGGTTCTGAACATCCGGATATTTCGAGAAAAATCTAAAATCCCTCGAGTCTAGTGACCCTCACGGTGATCAAGGCCGAGTTTTCACGGAGGATTGCAGTGGCGATCGCCCAGTTTTTACCCTCTTTATGCGTGAAAACACTCAGTCATTCGTGTTATAGCTCCCTTCGTTATGCCAGCCTAGGAATTTCAACGCCAGCCAAGGAGTTTCGGCGGTGGCTTACAGGGTTAATGCGATCGCCTGCTGGGGTTTTGCTTCCACCAACTCGGTTTGAAGATTCGCGGCCTGGAGCTGTTGCCGAAAGTGCTCCGGGCTACCCTTCACCGACAGCAGCCGATCAATTATCCCCGCATACTCAATCCCTTCTCCCGCCGTTGTTGGCAGCACATAGCGCGCCTGTAGAGCCTGGAGTAGCTGGATGGTGGTTTGGTTGCCTTTGACAAACGCGCCTGCCAAGGGAAGGGTCAAATCCACCACCGGAGCAATTACAACATCGATGGGGGCGTAGGTTGGGAGGGTGCGATCGCTAAACCCATGGGGTTCGTAGTAAAGCTTTTTGCCGGTTTGCAACCCCGTGATCAGATACCCGTTTTCGGTTTGGGGTACTGGTGCCCCGGCAGTGGCGCGAATTTCGACCGCATCGGCGACGCGATGGGTTTGGCCGGGGCTAAGGACAGTGACAGTGGAGTAGCCCAAGCCCTGAACCACCTTGGCTGCACTGGGGGAGGCCACCACGGGCAACTGGCGATCGAGCTTTTTCAGGGTCGGCGGGTGGGCGTGGTCAGGCAAGCCCTGGGCGAGCAAGACCAAGTCGATCCGATCGGGAATCGTCGTCGGCAGGGTGTGAGTGCCCTCGAAGAACCAGCGCTGGCCGCCAAAGCAAAGGCGACCGACAAGCCAAGGGTCAATCAAAATATGAAGCTGCTCAAACTCTAGAAGCCAACTATTGGCACCAAAATACGTCAACTGCATTGGGCATCCCTTCATAAAAATCTTAGGGACGAACGGTGTCTCCACAACCGGAGGAAGGTTGGTTCGTCCCTAGTCTAAGCCTAGCTCGCGGCGCAGGAGATTGATGGAGTCGGTGCTGATAAAATTTTCGCAGCACACCACCCTGGGGTGGCGGATCAAGTCTTCTTGGACTGCAAAAACGGCCTTTTTGACGGTTTCATCGCTGGCCCGATCGCACAAAATCAACGCCGCACTGCGGGCGATCGCTCGTAACTTATAGCTATCGCTGGGCTGGGTACTCATCAACAGCAGCCGCTCCCCCATCAAACTGCGAATCATCACATCGGCTCCCCGCAGCAACCCCGAACTGAGGCTGACAATGCCCACGCAGGTGCCCGGTTTGAGCTGGCTCAGCAGTTGAATTTCGCTGGTGTAGTCGTATACATCCACTGGGATAACGCGCACGGCTTTGGGAGAGGCGATCGCCTCGGCTGTCCCCATAAAGTACCGGCTGGTCACCACTGTCCCCGAGCGGGTTTTTTCGAGAATTTTCTCCAGCTCTTCGAGGGGCACCAGCTGAATCGGAATATTGAACGATCGCTCTAGCTCTTGCACCATCAGCTGACCGGCCCCCAGGTCTTCGTTGGGCACCGTGACCAGCACCCGCGCACTACACCGCAAGCGCCAGTCGATTTCCGCTAAAAACAAATCCCGCGCTTCGCTCAGGGAGCAGCCCTGTTTGAGCAGGTCATCCAACAATTGTCGAATGTCTTGATAGGCCTTGGGATATTGATCCACCAAGGGTGTGCGCTGGCTGACACTTTGGTCTTCGCCCTGTTCGCGCACATAGATGCCCGACCCCGCCTGAGCCGCCACCAGGCCATTGTCTTCGAGCTGGCGATAGACCTTGCTGATGGTGTTGCGGTGTAGCCCCGTTTGCATCGCCAGTTGCCGGGTGCTGGGCAGCTTGTGTCCTGGCGGATATTTGCGGGAGGCGATCGCAAACATGATCTGGTTATAAAGCTGGTTAGACGCGGGAATTTCGCTGTCTGGCTGAATGAGAAATTTGACCATGGGAGGGAGAAAGATTCTAGAGAGCCTGGGGTAGGGTCGTCCTTAGGGTGACTCCCCTGTCCTTGCTTGGCAACGGTTATTGACAAATCCTTGAAAACTTTTGGGAAAACTTTTGGAAAAACTTCTGGAATTCAATCAATACTGGAACTCAAGAGATCTCTTGATGGATCTCTTGCATGAGGAGAAACAGCCCCCTCATGCCCCAACCACTTGCTCCCAAAAGGGCAGAATGGGAGCAACTTCAAAGTCACTCTCCCCCGCCGAGAGAGAGATTTAGGGTGAGGGTCTTGATTTGCGCAAGAAGTCTAAATTCAGTATCTGAGAAATTCTTGAGCGGCGACTATCTCCTGGAGGTTACGGCCTGGGTAGAGTCGGGATATTCTGTGTGGGTCGAAATCCCCTAATTGGCTTTCTTTCCATGGCCGTCCGTACTACGACCGTCCAAATCCCCAACGGTGATTTGCGCATCGAGGCTTACTTCGCCCAGCCCGAGGGCGATGGGCCTTT
Organism: Synechococcales cyanobacterium CRU_2_2; assembly: GCA_012034805.1. GTDB lineage: Bacteria > Cyanobacteriota > Cyanobacteriia > PCC-9006 > JAAUQQ01 > JAAUOP01. The sequence continues at coordinate 52,297 of JAAUOP010000006.1, read as the reverse complement.
TCCCGGCATCCTCGTTATCCAAGAAGTCTTTGGGGTAAATGCCCACATTCGGGACGTGACAGAGCGGATTGCAGCGGAGGGGTATCTTGCGATCGCCCCCGCCCTCTACCAACGTACGGCCCCCGGCTTTGACGTCGGCTATGACGACGCGGCTCTAGCCGAAGGGCGAAAATATAAGGACATGACCACAGCCGCAGAACTGCTGAGTGACCTGGCAGCGGCGATCGCCTATCTCCAAAATACCTGGGGCCAGCAGCTCAAACACCGGCCCAACGGCAAACCCGCCCTGGGCAGCATCGGCTTTTGCTTTGGCGGCCATGTCGCCTATCTCGCGGCGACCTTGCCCGCCCTCCATGTCACCGCTTCGTTTTATGGAGCCGGTATCGCGACGATGACACCGGGCGGTGGCGAACCGACGATCGCGCGTACCCCAGAGATTCAAGGGACGCTGTATGCTTGCTTCGGGACTGAGGATCCGCTGATTCCCAATGAGCAGGTGGATGCCGTAGAGCAAGCGCTGCAATTGAACGATTCGAACCACCGGGTGTTTCGCTACCAGGGTGCAGGGCACGGATTCTTTTGCGATCGCCGCGACTCCTACCGAGCGGACGCCGCAGCGGATGCCTGGGAACAGGTCAAAGCGCTCTTCGAGCAGCTTTAGCAAACGGAGCAACCTCTTGAACAAGGGACTAAGACGCTGGGGACTGCGTCTGTGGGCCGCTATCTTGCTGGGCGGTCAAGTAATTTTTCATGTGGTGCGCGGACGCATTCACTATCGCAACACCATGGAGCAAATGGCCGCCGCAGGGCCTGCCTCGTTGCTGATTGTTTCCGTAGCGTCGGTGTTTGTCGGCGCGGTATTTACCATTCAGGTCGCGCGGGAGTTTTTGCGTTTTGGGGCGGTGGGCGTCGTCGGTGGCGTGTTGGCGCTGGCGCTGGTGCGAGAGCTGGCTCCGGTGCTGACGGCGGTGCTGCTGGCGGGCCGGATGGGGTCGGCCTTTGCCGCAGAAATTGGCACGATGAAGGTTACCGAGCAAATCGATGCCCTTTACGTCTTGCGTACGGATCCCGTGGATTATCTGGTGTCGCCCAGAGTTCTGGCCTGCTGCTTGATGACACCGATTTTGACCCTGGTCTTTGCGCTGGTGGGCATGGGCGGCGGTTTACTGGTCGCCATGAGCAGCTTTGGCATGACGCTCAATGCCTTTTTGGACTCGGTGCGCGGTTTCCTCAGTGTGTGGGACTTGGCCACGGCGATGATCAAGGCGTTTGTGTTTGGGGGGTTGGTGGCGATCGTCGGCTCCAGCTGGGGACTGACCACGACGGGCGGGGCCAAGGGCGTCGGCGAATCGACCACGGCGGCGGTGGTGACAACGCTGTTGGCCATTTTTGTGGTGAATTTTGTGTTATCCGGGCTGTTATTCCATGGCCAGGGCGCAACGGTGCAGTTCTAGGTTTGAGCTTTAGGTTTGAGCTTTAGGTTTGAGCTTTAGGTTTGAGGTTAGCCCAGGGGACGGGAAACCCCACAGGCTGTCTCTCGCTTGAAGCTCATAGAATGGGGAGTGGCTCTAAACATGAAAACGGATTGGGAAGCGTCCGTTTGAGTCATTGCGTCTGAGACCTATGCATCTGAGAACTATTTGCGAGATATCTGCTATGGCGACTGCAAAACCGGCGGGTCAATCGACCGAGCCATCGACGGAATCACCGACAAAATCACCGGCCAAATCACCGGCAGGAGCATCGGCTCAACCCTCGACTCAGCAGGCTTTGTCGCCGACGGAAACCGTTGAGTTGTCGCCAAGTTATCGGGTGCCCGTGGGAGTGTTAGCGATCGCCCTCTCCCTCGTCTTCCTCAGCCCCTGGGGCGCATTGCCCGTGGCTCTGTTTGGCTTGTTTCTCGCGTACCAGGCCTCGAGCCTGCGGCTGCGGTTCACCGCAACGGCCCTAGACGTCCAACGCGGCAACAATCCGCCCTTTCGCAGCTTTCCCTATAGCGAATGGGAAAATTGGCGCATCTATTGGCCTGCTGTCCCGATTCTGTTTTACTTCAAAGAAATCAACAGCATTCACTTTCTGCCCGTCCTGTTCAACCCGCGCCAGCTGCAAGAGTGTCTGGAGGCTCGCTGTCCCCGGCTCGATTAAGAGCTAAGATTTCCCCAAGCGTTCCGGCCCCCAAACGTTCTGCCCCTTAGAACCCCATTCAACTTCTACGATTCTTCGATAATGAACCCTGACGATCTGCGACCCTTGGAAATTCCGGCTGATGCGATTCCGCTGAACCTAGGCGGGCTGAACGGTGGCACGAAGCCAGACGGGATAAATCCGGGCGAGATGAATTTGGGCGAGATGAATTCAGGTGAGATGAATTCAGGTGAGATGAACTCAGGTGAGATCAACAGTAACAGCCAAACTGGGGCGCAAGATCGGGTGGCTGGGGATGAGGCGATTGCAGCCATCCAGCCCGAAGTTGTCACTGATGAACCCGGCGATCCAGAGTTTGAAGCCAGCGCAGCCCTGCCATCGCCAGCGCCCTCCGAATCAGCACCCTCCGAACCATCCCTGGATTTAGACGACAGTTCTGTGGCTCAGCTCCAGGCCCAAAAGCGATCGCTCCAGCAAGACATCGACGCCCTCACCCAGCAGCAAGCGGCCAAACGCAAGGCTGTGGAAGTCGTCTTTGAGGATGGCCTGCGGGAGTTGTGCGATCGCCAAAATGCCCTGCGCACCAACATCGAGCAGCTCGAACGCCGCCGCGACAACATTCGTCGCGAAATGCGCGACAACTTTGCCGGTGTATCCCAAGATCTCGCCCTGCGGGTTCAAGGCTTTAAGGACTACCTCGTCGGCAGTCTCCAGGATTTGGTCAACATCACCGAGCAGATGGACCTCGGAACCGATGGCAGCGGCATTCGGGCCCAAGCCTCAGAGCTAGACCGCAAACCCGCCGAAAAGCAGCCCCTGCCCTTGCCCAAGTTCGCCCAGCAGGACGTCGAGACCCAGGAGCGGGAAATTCGGAACATTCTCGATCGCTATCGCACCGCCCCGGACTACTACGGCCCGCCGTGGCAACTGCGCCGAACCTTTGAGCCTATTCATGTTGAGCGAGTGACCCAGTGGTTCCTGCAGCGGGGTGGTCGTGGGGCCGTGCGCAGCATGGGTAGCCGGTTACAGAACATTTTGCTGGCATCGGCGGCCATTTCAGTGTTGAACGAGCTGTATGGCGATCGCGTCTGCGCCCTCGTGCTGGCCAATAGCCCCGAGCGCCTCGGCGACTGGCGGCGGGGCCTCCAAGAATGCCTCGGTATTTCCCGCTCGGATTTTGGCCCGAACGAAGGCATTATGCTCTGCGAAGCGCCGGAGCCCTTGGTGCAGAGGGCTGAGCGGATGCTCAAGGCCGGAGACCTGCCTCTGGTGATCTTGGATGAAGCCGAGGGCTTGGTGGATGTGTCGCTGCTGCAATTTCCCCTCTTAATCGCCTTTTCGCCGGATCCCATGACCCAGATCCAGCCAGCGTTTGACGATCGCCCCAAGGAGAAAAATATTTTAGACCGGGTGACCGACAGTCTCGATCGCATGACCGACAAGCTCATCGGCGACGATCGCTACGATGATGACTATGGCCGAGGCGGCTATGGCCAGCCAGGTTATGGCCGAGGAAACGATGGACGAGGGGATTATGGCCAGGGCGGTTACGGCCAAAACAGTTACGGCCAAGGCAGTTACGGCCAAGGCAACTACAACCAGGGCAGTTACGCGCAGCCCAGTTATGGACAGCCCGGTTACGAATCGGACAGCTACGAACCGAGCCGTGACCCGCGTCGGGACAATAATCCACGCGGCGAAAGCTGGTTTGACCAGGCCTCTCGGGGCGATCGCCAACGGCGTTATCCGGAAGACGACGCCCTCAGCCCCCCTGCGCCGCGCCGCAGTTTGCCACCCAGCCGCAGTGATGACAATCGGGTCGAGCGTCCCTATGACGATCGCTATGACGACGATGATGGGGATTGGATTTAGCTGACAGGGGACTTCGAGGGTAATGGCCAGGGGAGAGCATGGGAGCGAGATCCCCCGCCCATGGCATGATAAAAGTCGATCGCCCCATCGCTCGATCGCCCATCCCTTCATCTCCAAAACATTCCTATGTTGACCACGCCCCTGTTGACCGCGCTGGCCGCTTTCGGTTTGCTGTTGCTGGCCTACCTCTTAGGTTCGTTTCCAACGGGATACCTGGCGGGCCGCTGGGTCGGTGGTTTGGATATTCGAGATCACGGTTCCGGTGGCACTGGGGCAACCAATGTGCTGCGTGTCTTGGGCAAGGGGCCAGCGCTGGTGGTTTTTATGGTGGATGTGCTCAAGGGCGTGGCGGCGGTGCTGCTGGTGCGGTTTCTGGGGCAACAGGCAGGTTCTGACCTGTCTGACTGGCCGCCCGCCTCAACCCTGGGATTGACACCGGCGGTGATCTTAGACTGGCTGGCCGCCTTGGCTGCCCTGTTGGCAGTCTTGGGCCACAGTCGTCCGGTGTGGCTGGGCTTCCGAGGCGGCAAATCTGTGGCAACAGGGCTGGGGGTTTTGTTTGCGATGCAATGGCCGGTGGCCCTGGCGGCGCTGGGAACGTTTGCGCTGGTGCTGGCGGTGTCGCGGATTGTCTCACTGTCGTCGCTGATTGCAGTGGGGGTGATGGCGATCGCCATGTTTGCCTCCGGGGCCACACTGCCCTATCTGCTGTTTGCATTGCTGGGTGCCGGTTTTGTGGTTCTGCGGCACCGGGCCAACCTGGAGCGACTGCTGGCGGGCACGGAACCGAAAATTGGCCAGTCCACCGCCGCCTACGAACAAAGCCCGTAACGGCGAAACGCTCCCCCAACGCGCCCGGCGGTGAACCGGATCGGATGGCGATCGCGCTACCATAAAACCAAACCTGCACCCTTAAGGCACCCATGGTTGCAACCCCAATCAGCCCGTCTTCAGGTAGCCCGTCTTCCATCACCGCCCTCGCCGATCCCACTGTCACCTGGGAAAAACTGCCCGAGGGCTTTCAGCTAGACGAAACCCCCGTGGAAAATACTGGCCAACCCCTAATTGCCGGAGCCCTACGCGAGAGCCTTGAACTGGCGCAATGGATCCAGCCTGCAATGCTGATCGCCTCCAACTTTGGGCTCTGCGCAACCCTTAACGGGGAGTTGATCATCAAAGCTCCCGACTGGCTTTATGTCCCCCAGGTCAAAGAGCCCGAACGTTCAGAGCGCAAGGCCTACACCCCCCACCTGGAAGGCACTCCCCCAGCGGTGGTGATGGAATTTATTTCAGACACTGATGGCGGCGAGTATTCCGTCAAACGCACCTTTCCCCCCGGCAAGTGGTTTTTCTACGAGCAAATCCTGTGTGTCTCCACCTACGTTATTTTTGACCCCGACGGTGGCTTGCTGGAGGTTTACACCCTAGAAGGCGGGCGCTATCAGCTCGAAAACCCAGACGAAAACGGACGCCATTGGATTGCATCCATGAACCTCTGGATGGGCACCTGGCGGGGCGCGAAAGAAAAACGCGATGGCTACTGGCTGCGCTGGTGGACTCGCGAGGGAGAACGATTACCCTGGCCGTCGAGAAAGTCACTCAGGTTGAGCAAGCAGCAGATCAGGCCAGACGAGAAGCAGAAACAGAGCGCCAACGCGCCGAAGTGGAACGGGAGCGCGCCGAAGCAGAACGCCAACGTGCCGACCGACTCGCCGAACTATTACGCCAACAAGGCATCAACCCTGACGTACCGTAGGATGCGTGCCCGAATTCTCACAACCCATCCACACAGCGATAGTTCACAGCTTGCCGAGTTCCTGCGATCGCAAGCTCGCCGCCCTCACCGCCTCAATCAACGCCGAGCGGAAGCCTGCCTGCTCCAAGGCTGCCACCCCCGCGATCGTTGTTCCCCCCGGACTGGTGACCTGATCCTTCAACACCGCCGGATGCTGCCCAGTTTGCGCCAACAGTTCCGCTGTTCCCCGCACGGTTTGCAGAGCCAACTGCTGGGCGATCGCCCTCGGCAACCCTGCACGCACCCCTCCATCTGCCAACGCCTCCACCATCAGCGCCACGTAGGCAGGCCCCGACCCTGACAGTCCCGTCACCGCATCCATCATCGATTCCGGAACCTCGACCACCTGGCCCACCGCCTCAAAAATCCTGCGCGCCTGGGCGAGGTGATAGGGCTTCACGTAGGCATTGGGCGCGATCGCCGTACAGCCCGCCCCCACTGTCGCCGGTGTATTGGGCATGGCCCGCACAATCGGTTGAGCCGCAAACCCAGTTTCCAAATGACTTAGAGGCGTTCCGGCCAAAATCGACAAAACCAGTTGCTCCGAAAACTGCCCTGCCTGACGCATGAGCTGTTGAGCAATCACCCCAAAAATCTGCGGCTTAATCGCCAGCAACAGCACCTCTGCTTCGGCTGCAAGGGGCGTACTCTCCGTCGTCAACACCCCATACTCTGCCTCAAGTTCCGCCCGTTGCGTTGCCCTGGGCTCGCTGACTAACACCTCATCAGGGCGATAGATCTGCTGCGCAAGCAGCCGTGACAAAATCGCCGTACCCATCACGCCACCCCCCACCAAGCCCAGCTTTGGAGCCATAACCACTGCGTCCTATTTCGTGAATCTAGTGTTATTAAAACCCTTATTCACGCCCTGAATGAAAGCCAAAAAATAAGGCAAGCGGTTTAACCCAACTTGCCTGACTTCGCTTCGATGCGCTGGCTCAATTAAATCGCTTCGACAAAACCCAAAGTAACCGCCCTAAAGCTGTCACCCTAAAGCTGCGACTCTCAAGTTATGACTCTCAAGTTATGACTCTCAAGTTATAACTCCCAAGCTACGACAACTGGAGGTAAATCCTGCCCGATGGGATGAGAGGCACTATTGCGCTAGGGGCATTTGGCTATTGGCCCAAGCAGGGGCACCCGAAGCCTGATAAGTCGGAGCAGCAGTCGGGGCGGCCTCAGCGTTTTCTTGCTGGGTTACAACCTGAACACAGTTGGGCGTAAAGAGGAAAATGCTCTCACCCACTCGCTCTTGGTGACCGTCGATGGCATAGGTACCACCGGCCACAAAATCCACAGCCCGCTGGGCTTGGTCAGGATCCATCATGGTGAGATTGAGCACCACAGACTTGCGCTCGCGCATGGCCTGAATTGCTTGGGGCATCTCTTCGAATGAGCGGGGTTCCATTACCACCACCTCAGAGAGGCCATTGATCGCGCCGGGCATACCAATCACGTTGCTTACACCAGTGGAACCTAAGGAAGAAGTAGTAGTCATTACAGTAGAACGCTCACGGGTACGACGGCGGGGGGCTTCTTCTTGAACAACGGGGGCAGGGTTCTCTTCTTGGTAGAGATTCTGATACTCCTCACCATCCATTTCGTCATACTCGTAGTCGTACTCCATTCCCTCGTTCATGCCGACGAAATCGCGCAGCCTATTGAAAATTGACACGGTTCACACTCCAGTAAAACTCAGTAAATGCTTTTTTAGATTCTCGAGCGATGCATTAACGAAACCAGCATTTAGATCCGAACCAGCACCACAGGTCGAAGACGCGAGACTTGCAGCTAAAGATGCACCTAATCTCTCTGGCTGTGAAGTATCTTTAACGAAACTTCACAAAGAGGGTAACACCAAATGTTTACGACCGGGTCACAGTCGCCCAAGTAGCTTAAAACCACTAGCATTCTGGCTCGCAACATTGCTCTTGGGTCAGCGAGTTCGTTGCCGGTCGCGAAACGCCCCGGAATCGAGTGCTCCAAAGGGGTGCTCGAGCATTCGGGATTATAGGGCAAATGCAACCCAGGTATATGACGTCATGAGGACGGAACAAAATCAAACCCATGAAACACCCTGCGGAACGTCGGGATTGCTGGCCTAAGTCGATCTGGTGTTGATGGGGGGAAGAACAAAAATCTGTGGGAGCTTGTTCGTCCAGGTGTGTGCCTATGCTACCCACGCCCCAAATAGACGACAAGAAGGGAACTAACCCCTCGATCCAAAGATGGTTCGACCCAACCTCACCAGGGTTGAACCGGCTTTTACGGCCAACAGATAGTCCTCGGACATTCCCATTGACAGCTGATTCATCAACATATTAGACCATCTCTGCCGTTTTGCTTCAGCGTGTACTTGTTCAGCCAAATCGCGTGCTTCCTCAAATAATCTAAGGGTTTCCACGGTTTCTAAGCCGAGGGGGGCGATCGTCATCACCCCAGAAATACGTAGTTCTTTATACTTAGAGAGCTGCGGCAATTGACTAAACAGTTCATCCCGAGACCAGCCGCTCTTGCTGGGATCATGGCGTAGCTTGACCTGCAGGCAAATTTGCGGTGACCTTTGTTGCTCGGCAGCGATGCGATCGAGGCGCTCCGCCAAGGCCAAGCTGTCTAGGGAGTGAATCCAGTCAAAGTGGTCAACGGCTTTGCGGGCTTTGTTGCTTTGCAAAGGGCCAAGAAGGTGCCAGGTGACGTCGGCGAGGTCTTGCAGCTGGGCTTGTTTTTCGATCGCTTCTTGAACCCGGTTTTCGCCGAAGTCACGAATGCCTGCAGCATAGGCGGCTCGAACGTGGGCGGCGCTGTGGGTTTTGGAGACGGCGATCAAACGGACAGTGTTGGGCAAGGTTTGGCGAATGGCTTGGATGCGGACGGCGATCGCCGCTTGTTCATCTTCCGCAAGCAGCCCATCTCCTGAACACGGGTCTGACATATCACTTCCTACGGCATACAAAAATAGACAAAACTTACGAAATATTCAAGCGTCGAGCCGTGCCAAAACACCCCAGGGGGCATGCAGCATCCTATCCCTCGCCGCCGATCCAAGTGCGTAGGCCACAAAAGAGCAGGAGAGTGGCGATCGCCAGCCAATCTGGCAGCTTTAGCTTCAGCTCGTGCCACTGTACCCGATGGCGATTGGGGCCGGTGAAGCCGCGCACTTGCATGGCATTCGCCGCCTGGGAAGCCCGCAGAAGCAAATTTTCGAGCAGGCGTTCAGCCACAATCAACCAGACCCTCAACCCCCGACGCAACCCCAGCTCTTTCCAGTTGATGGCGCGGGTCCAAATGGAGCGACCCAGGTTCTGGATCTCTTCGAGCACGAGCGGGATATAGCGCAGGGAAAGCGTCAACGTCAGCGCGACCTCGGTCACCGGCACGCCCAACCAGCGCAGCGGCAGCATCAGGTCTTCGAGTCCAGCGGTAATTTCTTCGGGAGCGGTGGTGAGAAGGTAGAGATTAGTGCTGTAGATCAGGGTGAAAATGAGCGTGCTGACGCGGATAGCGAGGTCGAGCGATCGCTGGGAGATCGTAATGAACCACTGCTGGAAGAGGATGTAGCGGTAGGAGCGATCAGCATTAAAAACATTGCCGAAAACATTGCTGACAAACGTGAGCGCGTCTGGCTCAGCACTGCTTGGGGACGACGCAATAGAGGGTGCCGTACCCCGATTCGTTCGCGTTTTGGGGGTTCGACTTTGCTGCCGTTGCGCTTGCGTGGCCTTGGACCGCAGTGGTGGTGGCGTCGCTGGGCCGTCAAGTCTGAGACTATCCACCCCAGGGCGATGGGCGGTGTGATTGGCGAGCAGACCATCGGGTGAGATGGCCGTCATCACAAAGATCAGCAAACACAGGGTCGAAAGCCAGCCCAGCTGCTGCCGCCACACCCGCCACGGAATCCGAGCCACCAGGGTCAGCGCGACCAATAAAAAGACCAGTGCAATCCGCCAGAGATCACTGGCCAGAACCGGCGTGAGCAAAAAGCCCATCAACCAAACCAACTTGACCCGAGGATCTAAGCGATGCAGCCCGGTGATGGGCTGCTCCAGGTAAAGACCCAGGGGTAAGGAACGCAGAATATCCATTGCAGCGGAACGATTGCGGCGGAACGATGGTGGCGGAACTGTCGATGAACGGTCAGGCGAGGCGGCCTGCGTCCTTGGGCTACTTGACGCGGGTGGCTCGGTTGAGGGTGCGCTCGGCTTCCCGTTGGCGCTTGCCGCGCCAGATCAGCCGCAGCGGTGTGCCATTAAAGCCAAGGCCCTGACGGAATTGACGTTCGACATAGCGGCGATAGCCTTCACCAAAGTATTTGGGTTCATTGACGAAGAGGGCGATCGTGGGCGGCGCACTGGTCACCTGCGTTCCATAATAAATTTTGCCCTGCTTGCCCTGGCGGTTGGCCGGTGGCGATTGCCAACTCACTGCTTCTTCAATCACTTCGTTGATCACCGAGGTCGTCACCCGGCGCTGGTGCTGCACCACAGCCACATCCACTAGGCCCAAAATCTTTTCGACCCGTTGGCCGGTGTGGGCACTGATAAAGATCATCGGAGCCCAATCGAGAAAGTAGAGACGCGCCCGTAGTTCTTTTTCGACTTCGTAGATCGTGCCTGAGTCTTTATCGACGGCGTCCCATTTGTTGACGACGATGATGCAGGCGCGCCCGTCTTCCTCGATGCGTCCAGCGAGCTTTTGGTCTTGGTCGGTCACGCCATCTAGGGCATCAATCACCAGCAAAACTACGTCGGAGCGGCGGATGGCCTTAAAGGCTCGGTTGATACCAAAAAATTCGGGGCCATAGTCAATGCTGCGTTTGCGGCGGATCCCAGCGGTGTCAATCAGGCGATAGGTCTTGCCGTCGCGCTCCACGAGGGTGTCGATCGCATCTCGGGTCGTTCCAGCAATCGGACTGACAATCGCCCGACCCTCGCCCACAAAGGCATTCAACAAGCTAGACTTGCCGACGTTGGGGCGGCCGATGATGGCAACACTGGCAGCAGCCTCCGCCTGATCATTTTCCTTGGCCGGAAAGTAGTCAATGACCCGATCGAGCAAATCCCCCGTACCGCTACCATGCACGCTCGAAATCGGCATCGGCTCCCCGAGCCCAAGCCCCCAAAACTCTCCGGCCTGGGCATTGCCGAGCCCCACGGATTCACATTTATTGACGGCCAACAACACCGGTACCTTCTGCTGACGGAGCCACTCGGCAATGCTTTCGTCCGCTGCATTAATGCCAGCTTGGCCATCGACCACCAAAATGGCGACACTTGCCTCGGCCATGGCCAGCATGGCCTGCTCGCGGATCAGCGGCAGAAATTCGGTGTCGTCGGCGAACACCAGTCCGCCGGTATCGACGACTTGAAACTCGCGATCGCTCCAGTAGGCCTCTCGGTAGGTGCGATCGCGCGTCACCCCCGGCTCATCATGAACAATGGCATCTCGCCCCCCGGCCAATCGATTCACCAGGGTAGACTTGCCCACATTGGGGCGACCGATAATGGCAACGACAGGCAGCGGCATAGGTCAAAAGATCCTGGTGTCGAACGGGAGTGGGAGAAATTAACGGGCTCTGGACGAGCAACGGACGAGCAAAATTTGGCGAGTTATCTGCTAACTCCACTCCATTCTAGTGCGCTTCAATCCAATGCGTCGGTGAGATATCGATGAGATATCGATGAGATGTTTCGAGGTTGAGGATTTCTGCCCAGGTAACGGCAAGACCCTTTTGCCCCTTATACTGTCATGGACTAAATTTTGCCATGAAAAAATTTCGGTTCTGAGCCGCCCCCAGAAACTCAGGTGTGTTGGGAGCAATCTTCCGCCGAGTGGTTCAGAGTTTGTTCGAAGGATTTGGGGGTTGCAGGGGTCTGGTTCATTTTTGCTGATTAATCTGAGGCTCGTGTTCGTGTTTGTAAATCAGCCATCTGACCCGATCAGTTCATCGGCCAGTCCATCGGCCAGTTCATCGGCAAAACAATCGGCTCGGCTGCGGCTGCGGCTTTGGCTCATCAGTAGCTCGGTGGGGGCGATCGCTTGGGCCTTGTTTCTGGCGCAGCTCTACCACTTTGTCGGCGATCGCCTCCCCCAGGGGGATCAAGCGGCAGTGACGGAATTGATGCGCGATCGCTTTCTGTTGTGTTTTGCCTTCACTGCACCCATGCTCGGTGCACTGGCCTATTTCGCAGTGTTGCTCATCGTCGGCCAGCGCCAGGAACTCGAAGAGGTTAAGGCTCAACTGGCCCAAGCAAGAGCATCTGGATCCTCGAGTCCAACGCGATCGGAGCCTAAACCTCCAAATACCTCCGAGCCCCGGATCACCGAGCTAGTCCCAGATTTGGCCCATCCCCCAGCTGACCCTTTGGCCTCGCTACAATCCCAGCTCTTGCCTCTGCTCTCTCGAGCCTATCGGACACCGCTGACGGTCATCTTGTCATCCAACGAACTGATCGAACACTACGGGGATGGCTGGAGCAAAGCGCGCATCCATCGCCACCTCAAGCGCATTCGCGAATCGGTCAAACTGATGACTTCGTTGCTCAATGATGCGCTGATTTGGTGGGGCAATCGGAAACGGGATTACTCCAGTTCGAGCCTGTTGTTCTCAATCTGAACCAGTTCGTAACGGATTTGGTGGCAAGTATGCCGGCAAACGATTCGACCGAGCTCTCTGTCGAAGCCATACCCTGCCGGATCACTTGCAAACTTCTACCTGAGGCGATTTCTGTCCAGGGCGATCCCAAGCTCTTGCGATCGATCCTCCGCAATTTGCTTGTCAATGCGCTGACCTACTCCCTGCCCGAAACCCAGGTTGACTTCGTGCTCACCTACGACAAAACCGAGGCAACGTTTTTGATTCAAGATCAGGGCATGGGCATTCCCGCTGCCGACCAAGATCATGTGTTCAAACCATTCTTTCGAGCAGAGAATGCCAAGATCAAAACTGGGGCTGGGCTGGGGCTGGCGATCGCCAAAACCTGCACCGAACTGCACGGCGGTAATATCACTCTCGTCAGCACCTCCGAGGGCACCTGCGTCACGGTCAGGCTCCCCATGCCGATGCATACGGAAGCCCTGGAGCGCGAGCTCCAGCTATGACTCGGTTGCCTCTGGCGAGTTGAGATTGAGCTGATTCAAATAACTGAGCAGATAGTTGGCGATCGTGGCTCGGCGGGTCTTGCGCGGCGTCAACTCACCGATTTTGTAGCCCTGAAACTGAAGCTGTTCCTTGAGCAATTGTTTGTCTGACGGTGGAATCGATCGCGTCAGCTTGACCGTTGCCGGACGGCTCTCAATGAAGTTGGGAGGCTCTGGATAGGCGTCGCGCCAGTCTGGGGCGACGGCTTCGGTGTTCCAGCGATTATTCCAGCGATCGTCCTGGGGGCGATCGCCGACCCAACGATAGCCCAACACCTGCCACACCAAGGCATTGGCTGTGGCATCATCTACCTCATCATTGAGAACCGCCCAAACGGTCTGTATGGTAATCGACGGCAATTCAACCATCTCGTAATCCGACCCCCGGCGCTTTAAGAAGCGGCAGGCAAACGATTACTACTGCCCGGAGACACCCGATAGGGTTCAGATTCAGGACTATAGGCAATGGGCAAAACGGCCTCAACATTCTCGTGGGGACGGGGAATAATCACCCAGGTTTCCAGGGTGCCGCCCGGTGTATTCTCAGCTGCTGCCCGGCCCGCTTCCATCGCCGTCTTGACTTCAGACACCGCGCCCCGAATATTCACCGTGAAACGCGCACTCCCGGCGCGGAGATAACCCACCACGGTTATCCGGCCTGCTTTGACCATGGCATCCGCCGCCGCCAGCATGGGCGGAAAGCCTTTTGTCTCTAGGGAACCGACAGCCTCAATCGACATTGCAAACTCCTAACGGCAAACGGACAGACAACTATTAATACTAGGCTAAAGCGGGCCATCTACCCGACGGGCTAGCCTGAACCGCTGGGCACTTAAGACCGAAAGGGTAAGGAGGCGTCGCTGAAGCCAAGGGTTAAGACATCGACGATGTTGTCAGGAGGATTCGGCACGATGTAATAATTGACGACCTCGGCCTTGACGTCTTCAGCGGCTTTGATGCCTGCGGGCATGGCCCGTTGCACTTCAGAGTTGGGGCCACGAATCACGAGGTAAAAGTTGGCGCGCTCGGCGAGGTCAAATTGTACGAGCGTGACCCGCGCGGCTTTGAGCATGGCATCGGCAGCGGCGAGGGTTCCGGGGAACCCGTCAATTTGGATCATTCCAACGGCGGCTTCGGACATGGGGATGGGGTTGAACGTGGGTGGGGGGATTGGGGTGGCGATTTCTCCGCAAGCTTGCGAAGCCATTCTAGCTTTGTGTTCGGAGCTTACGCTCAAGGGCCATTGTAAATCGCAGAGGTTGCGTTGTTACGGAAAGTGCTGTTGCGGAAAGTGCTGTTGCGGGAAGTGTTGCGGGAAGTGCTGTTGCGGGAAGTGCTGTTGCGGAAAGTGTTGTTGCGGAAAGTGCAGTTCTAGCGCCAGCCAAGACCGACCGTAGCGCACCGTATGCAAATCGCCCCAGTCCGGATCAAACCCGGCAATATTCAGCGCACTCTACATTCAGCGCACTCTGCACATTCGGAATTTCCACGGACTGGCACCGATGGGGCTGGGCATAGACATAGCCGAGGGCAATCAGTTGTCTTAGCATCTCTTCCAAGCAAAGATCCTGGGCACAAACTTGCATCGCATCATTACATTGTTGTCAAATTCACTTTCAAATTCAAACTCACTCCGTTTTCCCTGCTTGTATTCCGTCGGACACCAGCGACCATCGAGCGCTTCGATCAGATCCGTTTGACCCGTGAGGCGCTCAAGGCTTTGCAAAAGCTGGACGAACAGCGGTTCGTTCCTACGGCAAACATCCCATCAATCAGCAATAATCGGCAATGCCAAATGCTCAGACCGAAACTGGAGCAAGCAGTTGCTCCAGTAGCTAACTTAAAGCCAAGCAGCAACCGCATTGCAGCTTAATTATTTTATACCCATACGATCTAGAGCTGAGTCGTTTCTCTACAGCCCTTCAAACCCATATTTTGGGGGAGATGGAAAGCTCTTCATCAAATCTTTATGCTTTGCCAGACAAAGCGCTCATCGATCCTGCGAAAAATGAGAGCCGGATCTCATCAAAGCAAGCTCCCGGTAGATTCTTATATTTGCCGCTCGTAGAAAAAGTAAGATATATAACTCAAAAAAGAGCCGTATGACGCTATAAATAACAGTGGGGTTGTACAAGTCTTGCATAAGACTGTCTTCGAGTGAAGTCAACGGAGATAGATCTGGACTAGGCTAGTGGATTTGGGTGTTTTCGACTTTTTTCTTCCTTTAATAATGCTCTACCGTGTTGTTCTCTCCTATGGTTTTAGGCAATCGTCTTGCTGAAAATGAGTCTGTTTCCCTGCGATCGCCCCTTGCGAATCTGCTCGTTCTGGGAGCTGGCATCGGCCTCTTGTATTGGTCATATCAGTATCTACAAACCCGCATGACTTCTGTCATTAGCGTCGATGCTGTCGTCAATGGTGCCCTGGTCGATCTCAAAGCGCCCGAAGATGGCATTCTCGAACCGCTGGTCTTTCGTACCGGTGACGCCATCAGCAAAGCTGCCCCGGTTTTTCGCATCACCAACAGCCGCGCCAGCGAGGTCAAGGGTCAGGAGTTATTGAGCCGCCTCAGGCAACAGCAGTTTGAGCTGACGGGGGCTCAGTCCCAGCTCCTGCAAAAGCAAAAAATGCTCAGTTTCGTCAGCCAGGATGCCAGCGAGCAAATCACCCTCGAAGGCTCCGAAATGGGGCTACAAATTCAGCAACTCGAGTCGGAATTGCAGGGGGGCGATCGCGCCTGCAACTCGCCGAACTCAACTACCAGCGCCTCGCCGCCCTCAAGCAGCAGGGAGCCGTCCCGTCCATTGATGTCGATATTGCCAAATCCGAGCGGGATCAGCGCGCCAGCGAAGTCAACAGCCTCGAGAACCGCATTGCGGCCCAGAAAGTGAGCCAAAACGCCGTGGGTCGTGGGCTCACCCTCACCCGCACCCGCAGCAACTATGACCCCAGCATTCGCAAGCAAGAGCTAGAACTGCAAATTGTGGCCGGACACCAGCAGGTCTTACTACTGGGCCAGGCGCTTAAAAATACCCAGGCAGAGTTCCTCAAGGTGCGAGCAGAAATTCAAAAACAACAGCTCTCCCAAGTTAGTGCGCCGGTGAATGGCGTCCTGTGGGATCTCTCGGCCCAGCCGGGTCAGTTTGTTCAGCAGGGGGATTCCCTCGGTCAGATGATGGACTGCGAACAGCGCTGGGTGGATGCCGTGGTCGATGAAAATGCCCTGGGTTCACTGCAAATTGGCACCCCTGCAGAAGTGCAGCTGCACGGCGCAGACAATATTGTTCTGCAAGGGGAAGTCAGCATGATTCGGGGAGGCGTGGGCCGGTTGGTCGCGGGGCAAGACGTGCTGACGCCGCTCCAGCGCAACCTGCCCCGCCACACCCAGGTACGGGTAAAATTGCCGGGTCAGGCAACCACAGCGCTGGTTTCGGATCAAAAGGTGGCTTCGGGAAATCTTTGCTACATCGGCTACACGGGTCGGGTAACGTTTGCGCGCCAGGGTGAACCCCAGGCCGATCGCAAGCTCTGGAGTCGTTTGCGCACGATGGCGGGCCGTTTGGCGTCCTAAGCGATCGTTATGGGGCGCTTATCACGGGGCGCTTATCACGGGGCGATCGCCGCAATTCTCACCTCAGCCCTTTCACCTTATTCGCGTTAGCCCTTTCACCTTATTTCCGTCCAAACTGCATTTCCGTCCAAACTGCATTTCTGTCTAAACTGCATTTCTGTCTAAACTGCAATGAATCTTCTCGGACTGTGGCGGCAGGCGATCGCTTGGCCCGTCAAAGCTTTTTTTGGCTTGAGTCTCGTCGTCTCGGGTACGCTGTTTTACCTCAGTCGGCTCAACAGCCAAGGCCCGCTCGACGCCTACCGTCAGCGTCCTCCGGTTTCTATCGCCAATACGCTGCCCGATTTCCTAGCCCTGCCCATGGGGTCAGAGCGGATCATTTTGCCCTTGGCACTGGTGCTGTTGGCGACCATGATGCTGCGTTTTTTGCCGCCGAATAACTTGACGCGGTTAATTTTTCGGCCCATTTTGATAGTGTTGGCGCTGCGCTATCTGGTCTGGCGATCGCTCTCCACCCTCGATTTCTCCACGCCGCTAGAACAAACTCTGGGGCTCATGCTCTTTGGGGTGGAATGTGTCTGTATCTTGTCAGCAGTTTTGAACTCGATGCAGACGATTTTCGCAACGGACAAGTTGCGATCGCGCCAAGCCGATCGCGACCAACAAGCGGTTATCTCCGGCAATTACTTGCCTAGTGTTGATGTTCTTGTGCCCACCTACAACGAGCCTGATTTCATTGTGCGGCGAACGGTGATGGGCTGTCAGGCAATGGACTACCCCAATAAGACGATTTATATTCTGGATGATACGCGACGTCCCCAGATTCGAGCCATGGCCGCAGAGCTCGGTTGTCAATATCTGACTCGACCGAATAATGACCATGCGAAGGCAGGCAATCTCAATCATGCGCTGACCCAAATCGGGGGAGAACTCGTTGCGATCGTAGACGCAGACTTTGTACCCTTTCGCAATTTTTTTGATTCGAACGGTCGGTTTTTTCAGCAAAGTCAAATTTCCCTTGTTCAGACGCCTCAATATTTTTATAACCCGGATTATCACGCCCGTAATCTTGGCTTATCTGACTTTTTACCCAATGACCTCGAGTTATTTTTTGGCTCTGTTCAATCTTGTCGAGATGTCTTTAATAGTGTCATTTGCTGCGGTAGCTCTTACGTGGTACGGCGATCGAGCCTCGATCAAATCGGCGGCTATTTCATCAAGTGCTGCGTAGAAGATTATCAAACCTCGCTCAAAATGTTGACCCATGGCCAGCGAATTATCTATCTGAACGAAATCCTCAGCATGGGAGAATCAACCCGAACATATAATGACTTTATTGACCAGCGTTTGCGTTGGCTCCAAGGTAACTGGCAGGTCTATTTTTGCGGGAAAGACTTGCCCTTAGCTCAGCGGCTCAATTGGGGACAAAAGAGCTTTTTGGTCACTCAGTTTATTGCCTGCATTCAGCCCTTTTTGCGGTTAATTCTATTGATCACGCCCTTGTTGTGCATCTACGGAAATCTGGCTTTGCTGGATGCAACGCTTGCAGAGATCTTGTATTATTTTGCGCCGTTTTGGTTTTTTAGCATTGCCGTACAGGGCTGGTCCACAGACTACCGCATTTCTCAATTTTGGTACGATGTTTACGAAACCACGTTTTGCTTCCCGGCGGTCAGTCGGCTCGTGCGGTTGCTGGGCAATCCATTTCGCAAGGTGAGCCGGGTGACGCGCAAGGGCGTCAAGCTGGACGGCAAGCACTATAACTTTGAGCACAGTCTACCGCTAATTTTGATGTTGGCCTTGAGTTTAGGCTGCGTGATGGTGCAGCTGGTGGGCCAGTGGCTGTGGCTGTGGCCCGCGCCTTGGGACAACCAATTTCCGATTTACTTTTGGTTGGGCTATAACTGTCTGCTGATGGGGGCGTCGATTTTATCGGCGATCGATCAACCCATTCGCCGCAGCCTCGATCGCTTCCCCCTCAAGCGACCCTGTCGTTTGCTCATCCGCGAGCAGCCCGGCCCAGACCAGATGCTGGTCGAGCGAGAATATGAAGGCGTGCTCCAGGATCTATCGGAAGGGGGAGCCTCTGCGGTCTTCGGATTTCCCCTAGAGCTACAGCCAGGAGCCGAGGCGGAGCTGTGGCTCAACCCGGAAAGTTCATACCCAGAAAGTTCATACCCAGAAAGTTCATACCCCGAGAATTCATACCCCGAAAATCTACACGCCGAAAATCTACAACTGCCGGGGCAGGTGTTGCGGGTCTTTGGCCAAGGGCGTCAAACATGGGTCTCGGTTCAATTTTCCGAGGCTTTGCCGTCGCAGTCCCATCGCCAAATCGTTCAGCTGCTCTACGGTGAAATGACCGAGTGGAAACGTCGCAAAAAACCGGGGGGATTCGATGCGCTGCTGGCCATTTTGCTGACCGTGGTGCGGCTGCGCCCCCTCCTGAAGCGCTATCGGGCCTCGGCGTAGCAAAAGGCAACGGCGTCGGTGGTGGGATTCCTGTAGGAGAAGGACAGGTTATTGGGCAGGGGGAGGACAGGTTGTTGGGCACAGGTTGTTGGACACAGGTTGTTGGACACAGGTTGTTGGACACAGGTTGTTGGGCACAGTTTTTTGCGCACAGCCCTTGACAGAGACCGGGTCAATACTGCTATCCTTACAAAGGCAAACGCCGATGGGGTGTCGCCAAGTGGTAAGGCAGCGGGTTTTGGTCTCGCCATTCCTGGGTTCGAATCCTAGCACCCCAGCTAATTGCTTAAGAAGTGAAAATCGAAAGTAAAAATCGAACAGAGCCTACTTTTGGTGAGTCGGACTCAACCATCTGAGGGTTAGGGAAGGGCTCCCACTGTTCGATCGCTCAACGCTGGAGCAATCACTGGCTCCCGTAAGAGGTTTGGTTGGTTTTGGTTAGTGGCTGGTGAGGTGGGGATGGTCTAATTTGACCCTCGCTTCTGAGAGCTCGTTCCCAAGGATTTTTGTCATGGCTGAACCGGATCTCTTGGTACTGGACTTTGACGGGGTCATCTGTGACGGGCTGCGAGAATACTGGCAGACAGCTTGGCGGGCCTACGCGCGCTGTTGGGGCGTGGATGAAGATGAAACCGTCGAACCGATGGGGCTCGAAGATCGCTTTCGCAAGCTTCGCCCCGTGATCGAAACGGGCTGGGAGATGCCGGTGCTGGTGGCAGCGCTGGTTCAGGGTGTCGGTGACGCTGAAATTTTGGAAAACTGGCCGATTTTAGTCAGACAAATTGCGGAGGCAGCCCAGAAACAGCCACAGGAGCTGGTGGCCCAGGTGGATGGGGAGCGCGATCGCCAAATTCAAACCCAGCTCGAGGCTTGGCTTGCCCTCCACCACTTCTACCCCGGCGTCCTCGATCTGATCAGTCGGGTTCAGCGCAGCGCCACGCAGTTGTATATCGTCTCCACCAAGGAAGGTCGCTTCATCCGTCAGCTCCTGGCCCAGGGCGGCGTCGAGCTTGCGCCGGAGCAAATCATTGGTAAGGAAATCCGACAGCCCAAATATCAAACCCTGCGCGATCTCCAAGGCAATTTTAACCGCAATCTCATCTCCCACCCCCAAGGTCAAGCGGCTGCCCAGCCCTCCCTTTGGTTCATCGAAGACCGCCTGCCAGCGCTGCAAGCCGTTCAAGTCCAAGCAGACCTGCAGGAAGTCCGCTTGTTCTTAGCAGATTGGGGCTATAACGTCGCTCCAGACCGGCAGGCGGCGGCAGCAGATGAACAGATCGAGCTGTTAGACTTGGAGACGTTCTGCGGTTGGCCATTTCCCGAACGGGGCGTGAGCGATGCTGGATCTGACTAAGTTGGCACTACAAATGCAGGGGATTAGTAACCACCTTGCCCAGGAAGCGGCGGCGAGTCGGACGAGGTTGGAGCGAGCCCAGCATTTGGTCACCCAGGCCGCCCAGCACCAGGCAATCTTGGTGCAGATGGGACAGGAGTGGCGCGATCGCCTCAGCTTCACCGCCGCCGAGCCAATGGAGCCAATGGAGACAAAAGTTGCGATCGCAACCCCACCTGCCCAGCACACCGTCCTTGCCACCGATGGCTCCCAAATCGCCCCCAGCCACCACGAAATTGCCTACTGTTATCTAATCAACATTGGTCGCGTCGTCTTGCACTATGGTCAAAACCGCCAACCGTTGCTCGACAGCCTGCCCGAGGTCTTTTACCAATCCGACGACCTCTACGGGGCACGCAAATGGGGCATCGGTACCGAGGAATGGATGGGCTATCGGCGAACCGTTACCGAGGTGGAAATGCTGGCAGAACTGGCGGCGGGGATAGCTTCAAGCCCGCCCCAGGCTTCACTTGCGACCCTGGCTTCAACCCTGGCTCCAACCTTAGCCCTGGTCGATGGCTCGTTGATTTACTGGTTTTTGGATGGATTGCCGGGGGAGGCGCGCGATCGCATCTTGCCCCCGATTCTCGAAGCCTGGGAGCAGCTGCAGGCGCTGCGGGTGCCATTTGTTGGCTATGTCAGCGCCTCACGCAGCACCGAGTCGCTCAATTTTTTGCGCTTGCAATCTTGCCCCTACGACTTCCCAGATTGTGCAACCCACTGCGAAGGCCGAGGTGATGGCGCACCCTGTCAGGTTTTTACGCCGCTGCGAGATGTAACGCTGTGGTCTACGATGCTGCGGCCGGGAGAGCGGGGGCCGCTGTGGCGCAGTTCGGCCAAGATTTTGGCGGAGTATGGTCTACAACAAACGATTTATTTTTGCTATGTCCATGTGGGCGCAGAGATCGCACGGCTGGAGTTTCCGGCCTGGGTGGGGGAAGATGCGACGTTGTTGGGTTCGGCGCTGAGTTTGGTGTTGGGCCAGGTGCACAAGGGTTACGGCTATCCGGTGGCTTTGGCGGAGGCGCACAATCAGGCGGTGGTGCGGGGGGGCGATCGCGCTCGTTTTTTTGCGATGCTAGAGCGACAAATGGTGAAGGCGGGTTTGCGCAATGTCGGCACCTCGTTCAAGGAAGCTCGCAAACGCGGCAGTATTGCCTAGACTTAACCTCGGCACAGGCAGGAATTTCGGGGCGATTGCTAAACTAGAGGCTCAGTCTAAAGGTTGTGGCGATGACTTACATGCCTGCCCAGCTTCTCACCTTTGAACGGTTCATTGCTCAGCATGGCGATCATGAACAGTACGAGTTGGTCGATGGAGAATTGATCGAAATGGAACCAACGGGGCCCCATGAGGCGGTTGCTGGGAAAACGGCGAGCAAATTGAGTGTTGAGATCGATCGCCAGGATCTGCCGTTTCTAATTCCCAAAACCTGCATTCTCCGTCCCAATATCCGTGAAGCAACGGCCCGCCGTCCGGATGTAATTGTGTTGGATGAACGAGCGCTGGCCCAGGAACCCCTTTGGCAGCAGGAGCCGATTATTGTCTATGGAGAATCGATCAAGTTGGTGGTGGAGGTGGTGAGTACGAATTGGGAGAATGATTATGCGCGGAAGGTGGAGGAGTATGCGCTGATGGGGATTGCTGAATATTGGATTGTTGATTTTCGTGGGTTGGGTGGGATTCGTTATATTGGAGACCCGAAGCAGCCGACGCTGACGGTTAATGTTTTGTCGGGTCGGTTTTATGACCAGGTGCAGTATCGCTTGGGGGAGGCAATCCGATCGCCTTTGTTGCCTGAGCTGAATCTGAGCTTGGGGGATTTGATGCCGAGGCTGTAGGCAAATCTTGCAAGTGGCTCTTTCAGAAATCCAGTTTGTGAGACTTGTAGAATAAGACTGACTGAGTTTGTCTCTCCTGGAAGTCTGATGTCGAATCCTCCGCCCGATCAGTCGCCACAGCCAGAGTCGTTGCCAGACAAGCTGGGAGGCATTTTGGCCAAAGTGCTGATGACTGGGGGCGTCGGGGCAGGAGGGTTTGGGGCATTTTGGTCATTGTTTAAGGAGAGCGATATTCCCCAGGCGATCGCCTCCGCCGGAATCGGTTTGGGCATCACCTACGGAGCCAGTTTGCTAAAGCCCGTGGATGCAGGCAATCGGCGGCGCTTGGAGAACACTGGTAAGCGCATTGATGAGGCGATCGACCAGGCGATCGATGGCGGGATTGACCAGCTTTTTGCCAAGGTCTCGCGGGCAGAGGATGCCTATTTGCTCTGTCAGGCATTAGATTGTCGGGATTATAAATCCGAGGGAATGGGCAAGCGCGATCGCATCATGACGCCCATGCTGGAGCAAGTGTTTGTCCCGTTGGAGCTAGATTCGAGCGCGGTGGCGGTTGGGTTTCAGCGCAGGCGACAGACGGCAGAGAATCTAGAGGATCTTCGCCATCACTGCATTTGGGATTTTCTGGCGGAGGCTGAGCGAAATCCGGCCTATCGACAGTTGGCGATCGTGGCCTGGGGTGGGTTTGGCAAGACAACGTTGCTGAAGCATTTGGCCTATATCTATGGCACCAAGCAATACCGCAAGTATGATGTGCCAGGGTTAATTCCGGTCCTCTTGCCCCTGCGGCAATACCGCAAGTACATCGCCCAGGAGTCACCTTTGAGTTTGCCGGATCTGTTCATGCAGCAGCATTTGCGGGTCATGGCGGAAATTGATAGTGAGCGCGATCGCCTCTCCAAGCTGCCCCAAAATTGGTTCCGAGACATGCTAGCGCGGGGTAAGGTGCTGGTGATGATGGATGGATTTGATGAAATTCCAGAAAACGAGCGGATTATTTTTAGCCAATGGATCACCCAGCAGATGCGCCAGTTCGATCGTTCGGTGTTCATTCTGACCTCTCGGCCCACCGCCTACCGGGAAATTTTTGAGGATTCTGGGCGGGTGGATGCCCTGCGCACGAAGGTGTGGGTCAGGCCGCTCACGGCGGATCAACAAACCCAGTTTGTGCATCAGTGGTATTTGTCCCAGGAAAAGCTCGATCGCGCCGGTCGAGGCACCCCGGAGGTACAGCGGGATGCCAGACGCAATGCAGAGAGTCTGCTGGAACAAATCCGCAATCCTGAGCGACCCGAGCTGGCCGATCTGGCGAAAAATCCGCTGCTGCTAAATCTATTGGCGACCTATCACCGTAGCGATCCGGGGGTAGAGTTGCCCCGTCAGCGGGTGGAGCTTTATCAGGATATTTGTTCGTTGCAGTTGCGCAAACGACCGGCAGCAAGGGGGATTGTTTTGCCCCTGTCTCCAGAGGAGCGGCAATTGGTCTTGCAAGCGATTGCGCTGGAGATGATGCGGCAGGAAAAACGGCTGATTGAGGAAGAGGACTTGCTGGAGTTACTCAGCAGAACCTTACAGGAACAAAACCACGAGGGTATTCCACCTGAGGAATTTTTGCGGCAGGTGGTGAATGTGAGTGAGTTGATTGTGCGCCAAGGGCTGGAGGGCTATGAGTTTTCTCATTTGAGTTTTCAGGAATTTTTGGCCGCTCGGCAAATTAAAGAGACTGATCAAGAAGTTCTGCTCTATGAGTTTCTCAAGGATGCGGATGCCGACGGGGAGAATCAATCCTGGTGGCGGCAGACCATTTTGCTCTATGCGGCTCAGGCGAAGGATCCGACGGTATTGATCGAGGCGGCGATGGCGCAAGGGGCGAATAATTTGGCCTATGCTTGTTATCAGGAGACTAAGCGAACCTTGAATCCGGCTATTGTCCAGAAGCTAGAGGCGCTCAAGCCCAAGGTGCAAGTGTCTCGCTATGGGGAACTAGAAAGGCTGCTGAAGGCGGGCGAGTGGGAAGCAGCGGATAAAGAAACCTATCGGCTGATGATTACGACGGTGAATAAGGAAGAAGGGCAATGGTTTGACCCGGAGGATTTGGAGAATTTTCCCTGTGAAGACTTACGGACGATCGATCGCCTTTGGGTAGAAGCCAGCAATGGACATTTTGGGTTTTCGGTCCAAAAAAAGATTTGGCAGGAATGCGGGAGTCCAATGTCTTTGGGCAAAGACTGGGATCGTTTTTGCGTTAAAGTAGGTTGGCAGAATAAACAAGCAAAAAAATACGTGAACTACTCAGACCTCCAAAAGACACCCTCTCTTTCTCCGGTGGGAGAATTACCTCGGCCGAATCCGGGGGGATTGATTTTTATCGATTTTTATACCTTCGATTATTGCTTCTCTTCTCTCGCGCAGCGACTTGTGAACTGTAGCACGACTCAGTCCTAGGAATTTTTGAAGCTTTTATCAAGAACAAATTTCTACGGCATAATCAGCCTCCCAGCATTTCTTTACCTGGCACCAACAATCTTTTTCACCTCCTTAAAAAAATAGAAATTTGGGTTATTTTTTTATTTAGGATAGGGAGGAAATTGATTCGCTGCCTTAAATTTTTCGGCAACATTTTTTATTTCCTCAAACGGTTCATCCCAATCCTCCCAAAGCGATTTTTGTCCGGGGCTAATTTTGTACTTTCGTCGCCTCGCCCGCCGCTCTGCGACAATCCTCGCCAACAATTTGCTCCCCCAATGGCTTCTCCGCTCCGACTTCGGCTTCGGTTGATACCGCTCACAAAACCTCCGATACGCTGCCGCACACAACTCCAACGTCGCTGCCATTGACAAGAAGGCCGGATGCCACTCCGTCAACCCATCCTGCGTCAACCGCTCATAACTGCCATAATTGCTGAAATCGTAGAAAAAGCCCCGCTGCATCCCCGCCGCCTTCGGATTCGCATGGATATAGCGCAACGTATTCAACGCCCGCCGCTGGTCATCTTCCGGAAAACCCACCGCATGGTACCGCTTCTCCCAAAAATGGCCCGTCCGATTCAACATCCGGTTAAAACACATCGCACTATACCAATTGAGGAAATGCATAATCTTCGGCATCTCCTTCGGCACCAGCGGCTGCATCAAATAATGCACATGATTACTCATAATGCAGATGCCATAAAGCTTAAACTCATACTTCGCCTTGCATTGTTCGATCGCATACAGCAACACCTCCCGACAATGGGATCGAGTCAACAAAAATCTCGATTGTTACACCGAACGGTTGTGTGATAACAATACCCAGAAAGGAAAGAACGAATTTTGCGCATGATTCGCTCTTCATGCAATCCCGCCCCCAAAGCAGAATTTGGGATGCGCCTCAACACCCCTTCAGGAATGCCCTGAAGGTCAGAAATGCCAACCCCTACCGATCAATTTGTTGGGGAAACCAATATTTCCTAGTCCAGACACTCATTCCTCAATTCCCAGCTCCCGCAACCTTGCCGCCAGACGCTCAGCCCGCTCTCGCTCCACCGCCAACTCCGCCATCACCTGTTCGACCCTCACCCGCTCCGACTCGGCCCGCTCCCGCTCAGACTCGGCCCGCTCCTCCTGCGTTGCAACCCAATCCCCCGCCGCGTCATACCACCGCAACCATCGCCCATCGGTTCCCGCATACACCCCAGACCAAACCCCCAAGCCCAGATCCAGCTCCTCAAACCAAAACCGCTCGCCCACCAACTCAATGGCTTCGTACCGCATCCCCCTCATGCCAAACAACCGAAACTGTGACTCATATCGATCGAACACCACATAATAGGGCACCCGCAACACTTGCTCATACACTTGCCATTTCGTCGGCGGTCGGTTCACCTCCCGCAATGTCTTGCCTAAATCCTCATCCGCCGTTCCCGGTGACAACAACTCGACGACCAAAAACGGTGCCACGGCTTCCTGCCACATAACATAACTCAGCCGCAGCTCCGCTTGGTTTGAAGCGGGTGCAATGCCGAGCACGAGGAACCAATCCGGACGCTTGTGCCAGAGTGAATGGCGGGCATCGTAATAGAGATTAAGATCGCTTGCTGTAAACCGCTGGTCTCCGGGATAGGTGGGCGACAGCAGCGTTTCATCCAGCAAACGCGGCTGGCTCAAGTGAAACAAATCCGGCAATCCTGGCTCCCCCGCAGACTCACTGGGCAAATCGTACATTGTCGGCAATGTTTGTGATGGCGGCAGTGGGCCATCCGGCCCGTAGCCTAAGGGTTGATACATGACGGTTGCCCCTAATCAGTTGCCCCTAATATAACTCGCCTCCACCTCGGTCTTAGGATGGGTTAGCGCAGCGCTAACCCATGTTGGTCAAAGTTTTTGTGCTTCGTAAAGAGACTCTGCCCAGCGATCGGTGACGACAGCCCGCTGTTTCAAAAATAGAAACCCAGGTTTTGCATTGCCAAACTCCCTCTAGAGTGGGGCCGTAGACCATCAGCCATAGACTAATCCTAGCGCACCATGAAATCCACCTTCTCCCTGGGCTTACTGGTGACGATCGCCACCGCCATCACCAGTGCGGCGATCGCCCTCACCCCCCCAGCCACCGCAGCTCCAAGCCTCGCACAAACCTGGGGAATCCTGGATACTAAGGGCGCGAAGGATGATCTTGAAGCCAGTCCTGGGGCCAATGCCGAATCCAATGCCGACCCCAATGCCGAATCCAATACCTCTAGCGACCCAGCAGAGCCAGTGCCCACCGACCCAAGCCGAGCCGAGCGATCGCAGCAATACCGCAATGTCATCCAAAAAACGGTAAATCTCGTCAACGACAGCGCCGCCCAACGCCTCGCCCAACGCTTCGGTCTGAATATTCTCAACGTCACGTGGGAAGACACCGGTCGCTACAAAAACTCCGCCGTGGGGCCAAATATCAGTGACATGACCATTCAGGTGCAGCAGCGTGACCCTAGCAGTGGGCAATACAACCTGAGTCTCATGCCCGTGATCCGTCATCCCAACTTTTCCGACGAAACCGCTGATGTCGATCTGGATAAATTCTTTGTGCTGGTCGGCAATGAAAAGGGAAAAGCACTCGAGCGGGTTTCGGTGCGAGAGTTGCTGGGCGATCTGCGCAAATATTTGCATGAGCCCAAGTCGTGGAAAGGTCAGCAAAAATCCCTGCTCGCTCCCCGCGATAGCCATGCCCTAGTCAGTGCCCAAGCCGCATTTTTGCCCATCCCAAAGACCGGCGAAGCGACGTTTAATCCGGTGTTGTTCAACTACCAGTCCTATCAAGAGAATCCCGCCGTGCTCACAATTTTGGCGACACGCGAGGGAACGAGTGTAACGGTGATTGACAATACCCGAGATGGCTTTGAGGCAGGGATGACCTGGGGGCAACGGTTGTTTTTTAATAAAAATGGCGATCGCACCAGCCTCACTGGCCAGCGCCTCAGCGATTTTAATCGTGACTTAAGTCCATCGGGCGATCGCAGTGGAGCCGATACCCCCAAGGCTACAGAAGCCGAAGGGCTCAACATGGTCTTGCTAATACAAGTACCCCTCAAACAAAAAGAGCAACCCCGCGCCGCCCTAGGTAACAACATGGTTCTATCAGAAGCCATGCCCCAATCTGCGCCCATGACCACAGCCCCAAGCAGTGATGTCGAAGCCGCGGTGATTGGCCACGGGGAAGTGGAAGGGCCGTTTACGGAGATTGATCAGTTGGCAATCGAACGTGACCCCCGTTTCCCAATCCGCGCCACGGTTCAATTCTATAAAGCCACCAGCAATGGTGTTGTGTCCGAGCAGGACATGCAGCACATCCAGGATCAAATCAGCAAAGTCTATTCAGAAGGGGACTACGTGGGCAGCCTCGTCACCAGTGGCGACACGAATCGCCCAACCGAATACGACGGCTCCAAGGACGAGCCTCCCGGCTGGTGGAGTGATTTTTGGAGCCGGAATGAGGAGAACACGGGGCGATCGCGTTGGGATGTGTTTCGACTTTGGTCACGCTTGCGGGGGCAGTAACCCAAAAACGCGCCAGCTCGCAACCACTCAGACCGAGAAAATGCCGAATTGGCAGACCTTTTTAAGTCTTCTGGGGAATACTGGCTCAGTGCCCTTCTTCTCCAGGAGAATATGAAAAATGGCTCAAAATAGCTCCTATCCGACGATTGAACGATTCGGCTCAGAAAGTCAACTCAAATCCTATTTGGTCGAATCCGCACAAAATCAATACGCGTCCCTATTTGGCAAACCTGTCACCTACTATCCCCCTTATTATCTGAAGGGTAGTACCCCTCAATTTCTAGCAATTAACTTTGGGACTCAGGTGCAAGATGGGGCCACCCCATCCTTTTTCACAGGCAATGCTTCTGGAGGCTCCAGCAGTCGAGATTTTTCTCAAACCAATACCCAAGAAATAGGGGTAGACGAAGCTGATTTGGTTGAAACAGATGGCAAGTTTATCTATCAAGTTGAGAATCAAACTCTGACGATTGTCGATACACGCAATCCAAAAGAGATAAAAGTGACCTCGCAAAAGAGCCTGCAAGATCTGGGCAATATTGAAGGAGCTTATCTCTACGGAGATAAGCTGACTATCGTTTCGACGAGTCCCAACTTCTTCTATACCTACTTCGGTTCTTATCGGAGCAACCTTTCCGACCAACCAACGGTCAATGTCAGTGTTTTTGATATTTCTAATCCCTATGCCATTCGGATTGAGGAGACTTCGAAGCTCGATGGCATGCTGCTATCGTCCCGTGCCGTGGGTGACAAGGTTTATGTCGCGACCCAGGACACCTTTGGTTTGCCTGCGCCGGAATCGCGTCCTGCTTGGATAAACGGAAGTGTAAGTTCAGCGAAGATTGCATTTCCGAACCCAAATCAAAGTTATCAATACGAAACAAAGCAGGCGTATCTAAAACGAATTCAGGGTAAAGAACTAACGCTAGCGTTGCCAAGCTTTATAACTGTGGATGGCCAAGGAAAAGAACTTAAAAAAGGTTTGCTCAACCGAGCCACCGACATCTATAAGCCCCTCGATGACAAGCCCTACAATATGGCTTCGGTCTCCGTGTTTGATGTGGATGACAAGCGTCCTGGTCCTGATAAGTCGATCGGTCTGCCTGCCAACAATGTGGGCAATCTGTACATGTCCCAAGATAATCTCTACCTGTTACGGAACGATTGGTGGGACAGCGGCAAGACTGGTATCTTGAAGGTTGATCTGGATTCACTCGACTGGGTGGCGCGGGGTGAGGTTGCAGGTCGAGTGCTAGACCCATTCTCGGTGGATGAGGAAAAGGGCTTTTTACGTGTCGCAACCACCCAGGGGTTTGGCCAGCAGGCCCGCAATGATTTGTTTGTTTTGGCGCAGAAAGGTCAAAATCTAGAGACTATCGGCAGCATTAACAATATCGCCCCCGGCGAGACGATTCGGTCGGCACGTTTTCAGGATAATTATGGGTTTCTGGTCACATTTGAGCAGGTTGATCCGTTCTTTTCACTAGATTTGAGTCAACCGAGTAAGCCTAAGATTGCGGGCGAAGTCAAGCTGCCTGGCTTTTCCGAGTATTTGCAGGTGATTGAAAATGAAGGGCGCAAGCAAGTTCTCGGAGTGGGCCGGGATGCAGATGCTTCGGGGCGCGTGCGCGGCCTAAAACTATCGCTGTTTGATGTGCAAAATTTGAGTCAGCCCAAGGAGGTGGATAGCTATCTATTTGAAGGGCAATATAGTGGCTCTGAAGCTCAGTGGGATCAGCAAGCCGTCGGCTACTATCCTAAGTTTGATACTCTGGCAATTCCGTTTCAAAGTTCTGTTGGTGGTCAGGGATTGCGGGTGTTTGATGTTGATGCTCAGGATGGGTTTAAGGTGGTTGGTGATATTCGGCATGATGGAGAAAGGATTCGTCGGAGCTTAGTGATCGATGACGATCTGTATGCGATTTCCGGCAATCGCATTACGGTTCACGACATAAAAACCTTAGCATTGATCGATGATGTCACAATTCAAGGTGCGACGAATCCAATTTGGCCCGTCAACACAACGAAGTGGGAGTCTTTAGCACTACAGGCAGTGACAGAGAGTTCGGACATTTTCGCTACGACTTTGTAGCATCCTTTCAAAACCCTAAGACATTAAGATAGATCTGAGAATCAAAAAGCTGAATTCTATGGAATAGTTCAGCTTTTTGATTGGGGTAATCTTGAGATTAAAGAAAGAGTCTCAGGAAAGGATATTGCACGAATATTCCAAAAAATATCTCAGAAAAATATTCCAGAAAATATTCTTAGTTGAGACTTTGGCGATCGCCTCAACACCCACAATAACCCTCGTGCAACAGTTAAAAACGATAGTATCATAGCCTCAGCGCCCGGTTTCCACGAGTTTGGACGTGACGCGACTGGAGAGCGTATCTGTCATCACGCATCCTCTAGTATCAGCATCCACCAGAAGCTGCGATCGAAAGACTCGATCATCCGCTTCGGTCACCCGCTTCGACCAAACCTTACAAGCCACGCCAAAAGATTGCTATGGATACTCTCTTGCAAGCGGAAGCTGCACGATTTCAAGGCCCCCAAATTGCCTCCAACCATACTGGTGCCCAAGGCACATTTGTGGATTATCAAAATTCCACCAATGATTTTATTGAATGGACATTTAATGCTCCCCAGGCTGGCTCCTATGGCTTATCCTGGCGCTATGCTTTAGGCGAAAAAAACCGCCCGCTTTCTTTTAGTCTCAACGGAGAGACGGTCAATCAAAATCTTAATTTTGGTAGCACGGACAGTTGGTCAAACTGGAATTTTGTCAGTCTGTCTGTCAATTTCAACGCCGGACCTAATACGATCCGTCTAACCGCAAATGGCAGTAGTGGAGCGAACTTCGACTACCTAAGAATTTCTGATAATGCGACGCCACCCATCGGCAGCCAGCCCGAATCCATTCTGATTTTTCATGGAACCACGGGTTTTCGTCACGACAGCATTGACGAAGGGATTGCCCTGATCAACGAATTCGGACAAGAAAACGGTTGGCGGGTGACTGACACCCAAGACTTCAATGCCTTAACTCCCACAAACTTGGCCCAGTATGATGCGGTGATCGCTTTAAACTCCATCGGCACCAGCGATAACCCAACTCAAGTCTCAGCCCTTACGAATTATGTCCGCAATGGGGGGGCGCTGATCGGGGTTCATGGCGGGATTTCCACCTTTGGAGAGTCTAACGAATTCGGTGCATTGTTAGGTGCAAAAGCCGATACCCGCAACAATCGAACCAACCTTCATTCTCCCAACAACACCAACGTCGAAATCTCGGTCAATAATCATCCTGCCAATCTCGGCTTGCCCGGTTCCTTTGCCTTTGCCGATGAGCTGTATAACTTTACGACCCAGCCCCAGGCCGAGTATCTATTCACGGTTGATGAATCAACCTACATCGGCGACAACGGCGTCGGTGGCAGCAATCACCCCCTAGCATGGGTGCGCAATGAAGGCCAAGGCCGCGTCTTCTACTCTGCCCTCGGCCATGACGAGCATCTCTACGAAGGCAGCGCGCCCATGGACTTGCTGTTCCAACAGCACCTAGAGCAGAGTATTGAATGGGCCTTGAACCGTCAAGCCGCGCCGCCGATTCCATCCATTGTTCGGATCAATGCTGGCGGAGGTGCCTACACCGATCGCAACGGCAACCTCTGGAGCGCCGATCGCTATTTCACCGGCGGCAATGTTGCCTCGACCCAAGCTGCGATCGCCAACACCCAAGACGATCCCCTCTACCAATCCGAACGTTGGCTGCGCAACTTAGCCTACGCAGTCCCCGTTGCGGCCAATGGGGACTACCAGGTGACTCTGAAGCTGGCGGATTTTTGGGCTAATGCGGCGGGCGATCGCATCTTTGACCTCAGCGCCGAAGGCCGAAAAGTCCTAGACGACGTGGATGTCTTCGCCCAGGCCGGAGGAAAAAATATCGCCCTGGACAAAACCTTCAATATCACCGTCAGCGATGGCATCCTCAACCTCGACTTTCTGGCCAGTGCCAACAACGCCAAACTCTCGGCCCTGGAGATCATCCCCAAGGCGCTGACCAATCCGCCCCCGACCTTTTCACGCTTAATCAACTTCCAGGCCACCGCTTCCGCCACGCCCCAGGGCTATAGCGCTGATATCGGTGAAGCCTTTAACCCGCGCGGGGCTACGGCTGGATCACAGAGACCAGCGTGGGTCGTACCCCCGTTCCGGTTGACCTGCGCGGCGTGGCGCGCGATCGCCAAGACCCCAACACCGACCCCCGCCTCAACACCTTCTTGCACATGGAGCACATCGGCAACGACGCCCCTGCAGCAGCCTGGGAATATACCTTGCCCAACGGCGACTATAGCGTGACGGTGAGTGTGGGCGATCGCTACTTCGACAGTACCCACCGCATCAACGTCGAAGGCCAAAACATCCTGCCCAACTTCGTACCCACCAGCCGCCAGCCCTACGAACTCGCCACCGCTACCGTCCGTGTCAACGATGGCAGACTCACCCTCGATTCTATCGGTGGGGACAATACGCGCATCAACTACGTTGAGATTAAACGCGTTGACCCCGGCAATCACCCTCGGATTCCCAGCGGCGTCCCGCTCAGTCGTGCCAGCAACATCAACCGCAACGCTGCAATTACCCTCGACGTCGATCTCCTCGGCACCGGCAGCGTCGTCGATGGTGCCACCTTGACCAATCGTACCGTGCAGCTCTATCGCACCCGCGACGGAGCGCCCGTCGCAGGGATTGCTAACACAACCGGAGGGGGCGATGCCATTGTCTTCCAGCCCAGTCGCAGCCTAGATGCCAACACGCACTACACCTTCCGATTGAGCGACGGCGTCAAGGACGAATCGGGCGTCGCATTTCTCCCTTTTAGTACCACCTTTTCCACCGGCAGCAACGACAACAGCAACAGCGCGATTCGTTTCAACAAATCCACCGTCTACACCGGCATTGGCCCTCTCGGCTTCAGCAGCTTGGAAACCAGCCCCGATGGCACCCAACTCTACGGCGCAACGATCACCGGAGAACTACACCGCTGGACTATCGCCGCCGATGGCCGCCTCACCAATCAGCAGACATTTCTGGGGCTGGCGAATGCCAACCGCTCCATCGTCGGCCTGGTCTTCGATCCCCAAGATCCTAAGACCCTCTGGATTACCAATAATGATTCGGTCGTGACCCCGCCCCCAGCCAACGACTTTACCAGCAAAATCTCTAAGGTCACCCTTAACAGCGGCAGTAGCTTTGTGCCCACCGTGACCGACTACGTCGTGGGTCTGCCCCGAGCCACCCGCAGCCACATGAGCAACAGTTTGGAATTTGGCCCAGACGGTGCGCTCTACCTCACCCAGGGCGGCAACGCCGCCACCGGAGCCCCAGACAGCAACTGGGGCAATCGCCCTGAACGATTGCTCACCGCCTCGGTGCTGCGTATTGATCCGAGGCGCACGGCACCCGTGGGCGGCTTCAATGTTCAAACCGAAACCTATAACGGCAAGCCTGGAACCTACAATCCCTTTGCGCCCAATGCCCCCGTCACGCTATACGGCAAGGGAATCCGCAATGCCTACGACTTGGTCTGGCATAGCAATGGCTCTCTTTATGTGCCGAATAACGGTAGCGGTGCGGCAGAAGGCAATACGCCAGATGACCCTAGGACGCCATTCAACGAAGTCCTTTTGGGCGTCAATACCCAAAATGATTATCTGTATCGAGTCGAATCCGGGGGCTACTACGGTCACCCCAACCCGGCCCAAGGTCATTACATCCTCAACGGGGGGAATCCTACGGCAGGGCTCGATCCAGCGGAGGTCAATCAATATGCCGTGGGTACCCAGCCGGATCCGCTGTATCGGGGTTTTGCTTACGATTTTGGCCGCAACCGTTCGACCAATGGCGCGATCGAATACCTGGGCGATGCCTTTGGGGGCAAATTGCGCAATCAACTCCTGGTGACAGAGTATAGCGCCGGGGACGACATTTTGGCCCTCAAGCTCGGGGCCAACGGCGGCGTGATCGGCTCGACCCAGATTGCCAGCGGCTTGAACAATCCGTTGGATCTGGTCGAGCATCGACCCACGGGAAATCTGTATGTCTCTGAGTTTGGAGCCAATCAAATTTCCTTACTGAGCGTGGTCTAGATTTAGGGTCTAGATTAGGTGATTGAGGCGAATTTGGATTTTGGTTTGTTTGCCCTTGACTGCGATCGCCGTCTCATTAAACCGAGGCACCCGAAAGCGAATCGTAGGATTGCGCGAGAAACCGAATCCCTCCATCGGGATCCCGAGGCCATTGCGATTGGCTTTTTGATCGCCATTGGCATCGTGCAAAACCGCCACGGCATAGCTTCCGGGTTTGAGACCCTGAATTTGGATGACCTGCAGCCCGGTGGTCACGGCGACGCATTTGTTTTGCACGGCGTCGCCGCTACTGCTGGGGAAGCCGCGATCGCTCTCAAACACACTCAAGCACATCTGCCCCTTTGGCCTACGCACCCCGTCAACTTCGACCACCAACTGGCTTTCAGTCGAGGGGTCATCAGCCTTGCCTCGGGCCATCTCGGGAATCATAAGACTCGCGAGGACAGCCATGGTCACACTCAGGCAAGAGAGGATGCGCCATGGCTTAGAAAAAGCTGGATGAATCGGGCAAGTTTCGCCCAGTTGGCGGTCAGGGTGTTGGCGGTGTCTATCATTCATCGTTGTTATGCGCAGCCATCGTGGTGATTGGGAGACCGTTATCTACGAACATCGTTATCTATGGACATCGTTATCTATGGACATCGTCGCGCGGGATCTCATTAGGCGCGGTTCACCCCAAGGAAGTTGGCTCAATTCGAGCACGAAAATTATAGCGTCTCTGCCGGAATCTCCTGACGCGAGACTCGGGCAAAGCCTAGAGAGAGTGCGACAATAGGAACAGGATTTGCGGCCAAATCCCCAAATCCGCCGTCTGACCCCGGCTTGCTTGTAGCGTTCGACACAATCCTTCCCCACCATCGTCTCCGCTGATGACCCCTGCCCCCCTGACCTGGCCCGAACTCGAAGCCCTGACTGAAGCCCTGACTAACGATGGTGCCGATGGGAGCGATCGCATCCATGGCCCGACCAATGCCCAGGCGACGTTGCGGCTGTTGCCAACCGAACCGATGTGCGGGTAACGCTCTACCGGGATAACCATGCCTGGTGCCCCTATTGCCAAAAAGTTTGGCTGTGGCTCGAGGAACAGCGCGTCCCCTACCGCATCAAAAAGGTGACGATGTTTTGCTATGGCGAAAAAGAGCGCTGGTACAAGCAACTTGTTCCTTCTGGAATGCTCCCGGCTCTGGAGCTAGACGGCCAGTTTGTGACCGAAAGCGACGATATTTTAGTCGCCCTCGAACAGACCTTTGGGCTGCTCTACAAAGGCATGAACGATGCCGCTGTGCTGCCGCTGCGGCGGCTAGAGCGCCTACTCTTTAGTGAGTGGTGCAACTGGCTCTGTCGGCCATCGGGGCCTTTTAGCTCCAAGGATCAGCAAAAGCAAGGGCAGTTTCAGGAAATTGTTGACCTCGTAGAAGCGGCATTGGCCAGTACCCCCGGCCCCTACTTTCTCGATGTCTTCAGCACTGCGGATGTGGTGTTTACGCCCTACGTCGAACGCATGAATGCCAGCCTTTACTATTACAAAGGCTATGACCTGAGAACTGCGAACCCCGGCTTTTCGGCCTGGTTTGATGCCATGGAAACTCGCTCGACCTATCGAGGCACCCAAAGCGACTTTCACACCCACGCCCACGACCTGCCGCCGCAGATGGGCGGTTGCTATAGCAATGATCAGCCTCAATCCCAGGCCAATCAGCTGCGGGTGGATCAGGGCCCTTGGTTGGGGTTGCCGGATGTCACCTATCCAGAACCGGAGACGGCTAGGGGTGAGGCACTACACCGGGTGCTGAAACATCGCGATAATTTGGTGCGGGTCAATCCGGCGGCGGATGGGGTCATTGACGCGGCGCTACGGTGTGCGCTGACTCGGATGATGACGGGGGAGGTTTGCGTGCCGCCGCCTGGAGCGGACGTGGCGCTGCGCTATTTGCGCGATCGCGTCAATGTTCCTCGCGATATGTCGATTTATGCGGCCAAGCGGCTGCGGCAGGCGCTGGAGGAAACGGCTGCGTTGGTGGGCGATCGCCAAGGCCCACCCATTCCCATCAACCACCGCCGCGATCAAAATCCACTCGATTTTGCCCACACCTAGAAATATCGGGAAAGCGGATGAGGTTGCGATCGGGTTCTCCACTCAATGAGCCGATCACAGTCTTTTTTGTGCAACCCGCCGTAGGGTGAACTTTATCTAAGGGATTTTTCATACCAAATTGATGCTAAGAATTCCGAGAATCTTGCCGACTTGATTCAAGAAATATTCGGTGAGATCCAGCTCGACCGTTTTGTCTTCAAGTTGCATGAACTTCCAAGTACTCCCGGTCGTCACGGCCCCAAGAATCGTCGAGATCTCCAATCCTTTGCGTTGGTTAAAAATCTGAGCAGCAACCATTTCAGCAATACATTGTCCTAGGCCCAGCTCGATGTTTTCATTCTTGGCTTCTACGATCGCAATGACGGGCGATTGAATCACGGATTGCTGGGGCGATCGACTAATAAGAAAGTCACAAAATCCGTTCAGTCCTCGATTTACATCGACATTAAACTCTTTGCCGGAGAAGAAGCTGACGCGATCAGGATGATTGCGTTTGAGTTCTAAGAGTAATGGTGCGATGATCAATTCCGATCGAACTTTCTCCGAGTTAATCGCTAAGGCAACGGGCGTATTAAAGTCAAGAATTTGCATCAGCAGGCTGCTCGGCCGCACTTCCGCCACCTGCGAAAAATAACCAACTTGTTCGTGGAAGGTCAGGTCGAAGTCTGCGATCGCGGTTTCAAGATCAAATTGGCTGTAGGACATGGTGTTTTGGCTGAGGAGTTGGGGGAGGGGGGAAGTCGCATAAGCTGTATGGAAAGGTGTGAAGGCGCTTGATAGATTTGAATAGACAACTTGCTATACTGAAATAAGCCCAAATATCCTAGGGTAACAGCCATGGTTCGTCTAGATGCCATTCCACCCCCACGTAACGCGATCGTAGCATCTCCAAACCCGATACCTTCAAATCAGCCTTGGGCTCAAGATTTGCCTGAGGAGTTGTCTGAGGATTTGCCTGTAGAACTTGACTCTTACCTCCCATCCGTACCGCCTACAAACCTTTATAGCGACGAACCGCCTTTGGAAACTGACTGGCATCGCCGCCAAATTGATTTGCTCATTCGTCTTTTAGAGTATTGGTGGCGCGATCGTGATAATTTTTACATTTCCGGTAATTTGACGGTCTACTACAGTGCTGCTCAAACCAAAAAGCGAGACTTCCGTGGACCGGATGTCTTTATTGTTTTAGATGCGGAAAAGCGTGATCGTCGCAGTTGGACTATTTGGGAGGAAGGTGGCAAATACCCAAATGTTGTCATCGAATTGTTGTCAGATTCTACTGCGGATGTCGATCGCACCACGAAGAAAAAGTTATACCAAAATGTCTGGCGCTTACCTGAGTATTATTGGTTTGATCCGGAGAGCTTAGAGTTCAAGGGTTTTCGGCTCAGCAATGGGAAGTACAAGGCTATGCCACTGAATGCTCAGAAACGGCTTAAAAGTATTGAACTTGACCTTGAACTGGGTGTCCACGATCGGCAGTTACGCTGGTTTACATCTGATGGCGCTTTGATCCCCCTCCCAGAGGAAATTGAGCGGCAGTCTAAGGAGCAGGCTGAACAGATCGCCAACCAGGAACGGCAGGCTAAGGAGCGTCTTGAAGCTTATTTGCGATCGCAAGGGATTGACCCCAATCAGTTGCCCTAAAAGTAATTAGGGGAGTTTGCAGGTGGCGATCGCTCCACAATTAGGAGAGCCAAGACGAACTATGGCCATATCGGAGAAGTGGATGACCTTGCGATCGCTGCTGAGTTGACTCAGATCGCTGCTTCTCGGCTGAGGAGGTCGATCGCGCCCTTCCAGACCTCATCGCTGAGCATGAGGAGGGGTGTACCTTGGAATGCCAAGGCGGTTGGCGAGATCGATATCTTGTTGAGTGGCCAACGAAAGAACATTGGCCCCAGAACAACCTAACACGCTATCTATCAATACTCTCACTACAGTAGTCTAATTGTTGCTGAACAAGGATATACGATTGAATCTGAAGGGCCACTTAAAGGGCCACTTAATTTAAATGGCTCAAGTCGTTCGTCTCCCCGAGGTGTATAGGAAGCTCCTTCTAGTGAAACATCTACACTAGAAGGACTGGTAGTAGCGCAAGTTCCATTGCCGAGCTGATAGCCCTTATTTTCAATTAAAAACTTCATTTCACCTTCTTTTTCATATTTTCTGGGACTGGAACTGTTAGTGCACCCAATCCTCGAAATAAATCACTTTGTACAGTCAGTCGTGTAGAATCATTATTGGGATTAAGGAATTTTACAGTCAAAACGGCACTACCTTTATAGGGCACTGCTGTGGTTGAAATAGAAGCATCGAAGAAAGCAGGCCGAGGCGGATCGCAAAAATCGATCCCAAGTTTCCTACGTAAAGTGGGTAGTAAGGTTCCCGAAGAACTATTGGGCTGTTCAGCCTTCAACTGAGCAAGAAACTTTATCCCAGAACTTGTTAAATCAAATATTTTCTTGTCAGAATTATTTGGAGAATCAACTAATTTACCCACTAATCGATTACTGGGAGTTTCTCCTTGTAAATTAAGCGCCTTGATAATTTTTTGACGTGAGAAGACGGAGTTAGAAGCAGCTAGCTTCCCAAAAGCCCAGCCCCCTAGCTTATCTGTGAACTCATCGGCTAACTCATTGACAAGATCTTTATCGCTTCCTATGAGTGCTAAGCAGGAATATTTTACAACTTTTGAAACTAGCGCTATGCTGCCAAGAGGTCCGGCTGCAACGATGCCCACTCCTGTTAGTGCACCGATGGTAGCAAGCGCTCCAGCAACATCACCAATAATGCCTACTGATTTACAGAATTGTTTTGCAAACTCGCATAGCTTCTCATTTCCCGGAGGTACTGTTGTGGATGGATTCTCAGGTATAGAGGATTCGGGAACGGGTAGAGCAATTGAGTAGCCGATAGAGCTAATTGTAATCAACAAAGATCTGTCGTCAGTCATATCAAAAACAACAGGGGTCATTTCCCCGTCTCTCTGAAATACAATTTTTTTCCCGCCTTGGCTGATTTGTGCTGTATATCCTTTTTCTAGAGATGTGTTCGCGGGAATAAATTGTACTTGACTCGGATATAGCTCTGAGCTAGTCGCAACGATGTTACTAATGAATTTACTACCGTCACTTCCTGGTATTGTAAATGCCCACACGGTACTTGAAACTTTGGAAAAAATAGGAGAACCAAATTCGATAATTTTCTGTGGAAGACTAATGTCATTGATGACTCCGTAACGACTTTCTTCACCTAAACCATATGTGAGATAGTGATGAAAGGCTTGTCTACTGTCAAAGTTGAGATCTCTGAGATCGCTATTAGCTGAAAGATAGTGCTGAACATTGAAATCTAGTGAGGCTTTTCGACCTTCCTCTAATCCATTAATTTGAAAATGTTCGAACAACTGCAATATGTTCAGATTTGCACTGACTAAGTCAAGATTATTCTCTCTGTAATAATCAACATCAAAAACAAGGGAGGATTCTCTACCTTCAGAAGCTCCATAATGAACAAAATGTTCAAACAAGTCTTTCCCTACATCTAGGATAAATTCATAGAGATCAGGGTTATTATTCAAATAATGATCTGCATCATACACGACAGAAAATTGACGATTCTCTGCCATCCCATTCGTCAGAAGATGGATCAATGTGGCATATCTCTGATTGCCAAAAACTTGATTGATATCTGGGTTGGCCTGAAGATAAAAATCTAGATTTATAAATGGTGAAAATTCTCTTCCTTCTTCAAAACCATGGGAAACCAAATGATCAAATCCTTTCTTTCGATTACCAGCATAAGCTTGACTGACATCTGGGTTTGCATCTAGATAAAAGCTGGAATTAACTAAGGTTCCAAACATTCGACCCTCTTGGACTCCAAAACCAGCTAGATGTTGAAAAGCAGACTTAAAATCGTTGCCAAATGCCTGTTCTAAGTCTGGGTTAGAATTCAGGTAGAAATCTAGATCGACCAAAGGAGAGAAACTTCTTCCTTCTGAAACACCATAGCTTGAAAGATGGGAGTAGAGTTGAGAATTCGTTGTCAAACCAGCATCTATCAAATCAGGATTGATGCTTTTATAGTAACTTAGGTCAACCATGGACGAAAAATTTCGACCTTCATTCAGTCCATAGCTATTGAAATGATTTAAAAGTTGCTCTGGGCTTAAAATTCCATTAGCAGCTAGATCTGGATTGTCTAGCGCATAGAAATTGTGATCGAAAAAATTTGTGCTCATGGATTTAGTCTCAGAAGTTGGCTCACTAGATCGCTCACCGAAGAACCATCTGATCCCTGATGAACAGGTAAGGTTGGATGGTATGAGAAGTCTTCGGCGTAGGCTTGAGCATACGTAAAGCCTCAAGAGGCAAAACTCAAAAAGTGAAGCCCCAAGAAAGTAAACCTACAGAATGAAAGAGCTAAGAGCAGTTCAGCCCCTAGCTAGGAGGTAATATCACCTCACTTCTAAGGTGCCCGACCCCTCTTTCAACTTACGAAGCAAAAAGTATCAAAAAGTGACAGTCGAATATTTCGTGAGTAGCTAAAAGTAGAATAGCCAAGGACTTTAAGGCTAATTTACCTGTATTCATTAGCCCGATCGCTGGCAAGGCAACCAGCCCACCTCTTTGTACATTGGTGTTCAATCATGGATACAGAAACCCTCATCCAGTCAGCCGATCGCGCTATCCATCAATCCACCGGAGAACACCTCAAAGACCTTCAAGTTGCCGTCCTGCGAGGCTCCCTCGACCAACAAGACTACAAAACGATCGCCCGCGCAACCGGCAAAACCATCGAACATGTCCGCAAAACCGGCTCCCTTCTCTGGAAACAACTCAGCCTTGCCCTCGGTGAATCGGTCACAAAACCCAACTGCCGTGAAGCCCTGCGACGTCTCTCACCCCAGTTGCCAGATGCTGCCTCGTTAGCCTCATTCGTTGCGAACCAGAGCCATCAGGACTGGGGTGAAGCGCCGGATGTTCCTGTTTTCTTTGGCCGAGAATCAGAGCTGCAAACTCTGAAAAACTGGGTTCTCACCGATCGCGCTCGTTTCATCTCCATCGTCGGCCTACGCGGCATTGGCAAAACCGCCGTCTCCCTGCGTCTCGGCAAAGGCGGCATTGGCAAAACCGAACTCTCCCTCAAACTCGCCCAAGGCATTCAGGATGACTTTGAATTCGTCATTTGGCGATCGCTCCTCAACGCCCCAGCCATCAGCGATCTCCTCACCGACTGGATTCAAGTTCTCTCCCAACACCAAACCAATCCCGCTCCCCTCCCCCTTGACCAACAAACCCGCCAACTCCTCGATCTGCTCAAACAAAACCGCTGTCTCCTCATCCTCGACAACGCAGAAACCATCCTCGGAACGGGCGACCAAACCGGCAAATACCGACTCGGTTCCGAAGACTATGACCCCGTCATCGAAAAACTCGCCACCGTCCCCCACCAAAGCTGTATCCTCCTCACCAGCCGCGAAAAACTTACCCATCTCACCCGTCTTGAAGGCCCTAATAAACCCGTTCGCATCCTCGAACTCGGGGGATTAACGGCAATCGAAGGCCATCAACTCTTTGCTGAAATCAGCGATGGATTCTACGGCAGTGAAACCGATTGGCAACAGGTCATCCAATTCTATGACGGCAATCCCCTCGCCCTCGAACTTGCTGCCCACCATGTCAAAGATATTTTCAATGGCGATCTCCATGAGTTTTTAAGCATCGGCAAACCCCTTTTTTCTGATCTACGGGAATTGCTAGATTGGCACTGCGATCGCCTCTCCCCCCTCGAACAGGAAGTCCTCTATTGGCTCGCCATTCGCCGGGACCCCTCCAGCCTCACAGACCTTCGCGCAGACC
The DNA here is from genome assembly GCA_012034805.1 of Synechococcales cyanobacterium CRU_2_2. Classification (GTDB taxonomy): domain Bacteria; phylum Cyanobacteriota; class Cyanobacteriia; order PCC-9006; family JAAUQQ01; genus JAAUOP01. The sequence goes on along the minus strand of JAAUOP010000006.1, from coordinate 9,936 downwards.
TCGTTTCTGCCAGCTCTCAGCATCATCTCCCCCAAACCCTCCAGTCCCTCCAGCAAAAACTCCCCCTCGAAAAAAGCAACAAATACTTCGGCCTACAACCGGTATTGATCGAGTATTTCACCGACAAATTGATTGCCACTGCTCTCCAAGAAATCAAGACTAATCAGCTACATATATTCAATCAGCACGCTTTGATCCAAGCCGATACAAAAGACTATGTCCGTGACACTCAAACCCGCCTCATTCTCACCCCCATCCGGGATGAATTACTCGCAATCTGGAACAGCCAATCCCATCTAGAGCTCCAGATCCAAAGCCTCCTCCGCCACCTCCAAACCCACAGCCCCCGCCAACCGGGCTACAGTGCGGGTAATCTCTTCAATCTCCTAGTCCTTCTCGGCACCAATCTCCAAGACTACGACTTCTCTCGTCTCGCCCTCTGGCAAGCCAATTTCCAGCAAAGCATTCTTCATGGGGTCAACTTCACCCAAGCCGACTTTCACCGCTGCCTCTTTCGCCAATCCTTTGGGGGCATCCATTCCCTCGCCTTCAGCCCCGATGGTCAACTCCTCGCCGCAGGTGATTCCAACGGCCAAATCCGTCTCCTCACCGCCGATGGTAGCCAACAAATTGGCCTATTCCAAAAACACCTCTGGTGGACTGTCTCCGTGGCCTTCAGCCCCGACAGCCAAAAACTCGTCAGCAGCAGCCTCACCCCCACCCTCAAACTCTGGGATCTCCAAACCCAGCGCTGCCTGTATGACCTAGAGGGGCATCACGAAGGCTGTTGGAGCGTGGCCTTTAGCCCCGACGGCAATACGATCGCCAGTGGTAGTGACGATCGCACGATCAAACTCTGGGACACCGCTACTGGCCACTGCCGCCAAACCCTCACCGGCCACAGCAACTGGATCCTCTGCGTTGCGTTCCACCCCCATCGCCCCGTCCTCGCCAGTAGCAGCTACGACGCCACCATCAAGCTCTGGGACCTCACCACAGGTCAATGCCTACAAACCCTCACCGATCACAGCGATGCCGTCTGGACGATCGCCTTTAGCGCCAGCGGCGATCGCCTTGCCAGCAGCGGTTGCGACAAACAAATCAAGCTTTGGGATCTCAACTGGGATCTCAGCTTAGTCTCAGGTTCAGAAGTCACCATTGGCACCTGCCAGAAAACCCTCACAGGTCACCCAATGGAAATCAAAACTCTGGCCCTCAGTCCTGATGGGAAAAACCTTGCTAGTGCTTGTTTTGGCCCTATCGTCCGCTTTTGGGATGTTGCAACCGGAACGTGCCATGCCATCGGCCAAGGCCATGCTACAGGGATTCGTAGCCTTGCCTTTAGCCCCGATAACTGCACCGTCGTGACGGGCGATAATGATCAAGTGCTTAAATTCTGGAATGCTCAAACGGGTCAGTGTGTTAAAACCCTGACTGGCCATACCAACTGGCTTTGGTCTCTTGCCTATAGCCCCGATGGCAAAACGATCGCTGCCTGCTATCTCGACCACAACATTCGTCTCTGGAATGCAGAAACAGGCCAATGCCTCCACATCCTCCAGGGTCATACGGCCTGGATCTGGTCGATCGCCTTCAGCCCCGATGGCAAAACCCTTGCGAGTAGTGGTGATGACGCAACTATCTGCCTCTGGAATGTCCAAACAGGGGGAAGCAAACAATGCCTACGCCATACCAGTGACACGTATCAAGGCGGCATTTGGGCGATCGCCTTCAGTCCCGATGGTCAATTCCTCATTAGCGGCGGCCAAGACCCGATCGTCAAGCGCTGGGATCTCAACACTGGCGACTGCATCCAAGGTTATCAAGGCCACCAAGCTTGGGTATGGAGCGTAGCCTATCATCCCCATGGGCGATTATTTGCCAGCAGTAGCGACGACCACAGCATTCGTCTTTGGGACAGTGTGACGGGGAACTGCCTCCGGGTTCTGCAAGGCCATCGCGATAAAGTCCGCACGATCGCCTTTAGTGCGGATGGTCAGTGGCTCGTAAGTGGCAGCGATGATGGTTCCATCAAGCAATGGGATGTAGCGGCTGGAACCTGCTTGCAAACCCTGACAGGCGATCAGGCTTGGATTTTTTCCGTGGCCATGAGCCGCTGTGGCCAATACATTATCAGCGGCAGCAACCGTACCTGTACGCTTCGACTGTGGGATGCAATGACAGGAGAATGCCTTCGAGTTTGTCAGGTGAGCGATCGCGATGTCATGGCTGTGGATATCCACCCCGATAGTAACACCCTGATTAGTGGTTCTTTGGATGGGGTCATTCGTCTGTGGGATGTCACCACAGGCCACTGTATCAAGGCGCTCACGGTTCCCCATCCCTACGACAAGATGCAGATCACCCACGCAACCGGATTGAGCAACGGACAACGGGACATCTTGCGATCCCTCGGAGCCGTCGCCTAGGGCAATGCACCCTCCTATTTGATAGCCCACGCCTGGATCCCGGCGAAACTGACCGCTGCGATCGCCGCCGCCGCCGGAATCGTGATGCCCCAAGTAATGGCAATTTTCTGCAAAGTGCCCCACGCGATCGCCTCTCGATCCTGCACCCAGGCCACACCCACCACCGCCCCAATCAGCGCATGGGAGGTCGATACGGGCAAACCCAGGCCTGAGGCCAGGAGCACCGTGAGGGCCGTCGCCAACTCGGCGCAAAAGCCGCTGCTGGGCTGGAGTGGGATGATGCCTTCGCCAATGGTTGCGATGACCCGTTTGCCCAAAATGGCGAGGCCGAGTACAAGGCCAACGCCGCCTAGGGCCAAAATCCAGAAGGGCAGGTCAAGGGGCATTTCGGGGCGATCGCCCGGCAGCTGTCCTGTGTTCAAAAAGAACGCGATCGCCCCCAGCGGAGCCACTGCATTGCCGACATCATTCGCCCCATGGGCAAAGGCGACAAAGCCAGCACTCACGACCTGAAATCGCCCGAACACCCGCTCCAAAGTCGCTTGCGCCCCGACCTCCGTTGAAACGCAAGACGTTTGATCCAGATTAGATGTATCTACAATTGTCTTTAACGAAACCCAAACCAAGCCCAACGCGCCGATCGCGCTCAGTCCAATCCCCAATGCAGGCGCAGGGATTATTGCGTTGTCTAGCCATCGAGCAACCCAGGCCGTGCGCTGGAGAGCCGGAAAGACGATCGCCCCGAACACCCCAAATAACAACACGGCCAACCCCGGCACCCCTTCACGAAGTTGCAGCAAAGGTTGCTCCTGCATCAAAATTCCACGCCGAATCAGGCTGTAGACCCCAGCGGCGATCGCCCCACTGGCTAGCGGTGTGATCGCCCAAGCGAGCGAGATCTGCCCCAGCGACGCCCAATGCACCACCTCCGGCCCCGCCGCCATCAGCCCCGCCCCCGCCAATGCGCCGACAACCGTATGAGATGCCGATACCGGTAAACTCAGCAACGTTGACAGATTCAGCCATACCCCTCCCGTGAGCAACACCGCCAGCATCGCCCACAGCCAGGGCTGGGGATCACCGCTCCAAGCTCCAGGGTCAATCACGTCGTTGATGAGCCGCTGGGAAACCTGATGGCCTAGGAGAATAGCCCCGGCAAATTCCATCACCCCAGCGAGGGCGATCGCCTGGGTCAGCGTAATCGCCTTCGACCCCACCGAAGTCCCCATGGCATTGGCAACGTCGTTGGCACCCAGGTTAAATGCGAGGTAGAGGGCTAAAATGGCTGCAAAGATTAGCGTGGGCAGCATGGGCGATCGCCTCCTGCGCGACTGCTATCGCAGCCCTTCCATCTGCGGCACAATCAACGCAAAGGCTCGGCCCCGGTGACTGAGCGCGTGCTTTTGGTCGGGCGTCATTTCTGCGTAGGTGCGGTTAGCCTCGGGCACAAAAAAATCGGGTCATAGCCGAAGCCCCCCGCGCCTCGAGGGGACGGCAAAATTTCACCGGGACAAATGCCCTCCTCTGCCAAGGCCACCGAACCGTCGGGCCTTGCCAAGACCACGGCACAAATAAATTGCCCCGAGCGGTTCGGGTGGGGGCCGAGTTCGCGCAGCACCCGATCGATCCGTTCGGCGTCACTGTCGCCATAGCGGGCAGAGTAGAGCCCTGGCGCGCCGTTGAGGGCATTGACCGAGAGGCCGGAGTCATCGGCGATCGCCCACTTGCCTGTCGCGATCGCCACCTGGGTTGCCTTCAACTGGGCATTTTCCAAGAACGTTGTACCGGTTTCTTCGATCTCCAATTCTCTCGGTTTCAGCTCCAAAGACCAGCCCAAATCTCCCAAATAATGCTGCATTTCTTTCAGCTTATTGGGGTTACCGGTGGCAACGACAAGCGGCGTTTGGCCTCTGGAAAAATTGAGCATAGATGGCGTGTGGTTCAGAGATTCGGCAGGCAAGTTGGAATCCCGGGCAACTAGCGTCGTCCGCTGGTCTGGAACCCCATCCAGCAGATTAGCAGGTATGCTGCGGAGATCAACAAACCACTGAGACCAATGCGCGCACGGGATTTGTTGAATTCGGTGGAGATGCGACCCCGCTCGGTTTGATTGCGCTTACGAATTTCGTCTAGGGCCAGGGTACGGGCTTGCTCTTGCTGTTTTCCCAGGGCCGCTGGATTGCCTTGGAAGCGCTCCAAATCTTTTTTCAAGGTTTGAATGCGCTGCTTTTCTTCCGCAGGTAGGCCAGGTTGCTGCAGGGCCAGATCAAGCTGTTTGAGCTGTTCAGGATTTGCCAGTATAGCATCAATTTGGGCGCGTTCCTGTTGCAAACGAAACTCAAGCTGCTGCTCCACTTGAGAGGTTTGATTGTTGACCTGACGGGTAGCAGCGGCGCTGGCTTTGCCCGCATCGACAATGTGCAGCGGCGACATCATCAAAAACAAGAAGCCCAGAAAACCGGCGATCGCCATCGTGATCGGCTTGAGCGGATCTGCGCTGGCTGGGCGATTGGCCCGGCCAGGCTCCGAAGGCTCGCCCAGAGCTGCCGCCATCCATAGCCCCAGCATAATCAATGAAATTCCGATCAGAGGGACGATACCGCGATCGATCAGTTGTGTCGTAAACTGAAATCGCCACTGGGCATCCTTGAGCTGCGGTGGCAAAAACAGCACCACATAATCCAGCAGCGAAGCAGTTAGCAGAACAGCTCCCACCACCTTAAGGGCAAGGCTGATCGCGATCGGGTTAGCATTGGGGCGCGTTGCGACCATAGAAGTGAGTTCCTTGAGAGTGAATAGAAGAGTGACCAAAAAACCAACTAAAAACTAGCTAGAAATCAGCTAGAAATCAGCCCAAAACCTAACTAAAACTGACCGGCCCAATCCCTAGCCCAGGCCAAGGTTTCGTTGACCTGCTCCAGCGTCGCCGCTTCGCAGTATAGGCGCAATAGGGGCTCAGTCCCGCTGAAGCGAACCATCAGCCAGCGCTGGTCGGCTAGGCGGAATTTGTAGCCATCGATGGTGATGCAGTCCAGCACGGCTTGACCGGCGATTTCGCTGGGGCGGTTGTGCTGGAGGGCTTCGAGGACGCGATCGCGCACTGCCAAACTGGCTAAGGGAAGGTCGATGCGATCGTAGGCCGCAACGAAATTCGTCCGTTCTTGCAAGCTGCGATAGAGCTGGGCCAAGCCCTGGCCCGACTGGACGATCGCCTCCAGCACGTAGAGCGCCGCTAGGAGTCCATCGCGCTCGGGGATGTGGCTGCCGTAGCCAATGCCGCCGGATTCTTCGCCGCCAATTAGAACCGGGGTGGTCAACATGCGATCGGCGATGTACTTGTAGCCCACCGCAGTTTCATACACCGATAGGCCAAATAGCTCGGCCACCTTGGGCATCAAGTCTGAGCCGCTGACGGTTTTGATCACTTCGCCGGTGAGGCCGCGTCGCACCGCCAGGTGCTCGATCAAAATTGGAATGAGAACTTGGGAGCTGCAAAATTCGCCGGTTTCGTCGATGGCGGCAATGCGATCGGCGTCGCCATCAAAGACAAACCCCACGGCCAGGGATGGGTTGTCGCGATGTTGAATGCGATCCATCACCACCGCGAGGTTGCGGGGCAGGGGCTCGGGGGCACCGCCGCCAAAGAGCGGGTCGCGATCGCCATGCAATTCGGTCACGGGTACGCCCAAAATGCGCTCCAACCCAGTCGCCGCCGCACCGTACATCACATCGGCAAAAATTTGTAATTGACCGCCGTTCACCGCCGCCTGAATCGCGCCCAGATCAACTTTTTTGCCCAGGGCTTCGCAATAGGGAGCCCAAGGTTCAAACGTCTCAAACCCAACGGCGGGTGCTGCGGTCTCGGTAGATGCCTGGGGCAAATACCCTTCGGCCAGCAGTGCTTCGACTTTCTGGGTCACTTCCGGGGGCACCGAGCCGCCAAAGGCTCCCTTGATTTTGAGGCCGGAGTAGGTACCGGGGTTATGGCTGGCCGTGATCACGAGTGCACCCAGGGCATTTCTGTCCTTGGCCGCGAGGCTAAAGGCCGGTGTCGGCGCATAGCTCTCAGACATGAGCACATCGAGGCCAACAGCTCTAGCGGCAGTGGCGGTGGTGTGGGCAAATTCTTCGGAGAGGAAGCGGCGATCGTAGCCAATGATGACGGTGTTGCTGCCCGTGGACTCGCCATAAACTTCCTTCAGCACCCGAGCCGCTGCACAAGCGGCCCGATAAAGCCGCTCAAAGGTGAAGTCTTCTGCAATGATGCCGCGCCAGCCATCGGTGCCAAAGATAATCGGGCCAGGGGGCTGAAAGCTGGGAGGGACGTGGGCCATGGTTTTTGGAGGGAGATCGAAAGGGGAAGGGGAAACGGTGAGAGGTCTGCTCACTACACTTTCCTCAGGATAATTTTATTTCAGGAAAGAGATTGCACAAAAAGCGACCGCAAACCGGCGATACCCTGACTTTCCCAGGATTCCCCAGCGGATTGATTCCAAAACATCTAGGGCACCCGCGTCGGGGCCGTATCCCGCGCCCCATTCCGCGCCTAATTCGCGACCCGAGCCAGGATAGTTCGGTGGCGGGGGGTGTTGGGGGTGAGGCTGGGTCGCTCAAACCCGGCTTGCTCGATCGCCGCGAGCAAGTCAAAACTGAAATAGTCGTCTAGGTGAGGCTCGGTGCTTTTGAGCAGCGTCAGAATATAAGGTGGCATCCCGGCATAAATTGGCGAGGCGGGATTCATATCCATGAGCGCGAAGTGGCCGCCGGGTTTGAGCAGGCGTCGGGCTTCCTGGAGAATTTGACAGGCGGCGGTGCGGGGCAGTTCGTGGAACATTAAGCAGGCGGAGACCAGGTCGAAGGACTGGCCAGGGAGGCCGGTGGCCTCGGCGGCGGCGTGTTTCCAGGTGATGCTGGGGGCTGGGGGCTGGGATTGGGGCTGGGATTGGGGCTGGGATTGGCGATCGCGGATAACGGCGCGATCGCCAAAAATACGGCGACAAATCCACCCCGGTAATCTGGGCCTGGGGAAACATTTCCCGCAGTGAAAACGTGCTGAGACCGACGCTACAGCCCAGGTCTGCGATCGCCATGCCATTCCCCAACGGCATCGCCCCCGGTGCTCCAGAAGTTGAGGCCTGGGCGAGCTCGCGCTCGACAATCTCGTGATAACTCCGGCGCAGCTTGACATCTCCCTCAGCGGTTTCCTCGGGCCAAATCTTGGCATGAACCGCCTTAGCCGCAACTTCGCTTTCCATGGCCGGATCCCAGCCCAGGTTGCCTTCTGCGTAGGCGTGGAAGGGCTTGAGGTAGTAGCTGGGATAGGTGAGACTGGGGTCGCGGATTTCGGCCAAGTCGGCCTCCCAATCCCCGGAGAAGGGCGTGGCCTGCCCGCGCGATCGCAAGGCATCGGCCTCCTGCAGCCAATAGACGCCAATGCCCTCGGCCCGTTGGATCATCATGGTGCGGGCGCGGCTCTTGGCGAAGCTGGCCAAGGGCTTGATCGCCAAGAGACCACTGACAAGGCGCGAGGTGAAACTGGGGGCTGGGAGTTCGGTGCTAAGGGTCATGGGAAAAAAAAGTAGATGAAAAGAGGTAGACGAGAAAACGTAGACGAGAAAACGTAGGCGAGAAAGTAGGGGCGCGCATTCCGCGCCCAATACCGGATCTGGGATGCGTCTCAAGACGTCTGAGGGTCGGGGATACCGACCCCTACGAGGGCTTGAAAATAATTTTGGGAGATTGCCGATTTTATTAAATTCTCGTTCATTAAAAAATCAAGCTGAAAAATTCGTATTTTCCGCAGGGGACTTTCTTAAATTTACGTAACAATAGACGGTACAGGACAATCCATTGAGCATCGATATCGAGGGTTAGCAGGTTCCTAGCATGAGATCAATTCTCTGGCACGAGGTCAATCCTCTGGCACATCCTCTGGCACTCAAGACGCTCACGCTGTCCTTTGGCGAGACTATATTCCTGGGCTGAATCTATGGTTTTGGAGACGCGATCGCAAGTCTTGGAAAACTTCCGCTTAAATCCTACCGCTTTGACGAGAACAGATACTGGCCCCCAAACTGGCTCCAGTCCCAACACCGATTTCGACACCGATTTCGACACCGATATCGTGATCGTTGGGGCCGGTATCGTCGGGGCGACCTTAGCCTGGGCGCTCCGCTCCAGTGGCCTGCGCATCACGCTGGTAGAAGCAAAACCTAAATCTGCCGGACTCGAGCAGCGGCGGGCCTATGCGATTTCGCTCATGTCCGGCGAAATTTTTGCCCGACTGGGCCTGTGGGACAAGATTCGTCCGCAGATTGTTGCGTGCGATCGCATTCGCCTTTCTGACGGCAGCCACCCCCGCCCCGTGTGGCTGGGGCCTGCAGACCTAGGTCGCCAGGAGGACGTGGTTTACGTCGCCGAACACCAGGCCATGCTGGGGCCACTCTACGAGGCCTTAGACCGCCCTTGCAACCCAGAGCTAGAGCTGGGTCAGGTTGACTGGCGTTGTCCCGCTCAGGTTGAACATGTGGAGTATCAGGCCGATGCGGCTTGGGTGTATCTCCGCGATCTAGATGGCGATCGCCCCCCCTCGAAGCCCCTTCCAAAACGCGCCTCAAAACGCGCCTCGTCATCGCTGCTGACGGTGCCCAGTCGCCCCTTCGCCAAGCCGCCCAGATCCGGACTCGGGGCTGGCACTACTGGCAGTCTTGCATTAGCTTCACAGTGCGGACCGAAAAGCCCCACGACAATATCGCCTACGAACGCTTTTGGCCCAGCGGCCCCTTTGCGATTCTGCCGCTGCCCGGTCAGCGCGCCCAGGTGGTTTGGACGGCTCCCCACGCCGAGGCCCAACGGATTGCAGCGCTACCGGAAGCGGAGTTCCTCGATTTGCTCACCCAGCGCTACGGAACGCAGATGGGCCGACTCGAACTCGAAAATCCCAGGGTTGTGTTTCCGGTGCGGTTGATGCACAGCGATCGCTACAGCCTCCACCGCCTAGCCCTGGTGGGCGACGCTGCCCACAACTGTCACCCCGTGGGGGGGCAGGGCATGAACATGGGCATCCGCGACGCCGCAGCCCTGGCCCAGGTTCTGGCCCAGGCGCACCAACAAGGCCGAGACATTGGCCAGCTGGAAGTTCTGCGTCGCTACGATCGCTGGCGCAAACCCGAGAACAGCTTGATTTTGGCGTTTACCGATATTCTAGACCGGACGTTTTCAACCCAGTGGCCACCGATCGTCTGGGTTCGGCGCGCGGGCCTGTGGGCTATGCGGCGGATGGCCTGGGCGAGAGCGATCGCCCTCGCCCTGATGGCCGGTCAGCTGGGCCGCAAACCCGTCCCCTAAATCGGAGCCGCTAAATCTGGTCTGCCAGTTCCTCAACCCCTTCCCCTCGGGGAGCGGCCTCAAATTTATACCCGACACCCCGGACGGTCTGAATCAACGACGGCTGGCTAATATCCAGCTCAATCTTTTGCGGATTTGACCAATGTGAACATCCACCACC
>JAAUOP010000184.1 GCA_012034805.1 Synechococcales cyanobacterium CRU_2_2 | reverse complement strand
TTGACCTCGGACGTGAATAGGGGGCAGCCACCCCCCATGGCCCAACTCCTGCAAGCTTTTTGGGGGACGGAGTCCGTTTAATTAGTACGTACAAAGGGGTGTGATAAACCAAACACCGGTGTTAGCCTGGGCACGAAAGCGAGATCTTGACGGTTAACTCCAACCGTTGGCAAATGCGATCGCCCAGTATGATTGGCTCCATATATTATGATTGGGCCACATTGGCTGGGTGGAATGAAGACCTTTAGCCATCTACTTGAGGTGCTGGCGTGAACCCCCAAAGCGACCAAATCAGGGCACTAATTGACGAAATTGACGAGCTGTTGCACGGCGGCTCGAACAGTTTTCTCTGGCGATTTTCGGGCGATCGCGCCCGTCACCAAGATGCCCTCCAGCGTCTGCGTCGCTACCTCAGCACGATGCAAACGACCCTGCGCATCCGCAACCTCCCCGGCGGTGATGTGTTCGACGAATTCGAGGGGCTGAGCCGTCGCCCTGTTTTCCGTCAGATTGACCCTGCCAATCCGTTCGCGATCGAGGATGGCGAGATCGAAGACAGTGAAGATATCGACGAAATCGATGAAATTGGCCTCGAGAACCCTGTTCCAGAAACCCTCATCCATAGGGCCAAAAGCAGTGACCACGCCACAGAACTCGAAGTTCGTCCCCTGGGCTATCGAGACTCTGAGGCCTTGCTCAGTCAGTTGAGCCTGGAACTGGCCCAGTTGCGTGAGAGCCTGGTTGCGCCCCTCCAAACCGAAATCCAGCAGCTGCACCAGCAGCGCAGCCTGCTTCAATCGGAAGTGACACAGCTCGAAATTCGCCGAGCCCAATATCACCAGTCGCCCGAGCAGGACGCTCGACTGCATCAGTTCATTGAAACCCTGATGGGACGCCTGCAAGAGCGCATGGTCAAGCAAGTCGCGACGATTTTGCAACAGGCGCTGCCCCAAATTGTCGCCAGTCAAATGGCGGCGCTGCCCCCAGCAGAGGCTCAACAGGTACAGCAGCTGCAAAAGCGTGCCAATGCCCTGCTCAGCAACATGGATTCGACCATTCGAGTATTTTCCCAAACCCTGGAGCAGAATGTTCAGGCCTACCAGCAATCGCTATCGGTGGGGCTAGAGCGGATGCATAACATGGGTCGTCAGGGCGAGACCTTGGTGTCCGGTTTGGTCAATCGTTTGGCAGAGCAAATGGAGCAGCAGACGGCGCTCTATCTCCAGGCTCCGCTTCAGGTGGGTGCCTCGGTTACACCGGGTTCGACGGTCTCAGACGGGTCAGCCTCGGACAATAACTCCTTTGCTCCGGAAAGCGAAGCGATCCAGCGGGCGCGGTGGGAAGCCAATGCCCGAGTCTCTTCCACTTGGCAATCGACTTCCAGTGCCGGGATTCTTCCGGATGCGCTAGGCCAAAGACAGACTGCCATGGCCGCCCCCGCTCAACCCATCCAGGATCTAGATGCCTTTTATGCAGGTTTAGATGCCGCTCCGGTCGATGCTCCGGCGACTCGAAATCTTGTCAGCGCTGCGGTTTCGGCAGAACCTCAGGCGATCGAAACCCAGCCCAAATCTGGCCATCCTGGGAAGCTAGGCGTTGCCCATCGTCCCAACCCAAGTCTGGAGGAGGCCCTCTTTGCGGATATTCCTGACGGCGAGTTGTGGACGTCTCCCTGGGAAAACCTGCCGACAGCTCCTGCGGTCCTGGCACCAGACGCCCAACCCGACCCAGCCCAAACGATCCACTCCCTCGAGGATTTGGTCAATCGCACCTTTCAAGATCTCGAAAACCTCAACCTGCAAACCACGGCTGCGGTCATGGCTCCTCCGAGTGTGACCTCCAAAAGCCCCGTTGAAACCTTAGAAATCAAAAAAAAAACTCAGCCCCCCGTCCTCGTACCCAGCTGCTGACGCTGCCCCAACGGCCCCCCCTGGCGACGGCCAGTTAGGGGGGCCAGACGACCCGCTTTATGCTCAATTTCAGAGCCAGGATCGGTTTCAGAGCCAGGATCGGTTTCAGAGCCAGGATCGATTTCACAGCCAGACTCAGCCCACTGATCCTAGCCAGCCCGAAGATCGGCCCCCGCGAAGCGCAGGCAATCCACCCGCAACGCCCACGATTCCCCAGCAGGAGACAGCAGGCTGGTACCTCGGGTTAGACCTGGGCACCACGGCGATCAGTGCAGTGCTCTCGAACTCGCTAACGGGTCGGTTCTATCCGCTGTGTTGGCGGGTGAAACGAGGTGGGGGAGAGATTTTTCGAAGCTTGCCTGCGATCGCCCATCTCCCATCTGATTTCGCCCAAAACCCAGCCCAAGCCTTCATCCAACTGCCGATTCCTGGCATCCCAGCAGCGGAAGGCGTGCTGCTGTGCGACCTCAAGTCAGCCTTTGACGTTGGTTTGCCCTATGTCCCAGCCCCTGAAAATGCACCCTCCAACTTCCCCACCGACTCAGAGTGGGAGCCTCAGCTCAACTGGTACTTTCAACCCGCCCAACCCCAGCGCACCCTGGCGGAGCAAGCCCCAATTTCGCTGCATTTGATTTTGCGTGCTCTGGGTCAATTGCTCGGTAGCCTGCGCCCTGCGGTTCATCGTCGCGCCTCGTCGCTGCCGCTCCAGAGCTGGCATTGTAGTGCTGACGGTCTCACAGACGCAGAATTTAGCCAAATTCTAGGCAACTTAGAAGGCGTGATAGTCAGCTGTCCTTCTGACTGCAACGAAGCCTACCGTTTTAATGTACGGGAGGCGGTGGTCGATGCCCAGTTGGTTCAGCGGGCCGAACAAGTGGCTTTTTTGGAAGAGCCGATCGCCACCTTGCTGGCCGAGTTCTGTCCTGGCCAAGCTGCGTTCAACGCTCCAGATTGGCAAGGGGCAACCCTCGTGGTTCATGCCGGGGCCGCGTCTACGGAACTGGCCGTGGTCTGTCTGCCCAATGGCTTGCACAACTTAACCCACGATGACTTCAAGCTGCGCGGCTTTGGCTACGGCGAGCAGGCGTTCAAGCAAGATATTGCCTGTCAGCTGCTGACACCGTTTATTCCCCCAGATCAGCTGGGTCTAGATCTAGGAATTTTACCCATTCCCGGTGAGCCGGATCCCACGGTGCGCTCCCAGCTCCAGCGCCGGCTTTACCGGTCTCCCGCAGGCAAAATGCTACTGGATGCCAGCGCCTATTTGCAAAAAGCACTCAAACAACAGGAGCGGATCACGTTTGAGTTTGGCCCCTATGCCTGCACCTTTTCCCAGGCAGCCATGGACACCAAGGTGACTCAACCCTTTGTGATGCGGCTCAACCGAGAAATTAGCCGACTGCTGGGCGAGGCTGGGGTGAAACGTGAGGGCATTGCCCAGGTGTTGTGTACTGGCAGCCATGCGACCTTGCCGACGATTCAAGCTTGGCTGCAAAAGCAATTGCCCCAGGCTCGCTGGGTTGGGCCAGGAGCCCAGGCCAATGCGATGGAAACTGGGGCTAACGCTGGGTTTGACGCTGAGCTTGATGCTGGGTTTGACGCTGAGTTTGACGCTGAGTTCGTCAGCCATCGCATCGCCTATGGCTTGGCCAATTTGCCGGTGTATGCCCAGGTGCTCGATCGCCCACAGCAGCAGTACAGCGACTATTTTTTGCTGATGGAACTGTTGCGATCGCTCCCCCCGAGGCGCTCACCAGTGCCGAAATTTTGGGCTATCTAGAAGACCGAGGCATCAACACCCAGGTCTGCCAAGCCCGCATTCTCGCGATCCTAGAGGGCGAGGTGCCCTCGGGCCTATTGCCAGAACCTTCGGACGTGTGGGCGATGGCGTCACGGGAGAATGCTCATTACCAGGCGCTGCAAATGAAGCCGCTGTTCACCCGGCCTTCTCCCCAGAGTTATCAGCTCGATCGCGAGCAGCGTCAGCGTTTTCTGGACTATTGGCAATACGTCACACGTCACAGCCATCAGACTTTGGCAGAGCCGTCGATTTTGGAACTGGGGGTGACGATTTGATGATCATTTTGATGATCAATCGACTCAATTGGATCAAATTCGACGGACTTATTTGTCTAGCGTCAACGGGTTTGCTAGACTATTATTCTGCAGGTGATGAGAGCTGCGGGCGATTAGCACAGTGGTAGCGCACTTCCTTCACACGGAAGGGGTCACTGGTTCAAATCCAGTATCGCCCATTTCTCAAAGTCCTCAGGTTCGGGCGAGTATCCTCCATCCGTTGTTTAGGTTCGGTGGGTCTGGCGATCACGTAAGCTCGTGGCTCGCCCAGACCTCCCCCCCTCAAGCCCGGTAGCTGAGCGCTTTGAGTGCAAATACCGGCAATGCCAGCATCCGTCGCCAGCGCCAAGGCTCTTTGTAAAGCCGATACACCCACTCCAAATTATTGTTGCGTAGCCAGCTTGGAGCTCGTTGCTTCGTGCCAGACCAAATATCAAAACTGCCGCCAACACCAATCCAAATGCTGTTTGGGCAAAGCTGGCGGTGTTGCTGAATCCAAGCCTCCTGACGCGGAACCCCCAAACCCACCAAAATAAGTTGGGGTTGCAATTGGTTGAGGCGCTCCCGCAGTGCTGCTTCCTGGTCAGCTTGGACATAGCCATTTTCAATCCCAAGCAGTTTGAGCCCTGGTGCACGCTGTTGCCACTGGGTCGCGGCTGCGGTGATCACCTCTGGCGAACCGCCGTAGAAAAATACTGACCATCCCCGCTGGGCCGATCGCCGCAGCATTTCTTCTGCTAATTCAATCCCAGGGCACCGTTGCACGCGTTTGCCCCGCAGCTTCAGATAAAAAACCACGCCAGCGCCATCGGGAATGACGAGATCGGCACGGTTGATCACCTGCTCCAGGACTTTGTCTTTTTCAGCCTGAATGGCCATCTCCGCATTTAGAGTCACGACGTGGATGCTTTGACCCGATTCGAGGCGATCGCCCAACCAACCCGCATAATCATCCAAAAGCTGCAGAGGCAGACCCAGCACAGACGCCGTTTCGGGTTGGGGGAGGGACGTCTGCATGGACATATCCTGAATTTCTCTAAACGCGACAGACCAAACCATAGCAAGCTTTCGGCGCTTTTTCAAATCTCAGAATAGGCCTTCTCTTTCAAACTTGAAATATCTCTGCTATTTTCCCGATCCTGTTTTTGAAATCAAACCGAATCACTGCAGTATGAATAGTGAATTTTCACCCCTGACCATTCACTAAGTTCCCTGGCAATCCGCTCAATATCCCAAGAAGAACCAACAATCTCACATATGTCTTGAGACTTATTCCACTTTTTAAAATCTATTAATTCGAGTTTATAAGCAACCAAATCATGGGTTTTATGGAGACGAATAAAAAGATTGTTGTACTTTTTGGGTCTAAGGATATTTTTTCGATCTTTTCCTCGTTTTTCTAGAATCGTTACCCGAAAGCTGATTAGATTTTGCTGTTCAGAAACTTTTTCCTCCACTTTCTCGATTGTGATCTGATGAATCAGAGGGTATTTCATTTTGCCCGTTAGTGACAGGTGAAGATTTGACAAGCCTATCAAGAAACACAGTATTCCAATTAGGCCAAAAAATTCCATTAGATAAATATCAAATACACTGATAGATTCCTTCGTGAATGGAATGATTAGAATAGGTAGTAGACAGAATATCGCAACAAGAATCGTATAAGATATCAGTTCTGCCTGCTCACTTGGAGTTTCTGGTGATGCTGGGGTTTCAGGTAGCGTTAGGGCATCTTTTTTTAAGTCTTTTGTGATGATACGAAAATAAGTAGAGTTCGATTCGATAATGCTAGTTTCGTTGAGTCCGAACGTCTCTTGAAGGTGAACAGGCATAGCCTTCCCCTCTGCAATGAGGGAATCCAGAAATAGTTCTGCGCTAGCCGCATCTTGTGGACGGTCGTGGGGGGAAGCTGCACAGAGATTTGTCAACCAAACTTGCAAGCTACCGCTCAACTCAGGCTGAAGCTGAGTCGTCAATGAACCATCGATAATATCGAGCTCGGCAGGCGATCGCCCCGTCGCTGCATGCAATAATGTTGCCCCCAAAGCATACAAATCAGAAGAAGGAAATGCATGGCCACCAAACTGCTCTGGTGGCATATAGCCGTAGGTCCCCACAATGGTAATCGTGCTACCTTGGTGAGCCGCTAGCGTCTGCACCGAACCGAAATCAACCAGGTAAACTTTTCCGGGAGAATGGGCCGAGCGATCGCCCAAGAGAATGTTGCTCGGCTTGATATCTCGATGAATGACGGGCGGAGACAAGCGATGTAGATAGTCCAAAATCTCTAACAAATCTCTGGCAATGCGCTGTAGGTCTTCTTCACTGAAACGACGCCCCAATTGGATATGCTGTTCTAGGGAAAGCTCCTCAATGTAGCTTTGGACAAGGGCAAAGTATTGACGCTGCTGAATACTAAATTCAAAGAAATCGAGATATTGAGGAATTTGGGGATGTTGAAGGGATTTCAGCGTCTCAGCTTCTCGCTCAAAGAGCTTGAGATCATCCCAAGTGAACTCGTCGCTGAAGCTGAGGAGTTTGATCACGACGTTGGTGTGCGATCGCAAATCCTCCGCCAGCAGCGTTCTGCGCCCAGCTTTTCGTCCCAGTTCAGCAACGATTTGGTAGTGTTCTTGAATGCGATCGCCTTCCTTCAGCATCTTGAAGCTCCACGTAGTCTCCATCAACTTGAGGTTTATCAACGAGGGACGGCACTTTTATTTGTGAATTTATTTGTGAATGAGTTGGTGACGTAGACTGAGGGCCTCCTAAACCAAGGGATCTCGGGTGTTTTAGGCCTGGATTTGACGTTTTGGGGTAACTGTTGCTAGGGTGTAGGCAAGGAATCGGAAAACCGGCAGCCGGACGAACGCGATTCGTCCCTGCAGTGTCTCGATTTTCTTTCACGGATTTTTCATTGCGTAGCATTATGTCTGCCCAGCAATTTTACTTTTTTTGGTTTATGGAGGTTCACCGGGAGTGAGCGCTAAGCGCTGATGCCTAAAACCCCCGGTGAACCGCAGTCCTGTTTCAAGGCTGCGGTTTTTTGTTGGCCGAGTCGAGCTATATCAACTCCCGTCCACACAAGAGCCGCCAGTCTCGAACACACCAGCCTCGAACACATCCTCACCTTCCGTTCCTCACCGATTCATCCTTCATTTTCTCCAAAAACTCCCATGAAACCCGCACCCCTGGTTGGCAGAAGCGCTCTGGCTGATTCCACCGTGACAAATTCCACCCGTTCCACCGCGACCCCCGTTCGCATTGGCGATCGCGCCATCATCGGTGGCCCAGATCTCTTCATCGCCGCTGGCCCCTGCGCGATCGAAAGCTTCGAGCAATTGGAGGCGATCGCCCGCACCCTCGGCCCAGTGCCCATCCAAGCCCTACGCGGCGGCCTCTACAAACCCCGCACCTCCCCCTACGATTTCCAGGGCGTCGGCGCTCCGGGTTTCGAGATTGTGCGCCAGATGCGCCAGCAGTATGGTTTGCCCCTGGTCACCGAAGTCATGGCCATTAGCCAGATTGACGACCTCGCCGCCGAGGTGGATATGCTCCAGGTGGGCAGCCGCAATATGCAAAATTTCGATTTGCTCAAGGCCCTGGGTCAGGTCGATCGGCCCGTGCTGCTCAAGCGCGGTCTTTCGGCCACGATCGAAGAGTTAATCATGGCCGCTGAATACATCGTCAGCCACGGCAACCCCAACGTGGTGCTGTGTGAGCGCGGGATTCGGAGTTTCGATAACTACACGCGCAATGTCCTGGATTTGGGCGCAGTGGTCGCGCTCAAGACCCTGACCCATTTGCCGGTGATCGTCGATCCAAGCCATGCGGCGGGGCGGCGGGAGCTGGTGGCGAGTCTGAGTCGGGCGGCGATCG
>JAAUOP010000044.1 GCA_012034805.1 Synechococcales cyanobacterium CRU_2_2 | reverse complement strand
CGCTATCTTCACCCCCACTGATTCACCATTAGACCTCTTGCATGAAAAAACAGCTCATCCCCAGCCCCTTACTCCCAAAAGGGGAGAAGGGGAGTCACTTCAAAGTCTCTCCCACCGGGGGAGAGGGACTTTGAGTGAGGGTTTTGGTTTGTGCAAGAGAGATCTATTACACCCGTTTCAGCACATCCGTTTCAGAGGTCGCTGCCGCGTTGCCATGATGTTTCCCTTATTCTCCTTACTGTCCCTGCTGCCATTGCCCTTGCAGCCGTTGCCCTTGCAGCCGTTGCCCTTGCAGCCGTTGCCCTTGCAGCCGTTGTTGGAAGTCTCTCCACCACCCTTCTCCAGCATCAGTCCCTCTCCTGTGGTTGCGCCGATCGCCTCAGCTCCCTTTGTCCGTCTGGCCCAAGCTCTAGAAAACCCCAACGCAATCTCCTCCACCGTTCGAAATGCTGGAGAGGTGCTGCGCCGCCAAGACGTCCGTCCCCTGCCCGGCTCCCTCGACGCCGTGCCCGTGTTTAACAGCAACAACCCCGAGGTGATTCGCGGCGAAGGGATTTTGCTTTCGACGTTTCCGTCGAGGGAAAAACGTGTGCCAGCAGCTCACCTGAATTATCCCTTCGAAGGCCGGTTCGATATCTTCACCCACCACGTCACCCAGGCCAAAACCAGCGCCGAAACCCGCACGCTGTTCCAAGGCACACTCCTCCACAACCCCGGCAACGAAGCGATTCGGGTGGAAGTGCTCCAGGCCTCCACCTATATGACACGCCCCGATGCCCTGTATATCCCCCTGGCTCCCTACATCGAAGACCCGATTGGTCAAGTCTACTCGGGGCCTGGCAGTCGGATCACTGGAGACATTTTGCGCGGACGCCGCCAGGGGCTCTGGCCTGCGACGATTCGGATTCCGCCCAAGCAGAGTTATATGCTGATGAACTTGCCGATTCCGGTGGGCAAGGTGACGCCATCTTCGAACGGGCGATCGACGATCGCCAGACTCTGGAGCAGCGGCCCGGTCTATGTCGCCAATATGGCCTTGCGCGCACCTCTCGACGAAGTCGGTCGCGAACGGACGCCGAATTTGGCAGATTGGGAAGGCCTAGCCCGCAACGGTGATCTGGTGCAGCCCCGCGACCACTCCGCCAGTCCGCCGGGAACGCCACCCGAGGATATTGTATTTAGTCGCGTGTCTGGAGTTGCCAAGGGTTCCCACTGGCGTGCCCGCATCACCGATGGCCCCGAAGCTAGCTATCTGACCATTCCCGAAGAGGGTAGCGAGTTTTCCTACGGCCTCAGTCTGCTGCCCAAGGGCACCCTGGGCACCGGACAGATCCAGAGCGCTCCCATGCTCGCTCGCTACCCTGACTCAGCCTATGCGGCCCATGGCAACTATGGCATTGAGTACAACTTGCTGTTGCCCCTGGGCAACCCCCATAAGCAGACCAAAACGGTGGGGATTGCCATTCAAACGCCGATCAAAAAAGACCAAGCTGAGGGGGGACTGAGTTTTCTGAACCGGGATTCCGACAAGGTGTTTTTCCGAGGGACGGTGCGGTTGCGCTATATCGACGATCGCGACCAGCTCCAAACTCGCTATGTTCACTTGGTACAGCGCCGGGGCGAGCAGGGCAAAGCCCTGGTTTTCCTCAACCTCAAGCCGGGTGAACGTCGGGTGGTTCGTCTGGACTTGATCTATCCTCCGGATGCCACACCGCCCCAGGTGCTGACCGTCAAAACGGTTGATGCAGCGACGGCTCGCCGGGAGACAGCGGTGCTGAGCGAGGTGCCAATTTCCGGCCCGAAACAGTTTGGCCCGAAACAGTTTGGCAAAGAAACGCCTTAAGATGGGTTTTGCCCCCTCAGCCCAATGCTGCTATGACGTCTCGTCTCCGTTCGCTGCTGATTGTTGCTGCTGCGCTGTTGCTTGGCCTCGGGAGTTGGTTTGCGCTCCAAGGCCCCTGGTCTTGGCCTGGATCCTTGGGAACGGATCGCCCCCCGACGGCGGCGGCGTTTATTCCTCGACAATCACCGCTAGCGCTGTCGCTGTTGGTCAGTCCTGGTCGGTTGGCCAAGCTCCCCCAGATCGACCTAGCCAACTTTGAGGAAGGGCTGCTCGACTCGGCCCATCTGGACTATAAACGAGACGTTCAACCCTGGCTGGGCGATGAGGTGACCCTGGCGGTGACGACCCTAGATCTCGATCGCGATCCCAGCAATGGCCAGCAACCGGGCTATCTCTTGGCGCTGGCGGCCAAGAATCCGACGCGGGCTCGGGAGTTTTTGCAGATTTATTGGCAACAACGGGCGGCGGATGGCACTGATTTGCATTATCAGCAGGTGAGCGGTGTCAAGCTGATCTATGGGCATGGGGCGGATGGCGATCGCCCAACGGTCGCGACGGCTTTGGTGGGCGATCGCTATATTCTCTTTGCCAACACGCCGAAGGTGATTCGGGATGCGGTGAATAATGTTCAGGTGCCCGAGCTTAACCTCGCCAGCGCGACGGACTACCAGCGCAGTCTCAAGCTGCTGACGCGATCGCGCTTTGGAGTGGCCTATGCCAACTTAGATGCCTTGGGAGACTGGCTGGAGCAGCAGGGATTGGCCGTCAGCCGTGTCAGTCAGCCTGTTTCAACCGAGTCTGTTTCAACCGAGTCTGTTTCAACCCAGTCTCGCTACAATACGCTGGCCTTGGGGTTGGGGGTTGCTCGCCGGGGATTGTTGGCGGATACTCTGTTGTTGAGCAATCCGGCCTTGGCGAGTGGGACTGAGCCGTCCACGGCCCTCGATCCCGATCAGGGGACTGATCCAAACCAGGCCACCGACCCCGAGCAGATCCTGCGCTACCTGCCCAGCGACAGCATCGCCGTGGCCTCCAGCGCTCACCTCGACCAGCTGTGGCAAAAGACCCAGCCCCTACTCGCTGCTTATCCTGCCCTCAATACCCTGGTGGATCGATCGCTGGATCAGCTGCAGCACCAATGGCAAATTGACATTACCCAAACGATTTTCCCCTGGGTCACGGGTGAGTACGCCATTGCCCAACTGAATCGGCCCAAGGGTGTGGATTGGATTTTTGTCGTCGATCGCACGGATCCCAAAACTGCAGCCGGAATCGAGAATCTGGATACCCTTGCCCGCAGCCAAGGCTACAGCATCGGCAGTCTAACCCTTGCCGATCGCAGCGTCACGGCTTGGACCAGCCTCAAACCCGAGGGCGACCAGGCCTCTGCCGCTAGCGCCATTCGCGCTTTGGTGCGCGGTGTCCATGCCCAGGTCGAGCACTACGAGTTATTTGCAACGTCTCTAGATGCCATGGAACAGGTGTTGCAGACGCTTCAGGGTCAATCTTTAGTTCAGTCCAGGCGCTTTCAGCAGGCGCTCGCCCCCCTCCCCACCGATCACCAGGGCTACTTGTATGTCAACTGGCGGGACAACAAAGTGGTGCTGGAGCAAAAGCTGCCGTTGCTCCAAGTCCTAGAATTGACGGCTCAGCCGCTGGTGCGCACTCTCAAAACGTTATCCGTGACGGGATCCGAACCCGAAGCAGGGGTTCAGCGAGCGGCGATCGCGCTTCAACTTGGCCGATAGCTTGGGAAAAAATCGGCGGTAGCCAAGACCGCCGACCCGGCACCGTTAAGGAAGCGGCGGTGTCTAAAAGTTCGAGCAAGCCAGCGTGGTGGAGACGAAAGCTGACTTTTTGAACCTCGTGCAGCGGCTGCTGGAGTTTGCGGGCGATCGTGACCAAGTCTCTGACTCCGTTGGCCTCTCGCCAAACATCGAGTTCGAGCGATGTCAGCTGTAGGGCCGTGGAACTCGCACCGAGTTTCAGCAGCGTTGCCTTCGGATCCGGTAGCTGATCCTCCCACCGAGACCAGTTTTCAAGGTTACGAAAACCTGCCAAAGTCAGGGCTGATGCCGGAATGCTCAGCCCTGTCATCTCGGCTAAGGGGAGGCGTGCCTGGGATTGAAAGCGAAAAATACCCTGGGGTAGAGACCAGAGCTGGGAGATCGGCTGAATCACGACCTCTCGAAATAGCGATTGGAGCTGGGTGGTCTGGAGTAGGCCCTGGGTTTGCAGCCATTGTCCCATGGGCAAATGTTCCGGGCGAATCGTCTGCATTTTTTGATGGCTCGCTCGCCGGGCTCGGGTAACTGACGGAGGCGATCGCCCAGCGCCGAAAACTGTCGTTTTCCCTGACGGTTGACATAGGCGACGACTCGACCTTCATAAAACCAAATCAGATGACGCGCGCGACGTGTACTGGCGCAGCTGGCATTGATCGCTAGGGAGTGTGAGACCGTTTGATCAGATTCAGCCTGGGCAGATTCAGTCTGGGCAGATTCAGTCTGGGCAGATTCAGTCTGGGCAGATTCAGCCTGGGCAGATTCAGCCTGGGCAGATTCAGCTCGACCCGCAGCAGGCCCGTCAGCGGGTTCATGGCGATCTGGATCCAAAACTGCCAAAACTGTCAAAACTCCTGTTCGGCGAGATTGCCCGAGCATCTTAAAAAGTTCTGAGATCGAAAAGTCCGAGAGATACCCGGTTAAAGCCATGACACTGTCAATCCCCAAATGCACCCAATCGTTGACCAGAAGTTAACCAGAAAATCCTGAGTTATCCTGAATTGTACGAGGTTGAATTGGGTCGTTCCAATGAAGAGTCCGTAAACCCACTGAAAGTATTGAAAAGTTGGTTTAAACCTTCGCGGGTTTGTTAATCAACCATCTCCCAGCCTCAGCCCACCATGAACCTATTCTTGATCCGCCATGGCATCGCCGTCGATCGCGGTCTCTATGCGCAGGATGAGGCCAGACCGCTGACCGACAAGGGACAGCGGCGCACCCAAGCCGTCGCCCATCGCTTGCATCAACTCGGCTTGACGTTCGATTTGATTCTTTCTAGTCCCTTGGTGCGGGCTCAGCAAACCGCTGCGATTCTCCACCAGGCCAGTCTTTCCCCACGCCTAGGTCTGAGTAACGACCTCGCCCCGGAGGGTCGCCTGGAGGATTGGCTGGGATGGCTGGCCCAGTGGCGACAGGATCAGAAGGCGCAAAATCAGGGGAGCCCGTCCCTCGCCATTGTTGGCCATGAACCTAACTTGGGGGAATGGGCGAGCCAGCTCCTGTGGGGTAGTCGTCCTGGTCCGTCGGGTTTGTCGGGAGAGCGGGTTGAAGGGGGCGATCGCCTCACGCTCAAGAAGGCAGGTCTCATCGGCTTGCGTCTACCCCAGCATTTCGTTGAGGGTTCTGGCGAAAGCTCTGGCGAAAACCCTGGCGAATCTTTACTCGCCCCCTCGCCCCTAGGCCGCAGCCAATTGTTTTGGTTGACGCCACCTCGCTATCTACTCTGAGCCGGATCTGAGCCGGATGAGTTCTCGGCCCATCCAGTCGCGTCGGCTTCAGTCAAGGTGAGCCGCAACAGGATAAAATCATGACCTTCCGGGGCCATCGGGCTGCGCATTTTGCCACCTAATCAGGAGACTTCCAGGAATTATGGCGTCAATTGAGGACTACAAGCCAGGACTGGCGGGTGTGCCTGCGGCTTTATCCCAGGTCAGCCACGTTGATGGGCTACAAGGCATACTCGAATATCGCGGGATTGCGATCGAATCCTTAGCCCAGCAGAGCACATTCCTAGAAACCTGTTTTCTGCTGATCTGGGGCTATTTGCCGTCTCTTGAAGAACTCCAAGACTTTGAGTACGAAATCCGCTACCACCGCAGACTCAAGTATCGTATTCGAGACATGATGAAGTGTTTTCCAGAAAGCGGCCACCCCATGGACGCGCTTCAGTCCTGTGCGGCGGCTCTGGGTCTGTTTTATTCCCGTCGCGCGCTAGATGACCCGGAGTATATCCGTGCAGCTGTGGTTCGGCTGTTGGCCAAGATCCCAACCATGGTGGCCGCCTTCCAAATGATGCGCAAGGGCAATGACCCAATCCAGCCTCGGGACGACCTGGACTACGCCGCAAACTTTCTCTATATGATGAACGAGCGCGAGCCTGATCCCAGGGCCGCCAAGATTTTTGACACCTGCTTGATTTTGCATGCCGAGCACACGATGAATGCCTCGACCTTTTCGGCGCGTGTCACCGCTTCTACGCTTACTGATCCCTATGGTGTCGTGGCCTCGGCCGTGGGAACCTTGGCAGGGCCACTCCACGGTGGAGCCAACGAAGAGGTGATCGAAATGCTAGACGCCATTGGCTCCATTGACCGAGTCGAGTCCTACATCGACGCCTGTATCGAGAACAAGCAGAAAATCATGGGTTTTGGCCACCGAGTCTACAAGGTCAAAGACCCTCGAGCCGTGATTTTGCAGGGCTTGGCCGAGCAGCTGTTTGCAGATTATGGAGACGATCGCTACTACCAAATTGCCCTAGCCGTCGAAAAAGCCGTCGAAGAACGCCTCGGTGGCAAAGGTATTTATCCCAATGTCGATTTTTACTCGGGTCTGGTCTATCGTCGTCTCGGGATTCCGAGTGACTTGTTTACGCCGGTGTTTGCGATCGCCCGCGTCGGTGGCTGGCTCGCCCATTGGAAAGAGCAACTGGCCGAAAACCGCATCTTCCGCCCAACCCAAATCTATACCGGGGAACATGCTTGCCCTTACCACTCCATTCAAGAACGCAAGCTGACGGTCGGGGCTACGTCCTTCGCCGCGACAAACGGCAAAAAGCTTTAAGGGAACTATCCCCCAGACAAAAGCTGGAACATACCCTTCTCTAGCCTCCCTTCGGATCTGCCACGTGGAACCCGCCAGCTGGATCCACCCTAGGCTCTCTCTATGCACTGCCTTCGGTAGAAATTAAGGCAGGCTCTCGCCTTCGAGCGATATACTACTACCGAGACTATTGACCCCCTGAGGCCTGTTTTGAACCTGCCCCGTGTCGCTCCCCGAGAATCGGTACCCCATGAATTCAGGAATTGACCTCCAAGGAACCTTCATCCGTTCCCTTATCGATCTGGGGCTGTCCCCTGGACTGGCTAAGCTCCTCTGGATGCCCTTGCCCATGCTGCTGATGATTATTGGCGCAACGGTCGGTCTGCTAGTGTGCGTGTGGCTAGAGCGCAAGATTTCCGCCGGGGCGCAGCAGCGTGTCGGCCCCGAGTACGTCGGCCCCATGGGAACGTTGCAGCCCGCCATGGATGGTCTCAAGTTGATTTTCAAAGAAGACATTGTTCCCGGCAAGGCAGACTCTGTCCTGTTTACCCTGGGGCCGATTTTGGTGATTTTGCCGGTCTTCGTCTCCTACCTGATCGTTCCCTTCGGCCAAAATCTACTAATCACCGACGTGGGTCTGGGCGTCTTCCTGTGGATTTCACTGTCTAGCATCCAGCCTATCGGGCTCTTGATGTCTGGCTATGCCTCGAATAACAAGTACGCACTGCTCGGTGGACTAAGAGCCGCAGCCCAGTCGATCAGTTATGAAATCCCCTTGGCCTTGGCCGTGTTGGCCGTCGTGATGATGTCCAACTCCCTCAGTACCATCGACATTGTGCAGCAGCAGTCGGGCTACGGCATTTTGGGGTGGAACATTTGGCGGCAGCCTGTGGGGTTTGTGATTTTTTGGATTGCGGCCCTTGCAGAATGCGAGCGTTTGCCCTTTGACTTGCCTGAAGCCGAGGAAGAACTGGTGGCGGGCTATCAAACCGAGTACTCGGGCATCAAGTTTGCGCTCTTTTACATCGCCTCCTACGTCAACCTCGTGTTGTCGGGGTTGCTGGTCGTGGTGCTCTACTTGGGTGGCTGGGAGTCCCCGGTTCCCATTGACTGGCTGGCGTCGCTGCTGAATGTGCCAGAAACCAACGCTGCACTTCAAGTGGCCACGGCCTCTTTGGGTATTTTGATGACCTTGTTCAAAACCTACCTATTTGTTTTCTTGGCGATTTTGTTGCGCTGGACTCTACCCCGTGTTCGTATTGACCAACTCCTTGACCTCGGTTGGAAGTTTTTATTACCGATCGGCCTTGTCAATCTTTTGATTACCGCAGGCCTAAAGCTGTCTTTGCCCTTTGCCTTTGGCGGATAAGAGCTTATTCGACTTCGACACTCCGGTCAATCTTCTCCAAACCCATCGTCTTCAGCTCAACTCCCATGATGAAATTTCTTAAGCAAGTCGGAGACTACGCCAAGGGTACTGTCCAAGCCGCCAGGTACATTGGTCAGGGGCTGTCTGTGACCTTTGACCACATGCAGCGTCGCCCGGTGACGGTGCAATATCCCTACGAAAAACTAATCCCTTCCGAGCGGTATCGGGGCCGGATTCACTTTGAGTTTGACAAGTGCATCTCCTGCGAAGTCTGTGTGAGGGTTTGTCCCATTAACCTGCCGGTGGTGGACTGGGAATTTAATAAAGCCATCAAGAAAAAACAGCTCAAGCACTACAGCATCGACTTTGGCGTCTGTATTTTCTGTGGTAACTGTGTTGAGTATTGCCCGACCAATTGCCTGTCCATGACGGAGGAATACGAGCTAGCGACCTACGATCGCCACGAGCTCAACTACGACAACGTCGCCCTCGGTCGCTTGCCCTACAAAGTGACCAACGACCCCATGGTGACGCCCCTGCGCGAGTTCGCCTACCTGCCCAAGGGCGTGATGGATCCGCACGACCTGCCCAAAGGGTCTCAGCGCCCTGGATCCAGGCCCGAGAACTTGGCCGCAGACCTGACTGCAGCGGCTCAGGCAGCTCCCCAGCAGGATACTCCCAAACAAACATAGGGCTAGATGGAAATCCGGTTTGGCGGTTTTATTTAATTCTCCACGACTGGTTCAATCCCCCACAGCTCGTCTGACCCCAACAGTTTAATCAAGAGGAATACGCGGTGAATCTGGCAGAAGGCGTACAAATTGTCTCGTTTATTATTCTCGCCGCTGCGGTTGTTGCAGCGGCCCTCGGGGTCGTTCTCATCCCGAGCGTTGTCTATGCCGCCTTTCTTTTGGGCGGTGTATTCATTGGCATTGCGGGGCTCTATCTGCTCTTAAATGCCAGCTTTGTGGCAGCAGCACAGATTCTGATCTATGTCGGCGCGGTCAACGTGTTGATTTTATTTGCCATTATGCTGGTGAACAAACGGGAAGATTTTCGGCCCGTTAAATTTGCCTGGGCTCGTCGGGGTGTGACAGCGGCGGTCTGTGGGGGCTTATTCTTGCTCCTTGGCACCACGATTATCACGACGCCCTGGGCTTTTTCGACCGCGACGCCCGTGGGGGATGATGCCGTTTACTTGATTGGTGAGCATTTCTTTAGTGATTTTCTGCTGCCTTTTGAGCTGGCATCGGTGCTGTTGCTGATGGCCCTCATTGGGGCCATTGTCTTGGCTCGCCGCGACTTCCTGCCGGAGAGTGCGTTGACTGCCAGTACCGAGAACCTCAAGCTGCCTGAGCGCCCGCGTGAGTTAGTTGCAGTGGCTAAGGCAGATCAACCCTCAAATTAAGCCGAATCGTCACTGATACCTCGGCCACTCCCCCCCGACCTACTCACTTCCGGCTTACTCAGTTCCAGCATCACTTACCTCGCGTGAATTTCATCTGTTCTCCCTATGCAACTTCAATATTTTCTGCTTCTGGCGGCGGCACTCTTCTGTATTGGTGTGTATGGCTTGGTGACCAGCCGCAATGCCGTCCGTGTTCTGATGTCGATCGAGCTGATGCTGAATGCGGTCAATATCAACTTGATGGCCTTTTCCAACTATCTTGATCCCGCGATGATCAAGGGACAGATTTT
The DNA here is from genome assembly GCA_012034805.1 of Synechococcales cyanobacterium CRU_2_2. Lineage (GTDB taxonomy): Bacteria > Cyanobacteriota > Cyanobacteriia > PCC-9006 > JAAUQQ01 > JAAUOP01. The sequence continues at coordinate 23,934 of JAAUOP010000044.1, read as the reverse complement.
TGCGGTGTTTGTGATTACGGTTGCTGCTGCCGAAGCTGCGGTGGGGTTGGCCATTTTGCTGGCGATCTACCGTAACCGCGACACCGTGGATATGGAGCAATTCAATCTGCTCAAGTGGTAAGCCTGTGCAATTGCGCCATGCCATTGTCGCCTATAAAGCGGGTCATGATCTAAGCCACAAGTGGGCTGTTCGCTGTGCTCAAGAGCTAGAGGTTCTAGGCTGTCGGGTTCTGCTGGGGCCTACGGGGGCCAAAGATAATCCCTATCCTGTGTTTTTGGCCTCTGCGGTGGAACCGATCGATTTGGCGATCGTGTTAGGGGGGATGGGTCGGTGCTGGGGGCCGCACGACACTTGGCTCCAGAGGGAATTCCCATTTTGGCGGTGAAGGTGGGTGGGCATTTGGGTTTTTTGACCGAGCCCTTTGAGCTATTCCAAGATTCTGCTGCGGTGTGGCAACGGCTGCTGGAAGATCGCTATGCGGTGGAGCGCAGGATGATGCTTCAGGCGACGCTCCAGCAGGGGAATTGGACTGAAGTGGATCGAGAGGGCGATCGCTTCTACGCCCTCAACGAATTTTGCGTCAAACCCGGCTCTGTAGACCGCATGCCCACCTCAGTGTTGGAAGTCGAGGTGGACGGCGAAATGATTGACCAGTACCACGGCGATGGCCTGCTGGTGTCAACGCCGACGGGCTCGACGGGCTATACTGTTTCGGCCAATGGCCCAATTGTTCATCCTGGTATTGATGCATTGATCGTTACCCCGATCTGTCCGCTGAGCTTGTCGAGTCGCCCTGTGGTGATTCCTCGGGGCTCGACTGTCAGCGTTTGGCCGCTGATGGATCCAGACCTCAGCACCAAGCTATGGATGGATGGTGTTTTGGGCACTTCGATTTGGCCAGGGCAGCGGGTGGATATCCAGCAGGCTCATTTCCGTGCCAATTTCATCATTTTGCGAGATGCGTACTCTTTCTACCAGACCCTGCGAGAGAAGTTGCAGTGGGCTGGGGCTCGATTTCGCTACGCAGGTAATCCGAATAATTAGGAAAGCGTTATCAATTTTCTACGGTTTTCAGGATATTCTCGCAGAATAGAAATTTGGGTGCATCTTCAGATGACATTGCGCGAAGCGGGAGCTTTGCGCGAAGCGGGACGCGATCGCAACTCAGGCGATCGTAACCGTTGGACAACTATTTTGCTGCTCTAGTCAGAGAATTGCCCTGGTATTTGCGGAGCTCACCCGTTTCCCGTGCGTTTCCCGTGCGTTGTGAATATCGGTCTGATGGGCATCCTGTAAGCTAAGAAGCAGTATCGTCGGCGCAGCCTCCTAGAAGAAATACGCATCTTTACCCTATAGATATTCGATTATTGCGACTGGGTGTAAATTACATGAATGGGGAGTATCATGAGCGGTCTTGAAAGTCGGTTGTTTTGTCGCCTAGATGGCCTCAGCGCCGCTGCCCGTGAGCAGCAGCGCTTGCTAGCTGTGGCAGATTTGGGTTTACTCGAAACCGACAGTGTGCCGGTGTTTGAAGAAGCGACCCAGACTGCGGCTCAGTTTTTGGATGCTCCGATTTGCTGGCTGGGGATTCTCGATCGCGACAGTCTCTGGTTTCGGGCTGCCCTAGGTCTGTCTAAGCTGGGGCTGATGAATGCCCTAGCCAAATCACGCCGCATGGCTCGGGAAGATTCTTTTGATACCAACGTTGTCGATAGCCATCAGGTACTCGTGGTTCCCGACACGACTCAGCATCCGGCATTTGTTCAAAACATGCTGGTGCAGCAATATGGCATCCGCTCCTACTTGGGAACACCGTTGATCGCCTCCAGTGGTCATTGCTTGGGCACGCTGGCGGTGATGGATCTGGAGCCGCGTGAGTTTTCCGAGCAACAGGTGCAGTTCTTGGAGCTGGTGGCGCGCTGGAGCGTGAGCGAGTTTGAGCGCGATCGCGCCATGACCCTACCCACCCCGGCCGTGAGGCCCGAGAGCTTTGGTCTCAGCCACAGCGCGCCGCTGCCGCCGCTGCCCTCCCCCCTCTCTGCTCCAGCCCCCAACGAAGCACCCCCCAGTCCCTTGCGGCTGCAGCTGGTCGGCCAATTGACCCAGCAGTTGCGAGCGCCGCTGACCGCTGTTTTGGGTATGGCCGGAATGCTCAGTCGGGAAATCTATGGTCCCTTGACCGACAAACAGCGGGAGTATCTGGATGTGATTCAGCGTAGCGGCCAAACCCTACTGTCGCTGATCCAAGAAATTATGGATCTCGCAGCTCTAGAGGACGGCCAGGGCGGGCTCAATCTCACGCCGGTGGACGTGGAGTTGTTGTGTCAGCAGGTCATCCATACTCTGACACCCATGAGCAACCAGCGGGAGCTGGAACTACGGTTCTCCCTAGAACCGGGGCAGCGGGTTTGGCATTTGGACAAGGACAAGGTGAGGCAGATGCTCTATCACCTGATTTTTAGCGTCATCCATTCCGCCAATGCAGGAAGCGTGCTGCGGCTGCACGTTTCCCGCAAAAAGAGCCAGTTGCAATTCTCGCTCTGGGTCTCGCATCCTTGGCTGGGCGATGGTTTACCACCCAATGATGGCAGTGAAGACCTCGGGATTTTGCCGGTCAATTCCGAGGGGTTGGAAGGTGACTTTGGTTTTGAGGGCGCGGGTGCACCGGTGGGAACCGCAACCCGCCCGACCCCCAACTCCAAGGAGTTACTGGAGCTGTTGCAGTCTGCCTCCACCGAACGTCCCGAGAACCTGCGTCTACTGCTCAGCCGCCACCTGGCAGAAATTCAGGGCGGCCAGCTGTTTGTACAAAGTTCCCTGGAGTCGGGCTATCGCTATATTGCACTGCTGCCAATTTCGGGTTTTGGGGATCAGGACTAAAGGTGACGGCTAAACGCCGATGGCGCGTCGAATTTCGACGCCACCTTGCTCCAAGACAACCTGGGGGTCTTGACTGTCGGGAGCATCAATCCGTCTGATGCGAACCTTACCACCGCCGATCACATCACCCACACGAACCGTGCGGCTGGTGGACGCATCCGGATCGCGAATAATCAGATTAAACTGGCCACCGACTTGGACGAGACCTTTGATTTCGATCGCCTCGGCGACCGCCGTTGGTGAGGCCAGAACTGCAACCGCAGGAGTGGCAACCGGAGCATTGAAGCCACTGCTGCCAGCGGGTGGCACAGCCATCGGTATCGCCGGAGCCGGCAGTGACGACGACGCGGTACTGACGATCGCCGGCGAAGCAACACGAGGGGCGGAATTGTTGGGGCTAGAATTACCGAGGCTCGAATTACTGGGGCTGCTCACAGGGCTGACGCTCGGTGTGGTACCCGAAACTGCCGACACCACGCCCGAGCCGACCACCGGAGCGATCGCCGGAACTCGCACGGTGGTTACCTGAGGAATCTGGGGCAGAGGTGTCGCTGCAGGAGCGTTGCCGACGTAGGTGACTTTGACCTCGCGTTGGCTGACACCGGTAAAGGGATTACTGCGTCCCTGGACGACGGGTTTATTCAGGCCGTCTGCGTTCTCAAGGCCGTTTGCGATCGTGTCGCTGGGTTCACCTTTTTTTGCAGAAGTGCCAGAAAAATTAGTTGAAATACGCGGATTAACGCGGGCCTGACCGCTCGAAGCCGTCGGCAGAGCTTGATTCTGGCCGGGTTGGGCTTGGGATCCGGAGGACTTAGCTGCAGCATTTGCTGCATTGCTAACATCCGCCTGATTGGCTTCTGTTTGACTCGCCTCCGGGGCGCGATCGCAGCCCGCCACGGCTAGGGCGATCGCACTCAGCACCAAAAATCCGTATCGCTTCATCCTTTCAATCCTCATCCACAAAACACAGATTCGCGATTTCCCCAGATTTCCCCAGGAGGCTGGCGCGAGTCGCAAAGAGTGTAGCAGATAATTTTGGGATTGATGATTTGATTTTTGGCGCGTTTTTGAGGCGGTAATTTGGGCGGTAACTTGGGCGATATCTTGGGCGATCGCCCTGGCGAACGGCAAGACTGGCCTTGAGCCTAGACCAACGGTTTCTCCGTCGGTTGCGTTTGCTGAGATTTCAGGTGTTCCAGCTCCACCAAAAGGGAATCCGCTTCCGCCTGGATAAACAGGAATTCTGCCTGCTGATTGGCGCTATAAAGACGCTTGAGCTGGGCGACAAAAGCAGCCTGTTGAACATTCTTTTTCAAATCCGTTTGCAGATCCGCAGACGAAAAGTTGACAGGGGCTTGGAGAGACATACACAGTGTTCCAGTATTCCTAATGGTTATTTCTACTCATTGTGCGCACAGGCGCTATTCTACACCCGATTCTTGTTTAGAAAAGTCTTGGGGCGATCGCCTCACTCAATTCACATTCACTCAATTCACATTCACTCAATTCACATTCACTCAATCGACATTTGTCGCCTTGTGTCGATCCTGGCTAGGCTTAGGGTTCCCCTGGGGACAAAAATCTTTGTATTTTCTTTATCTTCTACGATCAGCTCAGCTCCCTGTACTGTCTCGCTGTGGTAGCTCAATTGTCCGTTCTCATGCCAGCATAGAAACGATAGAACAGGAAATGTGCAACAACGCGTTCTAAGTCAGGGGCTGTCTCACGTGTTAACCGATCTCCTTGCCGACTTCCGGATTATTTTTGAGCGCGACCCTGCGGCCCGCAGCGGGCTGGAAGTGTTGCTGTGCTACCCCGGCCTACAGGCGCTGGTGATCTATCGGCTCGCCCACGGCCTTCATCGGCTGAGGCTCCCCCTGATTCCGCGTTTGTTCTCCCATCTAGGCCGGTTCTTGACCGGCATCGAAATCCATCCCGGTGCAACGATTGGCAAAGGTATTTTCATTGACCATGGCATGGGCGTGGTGGTGGGAGAAACGGCCATCATTGGCAACTATGCGCTGATTTACCAAGGCGTGACGCTGGGAGGGACGGGCAAGCAATTGGGCAAGCGCCATCCCACCCTCGGGGACAATGTGGTGGTGGGCGCGGGTGCCAAGGTATTGGGAAATTTGGAAATCGGTGACAACGTTCGTATCGGTGCCGGTTCCGTCGTTTTGCGGGATGTGCCTGCCGATTGCACCGTCGTGGGAATTCCGGGGCGAATTGTCTATCGCTCTGGGGCAAAGGTGAGCCCGTTGGAGCACGGCAACTTACCCGACTCGGAAGCCCAGGTGATTCGAACCTTGCTCGATCGCATTGATGCTCTAGAAGAACAGGTGCAGGGGCTCCAGAGCCGACAACCCCGCACCGCTGAAGTGGCCGATGCTTACAGGCCAGATACAGTCAGTGTTTCCCAGGCTTGGCCGGACGTGAGCCAGCCCAGCGCCCAGCGAACCCAATGCTTGCTCAAGGATCGAGAGATCGAGAAGTTTTTAGACGGTTCGGGTATCTAAGGGAGTGCTGAGTGTTTGCCCTAGGAGAAAAATGCCCAAACTCAAGCCCACGACCTGGATGTTACTGCTGAGTTTGGGATTGACGGGGGTGCTGGGGCGATCGCTCCTTCAGCTTGACCCGGCTTGGGTCGAAGCTTTCCTCGCCCGCGCCGGTCTTTGGGCTCCCCTGGCCTATGTTTGTATTTACGTGATCGCTACCCTGCTGGTGCTGCCTTCGACGGTGCTGAATTTGCTCGGCGGGGCGGTGTTTGGCTTGGGCTGGGGTCTGGTGTGGACGAGTCTGGCGGCCCTGGTGGCAGCGGTGGTGGGGTTCGTCCTCGCGCGCACGGTTGGGCAACGCTGGGCCAAACGCCGCACCCAACAGACCAGAGCTGAACAGCCCCGTACTGAACAGTTCGCCGACAGCGGTGTTGTTTATCTGTTCGCCATTCGGCTGTTGCCGCTGATTCCCTACGGCCTAGTCAACTTTGCGGCGGGCCTGACGCCGATGCGATTTCGCGACTATTGCCTCGGCACGGCCTTGGGCACCGTGCCGGGGCTGTTGCCGTTTGTGTGGCTAGGCAGTTCGGGGCGGCAGGCTATCCAAACCGGGGAACTGTGGCCGCTGCTGGGGGCATCGGCTTCAATCGGTCTTTTGGTACTGGCGGCTCAGGGGTACAAAAATCGTCACGAACGATCGCGGCCCCCACAAGCACGGCCCTAACGAACGCAGTTTTCGCCGGATTGTTCAGACTTGATTCTCTAGTTCAGCTGTTTTGACCTTGAACGAGATGGCTTGGTTGCGACGCTGAATATCGAATTGGAGCGATCGCCCCACCCCAGCTGCCTCAACCCGCTTTTGCAGATCATTGGCATCCCGCACCGGCTGCCCCTCAATTTTCGTAATCACATCACCACGCCGCAGACCCGCTGCGGCGGCAGGTGTTCCAGGCAACACGCGCACCACCAAGACGCCATCTACCTCGGCCACAATTAAATCGGAATTGGGGTCTTGATTATTCTCGCGGGCGTCCTTGGCCGTCAGCGTAACCATATTGACGCCAATGTAGGGCCGAGTAACCTTGCCGTCGCGGAGCAGCTGAGCTTCGATTGCCTTGGCCTTGTTCACGGGGATCGCAAACCCGATCCCCATGGCATCCGCCCGAATCGCTGTGTTGATGCCGATTACCTCGCCTCGAGCGTTGACCAACGGGCCACCGGAGTTGCCAGGGTTGATCGCCGCGTCAGTTTGAATGAACTCGAGACGTTTATCAGGAATGCCGACGTCAAAGCTAGAGCGGCTGAGGGTACTGACAATGCCTAGGGTTACGGTGTTGTTGAGCCCCAGGGGGTTGCCGATGGCGATCGCCCAATCCCCGACGTCAATGCTCTCCGAGTTCCCCAAGCTCGCCACGGGCAAGGACTCGCCCTTGGTATCGATCTTAACCACCGCCAAATCCGTCAGCTGATCCGCCCCCTGCACCGTGCCTTTGAACTCGCGGCCATCGGTCAGAATCACCGTCACGCGATCGGCTTGGTCAACCACATGGGCATTGGTCAAAATAATACCCTTGCCATCAACAATAAAGCCCGAGCCCTGGCCTCGCTGAAGTTGTTCACGCGGCAGACTATTACGGGGCAACTCATCGCCAAAAAAGCGGCGAAAGAGCGGATCCTCAAAAACGGGATCCAGACTACGAGTCACGGTACGCTCGGTGTTGATCCGCACCACCGCTGGGCCAATTTTGCGTACTGCATCCGCCACAAAGCTGTGCCCCAGGGGCGGAACAGCGGCCAAGGGCGTCCCAGTCGGCACCTGGGCCACAGGAGGCATTGACTCAGGCGAAACCCTAGGACTGGCCATAGGACTGGCCATAGGACTGGCCTGACTGGGCAGCACCCGCAGGCTACCCATGGTCAGCAAAATGCCCAGAACCAAAGACATCGTGTGGGTTGCAAACTGACGTCGGGTTCGACGCCGCAGCGAGTTTCGGGCCTCGGCCCGAACAAAGACTCGAGAAAGAACCTGGGAAAAAAATATCAGAATTCGCATGGGATTCAACTCGACCGATTTCAGGGCTGTGGTGATCAAGCTCTCGTCATCAGGCTCTTGTGAGCCTCAGTGTCATGAGCCTCAGTGTCATGAGCCTCAGTGTCATGAGCCTCAGTGTCATGAGCCTCAGTGTCATGAGCCTTAGTGTCATGAGCCTTAGTGTCATGGGCATCAAGGTCGTGACCATCAAGATCGTAGAGTCAGTGCCGTAATCATTAGTTTAGACAAGCGCTAGGCGAGCTGGCGAGGATTTGTGGGGACGGGTTTCCCACCACACTCAACCCCAGTCCCGTTGGGAAATCAGCACAGACTGAAGCGACGGTTTAAAATCGGGGGGTGGCTTCGCCCAGCCCCGAGCAGTTACTCGGCCTGACGCTTCTCGCCCTTTTCGCCCTTCTCGCGCCGATCGCCATCCTGCTCCACCTTCTCCCGTTTGCCCCCGTAATGAATAGTTCCGAATTCGTTCCTGCTCCTCAAGTCACTTCTGCTCCTCAAGTCACTTCTGCTCCTCAAGTCGCTCCGCAACCCGACCCTAGCCATACCCCCATGGAGCATCAACCGTTACAGGGACACGAGAATTCCCCCAGCCATCACCCCAGCCAGCACCCTAGCCAGCACCCCGGCCACCAACATGTCCACGATCAGGAATCGATTCGGCGTATCGTCAATCGTCTCTCTCGGATTGAAGGGCACATTCGGGGGGTCAAACGCATGGTTCAAGAGCACGAGCATTGCCCCGATGTTTTGATCCAAGTGGCGGCGGTGCGCGGTGCCCTCGATCGGGTGGCCCGGATTATCTTGGATGAACATTTGACCCAATGCGTCGTGCGGGCCGCCAAGGAAGGCAACATTGAAGCCGAAGTTGCGGAATTGCAAGCCGCCCTGAATCGATTTTTGCCGTAGCGTCGTCGCCCTTCGCGGTCAGCTCAAAATTTCCCAGGTGCGGCCCTTCGGTTTTCATGGATACTGGTAAAGCACGGGTAAATCTTATCCATAGATTTACAGAAATCTTTGATTTAGTCACAGAAACTATTAGCTGAGTACGAAACTCTGGCCTTCGGCGGTGAATGCTAAGACAAGGCGCTGAATTTTGCTCAACCTCAACGCGCGTGAAAATCACATGTATGGGGTTTTGTCAGTATGCCAACAGGGGCATCTGGGTCAGGTGCAGTTTTCTCGAATCTCGACCGGTCCATAGAACGCAGTTGAATTTTTATGGGTTCCCTCAAGCCGCCACACAGCGCTATCACTAGCCAAATCAAAAATCCCCTTGTTCCCCCCAACGGGACTGCTCCTAGTACCCAGATGTCCACACCGCCATCGTCCCAGCCGCCATCGTCCCAGCCACCATCGTCCCAGCCGCCGTCCCCAGTTCCATTTATCCTTCACATCTCACCCATTTTCAGCCTTCCCCAGGCGATCGAACTTAAGCAGTCCGTCGAAAAGCTTTGCCAACGGCCTGAGATCAAGCACCTGATTTTGGATTTTGAGCAAACAACCTTTATGGATAGCAGCGGGATCGGTGCGCTAATCTCTTGCCGCAAACATACCGAAGCCCAGGCCATCAAGCTCACGCTGCGGCGGTTATCGCCGCAGGTGCGTATGGCTCTGACTATGACTGAACTAGATCAGGTGTTTTGTATCGAAGAAAATATCACCGACGCCGACCCAGCCCAACCCAGTGAAATCGTCACCCACCCCTCGGTGCATTCCAAGGCCAAGCGCCTGTTGGATGTCGTTGGTGCGATCGTGGGTCTGGGGATCACAGCGGGAATATTTTTGCCGGTGGCGATCGCCATCAAACTCGAAGACGGCGGCCCAATTTTGTTTAGCCAAACCCGCTGCTCTTGGATGGGACGTCCGTTCCGCATCTGGAAATTTCGCTCAATGGTGACGGATGCCGAAGCCCGCAAGCAAGAAGTCCAAAACCAAATTGAAGGGGCGCTGTTCAAAAACGATCGCGATCCCCGCGTCACCCGCATCGGCAATTTTTTGCGCCGCACTAGCCTTGACGAGCTACCCCAATTTTGGAACGTACTCCGGGGCGAAATGAGCCTGGTGGGCACCCGCCCGCCGACCCTCGACGAAATCGAGCATTACGAAATCCCCCAATGGCGACGGCTTGACATCAAGCCGGGTATGACCGGCGAGTGGCAGGTCAATGGCCGCTCCCAGGTCAAAAACTTTGAGGATGTGGTGCAGCTTGATCTCAAATATCAGCGCAACTGGAGCCTCTGGTACGACATTCGTCTGATTATCAAGACCATTGCGGTGGTGTTTAACAAAAAGTCTGGAGCGTATTAGCCCCTGCCTTCAAACCGGCTGGACCTCTGCTCAAATAGACCTCTGCTCAAATGGGCTTCTGCTCAAATGGGCTTCTGCTCAAATGGGCTTCTGCTCAAAACATAGACAAAATCTCGCTGTTGAGTACAATTGTACTGAATGAGGCGAGATTTTGTTGTGGCTGATCGGAGGAACAAAGGATGGAGCAGCCCGGTTCGCCAAGTCCTTGGGCGACAGTGCGGTTTCGTCGGGCAAAAGATGTCCGAGGGTGGACGCTGCTGGGAATCCCAACATTGCTCTATGTTCAGGTGCTAGAGCAACTGTTTGAGCGACAGGCTCGATTTATTGAAAAGCACCACCAGGGTGAATTTGTCAGCGTTTTGTTTGAAGCGCCCGTTGCCCTGGCTGCCCATTTGGCGCTGAGGTTTCCAGCCCCAGCGGACAGCGAGGTTCTGAGCGTCAATGCAGGGGGCGATCGCATCCTCCACGGCAAAGCCGCCACGTCCGCCAAGGCCCAACACCAGGCCAAGGCTACGGGGCCGAGTTTGGCCGAGCTCGCTCGCCAGGATGCGTTTTGGGAGGCAGTGCGATCGCTTGCCAGCTCGAACCCCAGCCAGAATCCCAGCCAGAATGATCAACCCACAGAGCCGTGGGAAGAGGACGCCGAAGACTTGGAGCGTGGGGAAACGGACGATTGCTCAGCGGATGAAATGCTATCTCCGGCCTCGGAATCGCAGGATTCAAATGCCCACCCGATACCCCAAACCGCCGTCAACAAAATCCTGGGTCACCTCACCGTCCGGGAGGCGATCGCGAGCCAAGCGTATCGAGCAATTACCCCACAAGAAATTACCCCACAAGAAATTACTCCACAAGAAATTACGCCACGAGTTGCTCACCCGCATCGACTTCCCCCATCTTCGTTTCCCGCATCTTCAGCCAGTCCGCCTCCCCCCAGTCCAGCCCCGCCCGAATTACTCCTCCAAGGCGACCCCTTCCACATTTCTTTGCTCTGCCAGGGCGTCGAAGTCTGGAACCGGTGGCGCGCGGAGCATCCCCATCTGCGTCCCAACCTGCGCGGGGCCTATCTCAATCACCGCGATCTGCATTGGGCTGACCTGCACGATGCCGATTTGCGCTTCGCTTTTTTGTTTTACTCAGACCTCTCCGAAGCCGACTTGCAAAACGCTTCGCTCCTCGGGGCCGACTTGATTCACGCCAACCTAGAGGCCGCCGATCTGCGAGGGGCGACTTTGTGTGGAGCCTACCTGTCCTATGCCAATTTGAACCGAGCTGACCTGCGATATACGGATTTACGAGGTGCATTTCTTTACGGGGCACATTTGCACGAAACTTGGCTGCCCCAGTCTGGATTACCCTCGGCTGAACCCCGGCTGGCTCGTAGACCGACGCCACCAGCGACGGGGTAGGATAGTTGGAGTTTTAGACATCCTGCTCTACCTGCCAAGCCGCGTGAATATTCCTCCCCTGGATCTAACCCAACAGTACGAAACTATCCGCCCAGATGTCGAAGCCGCCGTGCTCAAGCTGTTGGCCTCGGGTCGATATATCGGGGGAGAAGCTGTGGCCGATTTCGAGCAGCAGTTTGCCCAATACATTGGCACGGAGCACGCGGTCAGTTGCAATTCGGGCACAGATGCGCTGTTTTTGGCCCTGCGTGCCCTCGGGGTTGGCCCCGGAGATGAAGTGATTACAACGGCGTTTACGTTTTTTGCGACGGCGGAAGTGATCAGCGCGGTGGGGGCAACGCCCGTATTTGTTGATCTGGAGCCGGAGGGGTTCAATCTCGACCTAGGGCAGATCGAAGCGGCGATTACGCCCCAAACCCGCGCCGTGATCCCGGTGCATTTGTTTGGCCAAGCCGTGGACATGACGAAGCTGCTGGCGATCGCCCAAACCCACCAGCTCGCCATCATCGAAGACTGTGCCCAAGCCTCGGGGGCAGAATGGGATGGCAAAAAAGTCGGTAGCCAAGGGCGCATCGGTTGCTTTAGCTTTTTCCCCACCAAAAACCTCGGGGCCTGCGGGGATGGCGGCGCAATCACCACCAACGACGCGGCCCTGGCGGCCAAAGTGCGGATGCTGCGCGAGCATGGGATGCCCCAACGCTATTACCACGAGGAGATTGGCATCACCAGTCGCTTAGATGCGATTCAGGCCGCGATTCTATCGATTAAGCTCCGCCACTTAGACGCTTGGAACCGTCAGCGTCAGGCGATCGCCCAGCGCTACACCCAGCTACTCGATCCCATTGCTGAAATCATCGCACCCCGCGCTGTTGCTGGCAGCAGCAGCGTCTGGCACCAATACACGGTTCGGGTAGAGGGCGACCGCGATGCCCTCAAGCAGCAACTCCAAGACCAAGGCATTAGCACCATGGTCTATTATCCCGTGCCGCTTCATCGCCAAAAGGTTTACCTCGGCTTGGGTTATGGCCCCGGAAGCTTGCCTCGCACCGAGCAGGCCGCCCAGCAGGTTCTCTCGTTGCCGATGTTCCCGGAATTGGCGATCGCCGCCCAAGATCGAGTGATTCAGAGCCTCAAGGACTGCCTGAGTCCATTTTCCTAACGATGCCGACCCACAGCCTTGACCTAGCCCCTTGGCGATCGCCCCTCGCCCGCGCCTTGCATCGCAATCGTGCCCTCGCCCACGCCCGCTATCTCCAGCTTGCGACAGTCGCGCTCAGCGGTCGTCCTGCAAATCGAACCGTCGTGTTTCGAGGCTTTGTGCCGGGGGACGACCGATTGCAACTGATTTGCGATCGGCGCAGCCAGAAAATCGAGGAAATCCATCGTAACCCCTGGACAGAAGCCTGCTGGTATTTTCCCAAGACTCGCGAACAGTTTCGCCTCAGCGGCAGCCTCAGACTGATTACCGGAGAAGCTCCAACCCAAACAGCCCCCGCACAGACAACAGTTGTAGAAACAGCTGCGCCCGACGCTAACAGGCCCGATGCTCACTTACCAAACTCGACCCATCAGATACAGAGATTGCCCTGCGCCAGCACCTGTGGCAAACCCTCTCGAGTAAGGCCCAGGCTCAGTTCTACTGGCCCACTCCTGGCCAACCTCAGATGGACTCTGCAGAAGTGACTCCCCAAACCGCCTCTACAATGGGCAACGCTCTGGCTAACTCCCTAACAGATTGCCCAGAGGGGTTACCCGCAACGTTTTGCCTGCTCTTGCTCATACCCGATCGCATCGATCACCTAGACCTACGGGAAAATCCTCAGATCAGATATCAGTATATTTTGCAAGAGCCTGGTAGCTGGAGTAGACATTCGCTCAACCCCTAGCTATGCCCTAAGATGCGTGATCAGGATTTTTTCGACCTCTTTTTTTCATATACCTGAAGATTTTTAGGCCAAACCCTTGCCTACAAGAGCAAAGCAGCGCATCAGTATTTTAATTTTTCAAAAAGTATTCTACGGCACATCGCTAATCAGGCCTCTATCTGGTAAGTTATCTACAAGGGCAGCAAAAGTTCTACCTTACGGGGTTTGCGAATTTTTGATACACAGCCGAATGGCGCAGCATTCTCTACAACGACTAACGATACGAATCAGCCCATTTTGGGTGTGCTTTCACTGATTTTCTTTGATTGGCAAAATGACGTTTCGTTTTCCTGTACGCAAGGTACAGGATGTATTGTGCTGTCGCCTTCCGCAGCTTCTCAGGTTTCTGCTCGGTTCGATTTACTCACGTGAAAGTTTTAGGAGAATTTCATGAACGTTCAAGCAAAGGTTCGCTTGTTGGCACTTAGCGCCGCTGTTTCTGCTCTTGTCGGTTCCGGCTTGATCGCCCCCTCCCCCAAAGCTGCCAGTTCTGTTGAGCCCCTGGTTCGCGGCGCAGTAGCTGAGGTTCAGGTGGATGCCGTCAATACCGAGAAAGTTGCGACTCGCGCTGTTGATACCTCTGTTAACGTCGAGGCTGGTGCTTCTGCAGCAGCGCCTGTGATGGGTGATTTCAAGATTGCTCGAGGCGTGTTCGCTTTCATCGAAGCTATCTTCAAGTTCATCGAACTTTTCCTCTAAAAATTTATGCTGATTCCCTTTTTGGGATTGGTTGATTTTTAACGAAAGGGCTGAGATCTGAAAGCCAGATCTCAGCCCTTTCTTGGGGATTCAGTTGCTTGATTTTTCGTCAAGCTAGGATTTTCACCCAGTCGAAATATGGTAAGAATGACAGCATCAGATGCCAAGCTCACACCTCGTAAGCTTCGGCGTCTTTGGTTAATGCGGTGTGGATTCAATGTCATGTTCTTTGGCGGTCTCCTGTTCCTATCCGCTGGGCGCATGGATTGGATTGGGGCCTGGTTAATGATGACTCTATTTGGCCTAGCCATGGTTTCACCCTTGTTTGCCCTTGGTTCCCAGGGGATGGATGTGATTGCGGAACGCCTGCAAAAAAAGCATGATCAGACCATGCCCACTTGGGACAAGTGGCTGATTCGATGGATTACCGTTTTTACACTTTTGTTTTGGCTGGTTGCGGGCCTTGGGGTTCGGTGGTATGGCCTGGAGCAGTTGCCGCTACAAACGCAGAGCCTGGGGCTCGTGCTGGTGAGCTTGGCTTACAGTCTGTTTGTCTGGGCGATTGTGGCCAATCCGTTTTTTGCCCAAGGGGTTCGGATTCAACAAGAGCGCGACCATTGTGTCGCCCACACTGGCCCCTATCGATTTGTGCGACACCCCGGCTATGCGGGCAATATCCTCACCTACTTGGCGATACCGCTGCTCCTGGGTTCTCCCTGGGCATGGGTTCCGGGCCTGGGATTAGTGGTATTGTTCGCGCTCAGAACCCGACTGGAGGATCAGTTTTTGCAGGCGGGGCTGCCCGACTACCCCAGGTATGTGGAGCAGGTGCGCTATCGGCTCTTGCCCGGTGTTTGGTAGCTTTTCACTGCCCCGACCTCCGAACCGCCGTCTAGAAGACAGCGGTTCGCAAGGCTAAGGAGCTGAGAAACCGTCGCTTGACCCGGTCTAGAGGGCTAGCTCGATCGCAAAGCTGCGCAGGACGCCGGTATCCCATCGAGCCGAGTCCCGAACTTCCAAGCTCCAGACCCCTTGGGCGCTTTTGCCCGCAAACTGGGCCAGCGCTGGCACCATGGCTGCGTCGTAGGTTTTTTGTAGGTTGTCCATGCTGCCGCCTTCGCGGTTATGCAACTGGATGGGGGCAATCCCAAGCGCAGCGGGAGATTTCAGCGTCACGATCAGGTCGCCAATGTAGGTGTGTTCTAGATTGACGGTGAGCTTGATAGCCTGGATCAGCTTGGTCTCTGGCACGGTCACCGAGAGGCTGGCCGTGCGCAGATCCTGAATCGGCACGTCTTGGATGGCCTGGTATACCACTAGGGGGTTGGGCTGGCTGGGCGTGGCCAGCTCCACGGCTTTGAGCGCGTTGACTCGGCCATAGCCGTACCAAGGGCTGTGGCCATTCTCGTCGTATTGGCCGTTGGCTTCATCGATGCGATCGCAACTCTGCTTGAGCACTTCCCGCACCTGCTCCCAACCCAAATCCGGATTGCGCGCCAAAATCAGCGCCGCGACCCCCGCGACCCCCGGACAGGCGCTGGAGGTGCCGCCGAAGGAATTGGTGTAGTTGCCGATGGGATCGCCGAGGCGATCGCTGCCCCAGTTATAACCGCTATTGCCCGCCCGATCCGTTGTCCAAATGCCTTCCGTCTGGGAGGGATCGCCATTATTGCTCGGGAACGCGCACCAGACCGACTCGCCCATGTCGCTGTAGGCGCTGCGAGTGCCCAGATCATTGCAGGCGGCCACGGCAATGACTTTTTCAAAACTGGCGTAGCCATCGTTTTCGACACTTTCATTGCCGTTGCCCGCCGCAAAACAAATCACGCAGCCCTTGCCCCCTCGACCCTGGGTGACGGCAAATTCGATCGCGAGGCGGGTGGAATCGGGCAGTGGCACGACTCGGTTGTGGCCCGGATCATTGGGATCAAACCAAACCCCATCCGGTGGGCCCCAGCTGCAAGAAATCACATCGGCTCCGTTGCGCACTGCCCAGGCAAAGGCCTCTGCCTCCGCGATCGACCCCAAACCTGAGGCCAAGCGAATCGGCATCAACGTGGCACGGGGGGCAACACCGGTGGCACCGGCACTGCCGTCGGCGCAGGCGACCCCAGCACAGGCGGTGCCGTGGTTATCCTGGCGACCGGGGCGTGGGTTGTTCGTATTGCGGGTGCTGTCTCGCGGAAAGACCACCTTACCGACGGAGCGAAATTCTTCATGCTCAAGGTCAAAGCCATCGTCGATCACCGCAATCACACGACCTTCCCCCTGGGACAGCGCCCAGGCCGCAGCGACATTGGCGCTGGCGTCAATGCGGGTGCCGTTGATCGTGGTGGGTTCGAGGTGCCACTGTTGGGGAAAGGCCTTGGGCAAGCTGAGCTGGCGCTGGCGGTTTTCGCGCACCAGTTCGGGGTGGCAAAATTCGACTGTGGTTTCGTTGAGTAGGCGCTCTGCGAGTTCAAAAATTGCCAGACCGGTGTCGTCTGGGGCCGAGACAAAGTAGGCATTGCGAGAAAAATCGAGCGATCGCTTCACCCGCAACCCATACTCTGCCATCACCGTCTCACAGCGTTGGGCCGACGCCCGTCCTTGGAACTTGACAAACAAATTTTCGGTGTAGAGCACCGGGCTATGCGAAGTGGGTTCAATTAAGCCCCGACCGGCAAACTGCACCTCGTTCTCAGACTTGAGCGCCGCTCGGGTTTGGTCGCGGGCGGCAAGGCCACCTTGGGCCGACTTGGCGCGCAACACTTCCACCCCAGCCGTCTGGAACTGATTGACCAATTCAAACTGGGTCAACAGATTGCGCGAGTGATGGGAAATCGGCGCGGTTTCATAGGGCTGTGTCCCAAACAGGGACTTGCGACTTTGGGTTCGAACCACCATAAAATCATCACTGAGTAGCAGTTCATGCACTGGCCCCTGTTTACCACCGTATCGGTATGTCGGCATTCCCAATCCTCTCGCGCAATAAAATATTTGACTGATACCCCAAACTGCCATACAGAGGTCGCTTCGTGGGGATGGGCGTTAACCATCTTTACAGGTCTATGAAGCCCCCTTGAGTCTGCTGAATGGGAAAGTTTTTTGGACAGGGGACAAGATGGCTGGTGTTTTCGGGAGAACCCTGATATTTCTAGCTTCATTGCACCCTTTGCAAACCGATGTCGCATTTCTTCTCACCGCCACCGTCTTCGCCGATCGCAGCCCTCCCGTCCCACATAACCGCGCCGGCGGCCACCTGGATCGCTCCCCACTCCGGTCTAGGACGTCATCGAGAAGGGGATGTTTCCGCTTTCAGCTTCCCGCTTGCTTGCATTTTTCGTCTTCAGGAGACACCTGCTGCCATGTCCATTTATCCAGAGACCATTCCGGCGTCGATCGCCCCGGCTTCCCCCTCTCGAACGGCGGCGTCCAGTCCGAGCAGTCCGAGCAGTCCGAGCAGCCCGAGCAGTCCGAGCAGTCTAGTCTATAAACAACGGGCGGGTTACTATGCGGTGCATTATGCCAGCACCGACGTCGATCCGGCAGGGGCTGAGTTTGTCATGGCGGCGGATGGAGGCGGGGCGATCGCGGTCTTCAAAGGTGATGTGAAAAGGGGTGATGTGAAAAGGGGTGATGTGAAAAGGGGTGATGTGAAAAAGGGAGACGTGAAAAAGGGTGATATGGAACCCACCCCCGCCGACCCGGTAACACCCGTCTATGCCACCTCCAATGGCCTCGCGGCAGTGCCCACAGGACAGGTATTTGTGCGGTTTGCGGCGGGAGTCGATGCCCGCGATCGCGCCGCCCAACTCCAAGCCGCAGGCTACACCACGGTCAAGGTGCTCGATTTTGCGCCCCAGGGAGCCTGGGTGCAAGCTGGGTCGATCGCCGCCAGCCTGAATCAGCTCCAGTCCCTAGAAAGCCTCGAAAACATCGAAATCATTGAGCCCCAAATGCTGATGGAGCGCTCTTTGCGCTAGAGCGGTGAGGGCATTGCGGGCCATCAGAGATTGAGGTTATCGTGATAGATAGATCGGGAATGCTGGGAGCGTGGCAACTCTGGTTGGTTGCTGTTTGAAGCAATGGGTTGATGCGATCGCAGCCCCCTCGACACCTACCCCAATTCCCGACCTTCAGCCGTCGTCACCACCACAGCGCCATGGGCATTATCAACAAGCTTCGCAACGAGTTCATTGACATTGTTGAATGGCTCGACCCCAGCAACGACACGATCGCCTACCGGTTTCAGCGCTACCAAAACGAAATCAAGATGGGGCAAAGCTGACCGTGCGCCCCGGCCAGCTCGCCGTCTTCGTCAACGAAGGCCAGGTGGCAGATGTGTTTCAGCCCGGTATGTATCAGCTGAGTACCCAAAACCTGCCCCTACTGGCCACGCTCAACAGCTGGCCCTACGCGTTCAACTCGCTGTTCAAAGCGGAAGTTTACTTCTTCAACACCAAGGTCTTTACCGACCTCAAGTGGGGAACCGCTAATCCTATCACTGTGCGCGATGCCGAATTAGGCCCAGTGCGCGTACGTGCCTTTGGCACCTACCATGTACGGGTCCAAGATCCAACGCTGCTGCTCCAGGAGCTGGTCAGTACCGATGGACTGTTCCAGGTTGATGAGATGAGCGAGCAAATTCGCAACACTATCGTCACTGCCTTTGCGACTTGGTTTGGTCAGGCCCGCATTCCCCTCCTCGATTTTGCGGCCCACTACCAAGACATGGGCAACCAGCTTCGCGATGGGATTCAGCCTCAAATTGCGGCCTTTGGCCTAGAACTTACCCAGATTCTGGTGGCGAATGTGTCCTTGCCTGCGGAAGTGGAAGCGGCCCTCGATAAACGCAGCTCCATGAATTTGCTGGGCAACATGCAGGACTATAGCCAGTTCCAGGCCGCCAATGCAGTGGAAGCGTCAGCCAAAAGCGGCGGCGGTAACCCGGCCCTAGACTTTGGTGTGGGCATCGCCATGGGGCAGCAGCTGATGAATAACCTGCAGGTGCATTCGGGGCAGACCCAGCCCGCCATGACCCAACCCGTAACAGCCCCAGCGGCTGCCACCCCGACGATGGTCCCGCCGCCCCTGCCGACCCAAGCTGCGGAATGGTATGTGGCCCTCGAGGGTCAGCAAGCGGGGCCATTTCGCTTAGATCAGTTGCGAACTCAACCGATTGTCCGCGAGACCCTCGCCTGGAAGGCAGGTATGGCGGGCTGGGTCGTAGCGGCAGAATTGCCAGAGCTGGCCGTGTTGTTCCAAGATGCTCCGCCCCCAGGCATGGGGCCTGACGCGATCGCCATGCCGACGATCGTCCAGGACTGATGGGCAACGGACTTGCTTTTCGAAGACCCAATCCCAACAGCTCCCAGCATAATCCCAACAGATTCCAGCATGATTTCAGCCACTCCCGCCAAACAGCAGCAGTTTCCCTGCACTCAATGCGGCGCTTCGATGGAATTTCGCCCCAGCCTAGCGGCCCTAGTTTGTCCCTATTGTGGCCACCAGGAAAACCCCCATGCCCCAGCGACGACCCCCAGTACAACGCTCCATACGACGCGAGAGCACGCCGCTGTTCAGGAGCGAGACTACCAAACCTTTGCGGTTCAGAACACCCAAATGGCGGCGCTGTCTACCACGGCTCTGGAGGTGCAGTGCAGCGGTTGTCAAGCCAACTTGACCTTTGATCCGCCGCAGACGGCGGGCAATTGTCCCTTTTGCGGCACGAGTATTGTGGCGGAGCCCCAAGCGGCTCACCCGCTGGTCATGCCGGAGTATGTTTTGCCCTTTCGCATCGGCAAGCGCGATTGCCACGCCTCGATCCAAACTTGGTTGGCCAGTCGCTGGTTTGCTCCCAATGCCTTGAAGGCGCTCGCTCAGCCGGAACAGCTCCAGGGAGTTTATCTGCCCTTTTGGACCTACGATGCCCAGACAGAGAGCCGGTACACGGGCGATCGCGGCGACTATTACTACGAAACAAAGACCCGCACCGTCACAAATTCCGCCGGTGAGCAGGTGACGGAGAATTACGAGGAACGTCAGACGCGCTGGCGTGACGCCAGCGGTCGGGTGAGCCGCTTTTTTGATGATCTACTGGTGCCGGGGGTGGGGGATGCAATCGCGCCGAAGTCCCTGCAGGAGTTGGAGCCCTGGCCTCTGGAGCACCTGGTACCTTACCAAGCGTCCTACCTGGCTGGTTTCAAAGTGCAGCGTTACGAGGTGGATCTCAAACAGGGGTTTGCGATCGCCCAAGACCTGATGAAACCCCAGATTCGCCAGGATGTGGAGTCGGACATTGGCGGCGATGAGCAGCGCGTTGATTCGATTGATACGGCTTACAGTCAGAGGACGTTCAAGCACATTTTGCTGCCGGTGTGGATTTCGGCCTACTGCTACCAGAACAAACAGTACCAAGTGGTGGTCAATGCCCAGACCGGTGAAGTGTTGGGCGATCGCCCTACAGCAAACTCAAAATCGCCCTGGTGATTCTGGCGGTGCTGGGCACCATCGGCCTGATTCTCTTG
This sequence comes from Synechococcales cyanobacterium CRU_2_2, assembly GCA_012034805.1. Taxonomy (GTDB): domain Bacteria; phylum Cyanobacteriota; class Cyanobacteriia; order PCC-9006; family JAAUQQ01; genus JAAUOP01. Next base: position 3,659 of record JAAUOP010000044.1, on the reverse strand, counting down.
CTCAAACTGATGGCGGGCTAATTCCCCGGCGAGGGACGAGCGTGGACGAGCCGCGCCCGTCCAGCGATTGTTCATGCTCAGAGGCAATCAGCAACCCGAATTGAGCAACCCAGCGGCCATCGCCTCAGGCACTTGCACTTGGGCCAAAATCGCTGCCAGGGTCTCCCCTTCCAATACCTCTGTTTCCAGCAGGGTTTGGGTTGTCAACTCCAACAACTCGCGGTTGAGCTGCAAGATTTCCACCGCCAGGTCGTGGGCATTGCCGATGGTTTGTTTCACTTGGCGATCGATTTCTGCGGCCACCTCATCGCTGATGGCGCGACGATTGCTGCTACCACCGAGGAACTGAGCCTGGTTTTTTTCAAAGGCGATCGGCCCCAGAGTCTGACTCATGCCGTATTGCGTTACCGCTCGCTCTGCCAGATCCGTTGCCTTTTGAATATCATCACTGGCTCCGGTCGAGACCTTGCCAAAGACAATTTCTTCCGCAGAACGCCCGCCCAATAATGTCGCAATCCGACCGCGCAACTCATCTTCTAACATCAAGAAGCGGTCTTCTTCTGGCGTTTGCATCGTGTAGCCCAAGGCCCCATGCCACGGGGGACAATCGAGATTTTCGAGACCTTGCTGCCACCCGGCATCAGTGCACCGACCAAAGCATGGCCGACTTCGTGGTAGGCCACGGTTTTGCGCTCGACCGCCGACAGAACTCGCGATCGCTTCTCCAAACCCGCCACGACCCGCTCAAAGGCCTCGGCAAAGTCCGCCATCAGCACGGCTTCGCGATTGTGGCGAGCTGCCATCAGTGCGGCTTCGTTGGTCAAGTTAGCCAGATCTGCGCCAGAAAACCCGGCAGTTTGGGTGGCGATCGCGCCCAAGTCCACATCCTCGCCCAGGCTCACGCCCTGGACGTGCACCCGCAAGATCGCATCGCGACCGCTTTTGTCCGGGCGATCGACCACCACCTGCCGGTCAAAGCGACCGGGCCGCAACAGTGCCGGATCCAAAATTTCAGGGCGATTGGTTGCTGCCACAAGTAGGACGCCATCATTGCCATCAAACCCATCCATTTCCGTCAACAGTTGGTTGAGGGTTTGTTCGCGCTCGTCGTTGCCATTCAAGTTGCCATTGCCGCGCGACTTGCCGATGGCATCGAGTTCATCAATAAAGATAATGCAGGGCGCTTGGCGCTTGGCCTTTTGGAACAAATCGCGTACGCGGGAGGCACCTACGCCGACATAAACTTCAACAAATTCAGACGCTGCCATGCTGATGAACGGAACCCCGGCTTCGCCTGCGATCGCCTTCGCTAGCAATGTCTTACCCGTTCCCGGAGGCCCCACTAGCAACACACCCTTGGGAATTTTTGCGCCAATTTTGCGGTACTTCTCGCCATTTTGCAAAAAGTCCACGACTTCTTGCAGCTCCTGTTTGGCTTCGTCCACACCGGCCACATCGGCGAATCGAACGCCCGCTTTGTTGTCTGCCTTGCGAGGATCATAAACCCGCGCCTTGCTCTTGCCGAGGCCCATGCCATTGAGTCCACCACCGAAGCCGCTTCCCAAGCCACTGCCCGCCCCGTCATTTTCGGCTAATTTGGTCAGCCAAGCAAAGGCACCCACCAGCATTCCCGCCGACAGCGCCAGGGTCGCGAGGCCGGCCAGATCGTTGCCGGGTGTCGGGCCAAGTTCTTGGATGACAAAAGGGACATTGTGGGTGGTGAGCAGCTGCTGCAATGTGGTGCGATCGCCACCAAACGCTGCATAAAACAACTGACCGCCCAGTTCGGACTTGAGCTGATAGTCAATGCGATCGGGCTTGAGCAGAGCTTGCTGCACTTGGCTTGTTTGGACTTGCTCCACAAAGGTTTTGTAGGCCGACTGTGAACGGGTTGCCGTTTTCATGGGTGGGAAAAAGGTAGAGGAACTGTTAGAAGCCGGGAACTGTTTGTCCGTTCACCGTCGGACTTCTCACACCCCTAGTATTGGGCGATCGCCGCCACGCCGACAGATGAGGTTACAACACTATTTTGAGGGTTTACCGAAGGCAAAAGCTCTTGCTGTTCGGTCGTTACACCCCTTGAGTTGGGTTTGCCGTAGCGCCATGGAAGCCGTAGTGAACTGCGCTCGTCCGGTTGTGTGCTCAAAGACGTTGTGTGCTCAAAGACAAAGAAGCCCAATGGTTAAGAAGTAAGGAAACTGCGGCGACCTCGCGAGCAATTCAGATAAAGTGAGCGCCAGATTGCCATGTTCTTGGTCTTTTTCGACTCTAAACCAGAGGTAAAAATGTCACTCTTAAAACGGTGTGTCGCGGAATTTTTGGGCACGTTTTGGTTGGTGTTAGGAGGGGTGGGCAGTGCTGTTATTGCTGCTGCTTATACCGAGCTAAATACCCAGACTGCATCGGATACTGCAGCCCAGGCCACTGCTGCACTCGGAATCGGGACGGTTGGGGTTTCGATCGCCTTTGGTCTATCGGTATTAAGTATGGCCTTTGCAATCGGTCATATTTCCGGATGCCATCTCAACCCCGCCGTCAGTTTTGGACTTTGGGCCTGTAAGCGATTTCCCGGTCGGGAGCTGGGCCCCTACATTGCGGCACAGGTGATTGGCGCTGTCAGCAGCACCGCCTTTATCTATTTAATCGCCTCCGGCAAAACCGGCTATGGTCTCACCGGCAGCAACCCTATGGCGACCAACGGCTTTGGGACTCACTCGCCCCAGGGCTATGGTTTGCTCGCCTGTTTGCTAATAGAAGCGGTGTTGACCTTCTTTTTTATGTTGGTCATTCTGGGCTCGACCGATCGGCGCGCGCCGAAGGGATTTGCGCCCTTAGGTATCGGCTTGGTGCTGACCTTAATTCACTTGATCTCAATTCCGGTGACCAACACGTCGGTCAATCCAGCCAGAAGCACTGGGCCTGCATTGATTGTGGGATTGTTAGGCCGCGTGGAGCTGATGGCGCAGCTTTGGCTGTTTTGGGTGGCTCCAATTGCGGGGGCGATCGCCGCTGGCTGGCTCTACCTTGCCCTATTTGAACCCAGTGGGTCCGCGCAACCGGCCCGTCAGCCAGAAACTGCCCTTCGCTAGACAAGCGACTTGAGGATTGGAGGATTAATTGGCTAGGGAGCACCGAGTGGCCTCCGATTCAGCTCCAACCCAAAGGCTTCGCCGTCGGGCAGTTCCCAATTCAACGAACGGTGCTAAAATACGATTGAGATGAGTTTTCGGTTGTAGCGATTGTTCCTGGTATCGACGGGTTTTTCACGTTTTAGTTTGCCGGTTCCTCTCTGAAATCCACCTCTTTGCACCATTCGTTCTTGATTTTGGGGAGAAACCCACATAATGTCCATCTATATCGGTAACCTTTCCTTCGACGCGTCGGAACAGGATTTGACTGAAGTTTTCGCCGAGTACGGTACTGTTAAGCGCGTCCAATTGCCTACCGACCGGGAAACTGGCCGCAAGCGTGGCTTCGGCTTTGTGGAAATGAGTTCTGATGAGGAAGAAGCAGCTGCCATCGAAGCGCTAGACGGTGCTGAGTGGATGGGTCGTGACATTCGCGTCAACAAAGCCCGCCCTCGCGAAAATCGCGGTGGCGGCGGTGGTGGCGGTGGCCTCCTTCGGTCGGCGGCGGCGGTGGCGGTGGCGGGCGGTCGC